>SYOX01000097.1 GCA_005804885.1 Pseudomonadota bacterium
CGACGCACCATCTCGATCCTGAAGCTCATGGGGTAGTTGCTGCTCATGCGCTGATCCTCTCACCGCCCCCGATTCGATTCAACCCCTTCAGCCACCCAAACATTGGGCCGCCGGGGTGACAACTACCCTGACACAGGGGGCGTCCATCCGGTTCGCGTGTGACACGGGGCAAGGCCAACCCGGCGGTCGGCGGCGGGGGATCAGATGGCCTTGGGGCGGTCGATCCAGTAGGGGTCGCGCAGCTGTCGCTTGAAGAGCTTGCCGTTGGGGTCGCGCGGGAGGCTGTCGACAAAGTCGAATGTTCTGGGGATCTTGTAGCGCGCAAGGCGCTCGGCGCAGAAGGCCCGCAGGGCGGCCTCCAGATCGGAGTTGGCGGCGACGCCGGGCATGGGCTCGACGGCGGCCTTGACCTGCTCGCCCCAGTCGTCGTCGGGGACGCCGAAGACGGCGACGGCGGCGACGTCGGGGTGGGCGACGAGGGCGGCCTCGATCTCGGCGGGGTAGATGTGGCCCCCGCCGGAGATGATCATGTCGGCCTTGCGGTCGCACAGAAAGAGGAAGCCGTCGGCGTCGAGAAAACCGGCGTCGCCGACGGTGAAGAAGCCCTCGCTCCAGGCCCGGTCGGTCTTCTCCTGGTCCTCGTGGTACTCAAAGCGGTGCTCGCCCATGCGCATCCAGACGGTGCCGGGCTCGCCGGCGGGGCAGGGCTGGCCCTCGTCGTCGAGGACGCGGATCTGGGAGATGGGCCAGGGCAGGCCGACGGTGCCGGGCTTGCGGCGCCACTGCTGGGGGGTGGCCAGGGTCCCGCCGCCCTCCGAGGCGGCGTAGTACTCGTAGATGCAGTCGCCCCACCAGTCGAGCATGGCCTGCTTGACGTCCACGGGGCAGGGGGCGGCGCTGTGGATCACGTGGGTCAGCGAGGAGAGGTCGTAGCGGGCCTTGACGTCCTCGGGCAGCTTGAGCAGGCGCGAGAGCTGCGTGGGGACCATGTGGCTGCTGGTGACCTTGTAGCGCTCGATCAGCGCCAGGGTCTGCTCCGGAGTCCATTGCTCCATCAGGACGAGGGTGTGGCCCAGGTGCAGGTGGTTGGTGGCGAAGTTGATCACCGCCGTGTGGTAGAGCGGCGCGACGACCAGGTGGACGCCGGCCGAGCCGGGCAGGATGCCGAAGAGCCCGAGGAAGAGGGCCTGCTGGGTGTAGACCTGCTCGGGGCTGGCCTGGGCGGCGGGGCGCCGGACGCCCTTGGGGCGGCCGGTCGTCCCGGAGGTGTAGGTCATCGTCGCGCCGGCCGAGCGATCCGGCGGCGCGGCGGTGGGCATCCCGGCCTTGATCGACGCGTAGGGGCAAAAGCCCTCGGCGTCGCCGACCGAGAGCCGCGCCTCGTCCGGCAGCGTCGAGCCGGCCAGCGCCGCGCGGGCCTGGGGCGCGAAGCGGGCGGCGCAGACCAGCGCCCGGGCGCCAGAGTTCTCGACGATGTAGGCGATCTCTGGCGGCGCGAGGTGCCAGTTGATCGGCGTCAGGGTCCAGCCGGCCTGCGCGGCGGCCATGAAGAGCTCCAGCATCACGGCGCTGTTGTCCAGCAGCACGGCCACGCTGTCGCGCGGCTGGAGCCCGAGCGCCCGGAGCCCGTGGACGGCCTGGTTGGCCCCCGAGAGCAGAGCGCCGGCGGTGACCTCGGCGCCGTCAGGCTCGATGACGGCCACCTTGTCCGGGTTGGCCTCGGCGAACTTCCAGAACCCCAGCTCCATGATCCCCTCCTCAGGTCCTCGCGCGCGGAGCGCGCCGCAACAACACCCCTCGTCCAGCCCAGCCCCCAGCTCCTCGCCTGAAGCGCGCGACGCGTCGCAAGTCCCCGCCATTCCAGGCGAATGACACAGGTCCCGCCTGCGGAGCGCGACCTGTCCTCAGCTGGCCGCGCCCCTGCCCTGCGGCACGAGCACGATCCGCCCCTCCACCCCGCCGGCCTGGAGCTGGCGCTGGGCGGCGTCGGCCTGCGAGAGCGGCAGGATCGAATGGCGAGGGATGGACAGCGGCGAGCGCGCGTGGAGCGCCAGGACGCCGGCCATGTCCTCGGCGGTCGCGCCGCTCGATCCGACGACGTGGAGGCCGTTGACGACGAGGTAGCCCAGGTTCAGGCTGGCCTTGTCCTCGACCACATTGCCGATCACCACGACGCCGCCGCCCATCCGGGCCGAGCGCAGCGCGGCGTTGAAGGTCGGCGGCCCCACGCAGTCCAGGACCACGTCGGCCTGCCACGCCCCGAGCAGCTTGTGGAAGCGCCCGCCCTCGGCGTCGACGACGACGCGGCTGGCGCCCTGGGCCTCGACGAAGGCCGCCCGCGCGCCCTCGCGCACGACCCCGACGACCTCGGCGCCGAGGCGGCAGGCCAGCTGGACCGCCGCCGCGCCCACCCCGCCGTTGGCCCCCACGACCAGCACCCGGTCGCCGGGGCCGATCTCCCCGAAGTGGTGCAGCCCTCTGAAGGCCGTCCCGAAGGTGCAATGCAGGATGGCCCCCTCGACCGCGGACATCGAGCCCGGCAGCCGGTAGACGCTGTTCTGCGGGGCCAGGACGTGGCTGGCGTAGCCGCCGTCCGCCATCAGCCCGAAGACCCAGGCCGCGCCCACGCACAGGGAGGTCTGGCCCGAGCGGCACTGCGGGCACTGACCGCAGGAGTCGCGGTGCATCGTCGCGACCTGATCCCCGATCGCCCAGCCCTCGACCCCCGACCCGAGCGCGATCACCCGGCCAGCGACCTCGTGGCCGGGCGTGATCGGCGTCTGGAGGAAGGGGAAGCGCCCCGAGCGGTCGATCAGATCGCGGAAGCACACCCCGCAGGCCCCGACCTCGATCAGCAGCTGGCCGGCGCCGGGGGCCGGCGGCCCGCCGTCGAGCAGCTCGTGGACGAGGTCGCTTGACCAGCCCGCGTCCATCAGCCGGACCCGCTCCATCGCCTCACCCATGAAGCACCTTGAGGCGAGCGGCGATGCTGTCGACCAGAGCCTCGGTGGCCTCGGCGCAGGCCGGCCCGAGCATCGCGTTGAGCATCGGCGCCATCGGCCCCCCGGCGTCCATCCTGAGCTTGAGCTCAAGGACAACTGGCGCCGCCGGCCCGGATCGCTCCGCCGGCCTGGATCGCGCTGCCCCCTCGACCCCCGCCGTCTCAACACCCGCCGCCGAAGCCGAGGGCGCTGGCGACGCAGGATCGTCGCGCAAGTCATCGTCTTTCATGGATTTCTTCGCGCCGCCCGTCATCGCCCGCATCAGCCACGCGACGAAGCGGTGCCAGAGTCCCTTGGGCGCCGGCCTCTCAACGGACAACTCCGAAGGGGCTCGCCCCGACAGGGCCATCGCCCCGCTCCCCTCCGAGTCCGCCGACCCGCGCGGATCGACCCCACCAGCCACGGCGGGCGCCGCCGCCGGGGTCTGGCGCATGGTGAAGGTCCCTCCCCCGTCGACGTCCTCGTTGAGGCCCTTGAGGGTGAAGACCACGCGCTCCGGGCCGGCCCACTCGGTCACGTTGACGTCGAGCTGGACGGTCCGGCTCAAGATCCCCACGTCGCCCTTGAGCGTCCAGATCGAGCGCGTCTCGGACTTGATCTCGTGGCTCTGGTAGCCGGTCATGAAGGGCGCCCAGTTGTTCATGTCCTGGACGAAGTCCCAGATCTTGTCGACGGGCAGCTCCAGGCTGGTCTGGTAGGTCACTTCCGGCATGCGGCCCTCCTGCGCGGCGCGCCCCTCGCTGGCTCGACGGCCGCCCTCACAGCGCGCGCCGCGCGGCGTGGCGGCCAGCGATGAAGCCCCAGGTCATCCCCCGGAGGTTCGACATGCCGCTCTGGTAGCCGGCGCCGGTGTCGAGCGCCGCGGCCGAGTTGCCCACCGCGTACAAGCCCTCGATCGGCTGGCCGCGCACATGCAGGACGCGGGCGTGCTCGTCCGCTTTCAAGCCCACCGAGTTGATCCCCACCCCCACGGGCTTGAGCGCCAGCCCATAGTAGGGCGCCTTGTTCAGCGGCCCCATGTTCGGGTTGGGCCGGTTCCTGTCCCCGATCATCATCGCCGCCCACGGGTAGGTCCCGCGCCCGAAGTCCGGGTCCACGGCCCCGTCCGCGAAGCTGTTGAAGCGCGCCAGCGTCGCCTCCAGCCCCTCGGGGTTCACGCCCAGCTTCTGCGCCAGCAGCGCCGGCGTCTCCGCCCGCGCCACGAACTCCTCCGGGATGGGCTGCCCCGGCAGGAAGGTGCTCAGCGCGTACTTGTCCCTGAAGTTCTGATCAAAGATCAAGAAAGGCGGGTAGTTGGGGTGACTCTGCGTCACGCCGTCCCAGGCGTGGCAGCGCGGCAGGTAGTCCCGATAGAAGGACTCGTCGCCGAAGCGCTCCCCGGCCCGGTTGACCCAGAGCGCGTGCGGGTAGCCCCCCTCCCACGAGGCCCGCCACAAAGGCTTGCCCTCGTGCTCCTCGCCCGGGATCTGGTAGCCGAAGAACATCCCCAGGTTGTAGCTCGGCACCCCAGCGAAGGCCGCCCCGACCTCGCCGCCGAGCACGAAGCCGTCGCCCTCGACCGTGGGCTGGCACATGGAGTTCCACTCGGGCAGCCCCTCGTAGTAGCGGGCCAGCTCCGGGTTCCAGTCGTAGCCGCCGATGGCCAGCACCACGCCCCGCCGCGCCCCGACCCAGAAGTCGCGCCCCTCGCGCTCGGCCCGCACGCCCACCACGCGGCCAGCCTCGACGACCAGCTCGCGCACCGGCGCGTCGCAGAAGGCCGGGATCGCCCGGTCCACCATCGCGGCCTTGATGAAGTAGCCCATCATGCCCGGGCCGAAGGTGCGCTGATCCTGCGAGATGCGCTGGCCCATCAACGCAAAGTCCCACTTGAGCACGCACGACAGCCCGCCCCAGGCAAAGAGCTCGTCGTGCGTGATCCCCGGCGGCATGTGCGGGGTCTTGTAGGTCTTCTTCTGCCAGGGCCCCAGGCTCTTGCCGTCAAAGACCTCCACCTCCAGGTAGCGGCCGTGGGTCACGGTGCCCGGCGCGTGGGGGTAGTGGTAGTCCGGGAAGTTCTTGACGATCTTCCACCGGATGCCGGCCCGCTCGTCCAGGTAGCGCGCCGCCAGCCGCCCGGTGTCAAAGAGGATCTTCAACAGCCGCTCGTCGGCGTAGCCCCCGGCCAGGAACTTGAAGTAGTCCAGCCCCGCCTCGACGGTGTCCTCGGCCCCCTCCTGCGCCATCTTGTGGTTGCAGGGCACGAAGACCTCGCCGCCCGAGTAGGCGCACACGCCCCCCAGCTTGGGCGCCTTCTCCAGCACCACCGCGCTGCAACCCATGTCGTGGGCCAGGATCGCCGAGGTGATGCCGCCCAGGCCCGATCCCACCGACACCACGTCCACCTCAAGATCCCAGCTCGCCGGAACGTTGGCCATCCCTCCCCCCCCCTTGGTGCAGGACCAGGACCCGCTGCTCGCCTCGGGTCTCATCAAGAGCGCCCGCGCGGCCTGATGACCCCCGCGAACACCCCCTTGCGCTCAAAACTGAAACATGTTCTAGTGCCTCTCCGGTCAAGAAAGCAAGGGGGCTGGCGCATCGGCGGCTCGAAAACTCCAGGACAGGCTACAGACAGGCTTCATCGAGGGAGACGACATGGCGCGCGGATATCGATTTTCCTTCCCCCCCTACCCGATCGGGTGGTTCCAGGTGGCCTACTCCAGCGAGCTGGCGCCGGGCCAGGTCATGCCGCTGGAGTACTTCGGCAAGGATCTGGTGCTCTACAGGACGGAGGGCGGCGAGGCGGTGCTGCTGGACGCCTTCTGCCCGCACCTGGGCGCGCACCTGGGCTACGGGGGCAAGGTCGAGGGCGAGAGCCTGCGCTGCCCCTTCCACGCGTGGCGCTTCGGCGCCGACGGCCAGTGCGACGAGGTGCCCTACGCCAGCAAGATCCCGGTCAAGGCCTGCATCGACAAGTGGGAGCTGAGGGAGGTCAACGGCCTCTTGATGGCGTGGCACCACCCCGAGGGGGGGGCGCCGACCTACGAGATCCCGCAGATCCCCGAGTTCGGTAATGAGGAGTGGACGGAGTACGAGACGCGGCGCTGGAAGATCCGCACGCGCAACCAGGAGATGGCCGAGAACTCGGTGGACACGGCGCACTTCCGCTACCTGCACGGCACGCACAACCTGCCGACGGCGAAGTTGGAGCCCGACGGCCACATCCTGCGGGTCATCTCGGACACGGTGATGAAGACGCCCGGCGGGCTGGTCAACGGCGAGATCCAGGTCGAGATGCACGGCTTCGGCTTCTCGCTGACGCGCTTCGTGGGGCTGGTCGAGACGCTGATCGTCAACTCGGTGACGGCCATCGACGAGGAGTACGTCGACGTGCGCTTCGCCTTTACGGTCAAGAAGTTCGGGGGCGTCGACGTGACCCGTGGGATCGGCAAGGCCTTCCTGCGCGAGATCAGCCGCCAGCTTGAGCAGGACATCCCGATCTGGGAGAACAAGAAGCACATCAAGCCGCCGATCCTGTGCGACAACGACGGCCCCATCGGCCGCTACCGCAAGTGGTGCAAGCAGTTCTACGCCGACCCGGACGCGATCCCTTAAGGAGCCCCTTGATGAGCGCCATCGACACCTTCGTCAACGTCAACATGGGCTCGACGGAGCGGCCCGACTTCCTCGTTCGCGTGGCCGAGGACTACTTCAAGCGCGCCGACGCCATCTTCCGCGACATCACCCCGGCCGAGCTGATCGAGATCATGGACCGCTGCGGCGTCCAGAAGGCCATCATCACCACCCGGGCCCCCGAGCCCTCGCCGCTGGCCCTGGCCTTCACCGAGGCCGACCCTGCGCGCTTCGTCCTGTCGGTCTCGCTCGACCCGCGCATGGGGATGCGGGCCGTCCGGGCGCTCGAAGCGCTGGTGCGCTCCCAGCCCGTGGCGCTGGCCCGCGTCGTGCCCTTCTTCTTCAACCTGCCGCCCGACGACCGGGTCTACTACCCGGTCTACGCCAAGTGCGTCGAGCTGGACCTGCCGATCTCGGTCAACACGGGCATCCCAGGCCCTCCGGCGCCCGGCATGTGCCAGCACCCCATGCACCTGGACGAGGTCTGCCTCTTCTTCCCCGAGCTCAAGGTCGTCATGGCCCACGGCGCCGACCCCTGGTGGGCCGAGGCCATCCGCCTGATGCTCAAGTACAAGAACCTGCACCTGATGACCTCGGCCTTCGCCCCGAAGTACTTCCCCCCCGAGCTGATCCACTTCATGAACACGCGGGGCCAGGACAAGATCATCTTCGCCTCCGACCACCCCGTCCTGTCCATGGAGCGCTGCGTCGCCGAGGCCCGCGCCCTGGACCTGCGCCCCGGCGTCCTGGACAAGTTCCTGACCCACAACGCCCAGCGCCTCTTCTTCGACCCGCTCAGCCGATAAACCTTGAGCTTGCCGCCCTGGGTGGTCAATCAGACGCCCTGATACGCGCTCGCCGGCCTCCCCGACGAGCTTGAACGTCACCTGGGCGCCCTCGTCGGCCTCTCGGGTGGCCGACTTGATAAACAGCCCGCAGCCGTCCTCGCCGGGGTGCGTGCCGCCCTTCACCTGCGGCGCGCTACTGGCCTTCCTCGACGCGCGGGCGCTCGCTCTCGGTCACGGAGAGGGCGGCCTTCGTCGCCGCGTCGCGGGCCTGACGCAGAGGGAGGGCGATGTAGGTGTAGACGACGCAGCCGACGCAGAAGTCGAAGACAGACTCCAGAGTGGTGAACACCGCCAAGGTGCTGGCCAGCCAGAGGGCCACATCGGGGGCGACGAAGTGGGTGATCGCGGCGCTGAGGGCGAAGAGCACCCCGATGCGCGAGGCGAAGACCTTGGGGGCCTTGTCCATGGCGCGGTGTGGGAGGCGCAGGAGCCGCGCCACGCCGCGGGCCAGATGCGTCATAGGGCTGGGCGGCGCCGTCATGGACGCACGCAGCACGTAGTCGAGGCCCACCGGCACGATGAGCCACGGCGAGCCGGTCAAGACGTAGGCGATCAAACAGGCCGTCGTGATCAGGCCGTTGGTGCGCACCACGTTCCGGTCTACGCGCTGGTCGGAGATCGGGCAAATGACTTTGATCATGGGCGAGGCCCTCCTGTGCCTGAGAGCCTAGCGTTGGCCATGAGGACAATACAACGACGCGAGGCGGCCATGGGATGGCCGGGAATCGGCCATCCAGCGCTTCGACCCTCCCTAAACCTTGGAGAAGGACCTGATCGCCGCCTGGATCTGCTCAAGGGCGCCGCGGATTCGAGAGTCCATGTGGCTCGGATGGCGACTGGAGGCGCGAAACACCAGTTCGCCCCCGACCAGGTCTTCAAGCACGGTGACGAGGGGTTCCGAACCCGGCTCTTCGAAGAAAGGCACCTGGGGCATCAGCAAGAGGCCGCCGCCGCATGAGGCGATTGCCCGAAGGAGCAACATGTCTGGAGACGAGAGCCAGGGAGATACGAGCGCGACGCCGCCGTCCACGAGCGGCAGCTCCCCGACGGGTTGCCGCGACCTGATCCAGCCGAGGAGGTCGTGATGAGCCAGGTCCTCAAGGCGCGCTGGCGCCCCGCGCTGTTGGAGGTAGCTGGCCGAGGCCATCAGGCGCAGGGGAGCTCGCAACAAGACCCTGGAGAACCAGAGACCCTCATCGGGGGCCTGCCCGTCGTGCAGGACGATCTCGACGGGATCGTGGAGGCAGGCCAGCGGGTCCTCGACTTGACGCAGGACGATCTTGAGCCTCGGCAACGCGCCGTGGGTCGACAGCAAGACGTTGACGCGCGGTGTCAGCGGCAGCCCGATGGGTTCGAGGACCCGGATGACCCCCGTGGGCTCGTTGGCGGTGTCACGCGCGTCGTTCAGCAGGGCGCGGGCGCCCTCCAACAGCGGCAGCCCCCGCTCGATGACGACGGCGCCCGCGGCGGTCAGCCTCACCCCTTCGGGATCGCGGTGGAGCAGCGACACGCCCACCTGCTCCTCAAGGCGATCAAGACACCTGCGCAGGAAAGAGCGCGACACACCCAGGTTGCGCGCCGCGCCCTTGATCGTCCCCTTGCGCGCGACCTCGATCAAGAAGCGCACCCCCTCCAGGTCCATGACAGCCCCCCTTGTTGGTTTTCATCGCCGGATGGCGTCTCACCCGAGCGTGCCCTTGAGCCGCTCGGACAAGCGCCCACGCCGCCGAGCAGCAGTGGGGCCGCCCTTCTCCGCACTTTGCCCGATCCACGCCTTGACGCGCCAGCAAAGGCGAGGGAGGCTTTGGGGGGCTGAACAAACGACTCGCCTTGGAGGGGTTGATGGGCAAGCTGGATCTGCTGGCAAAGATGACCTTCGAAGAGGACACCGCGGCGCTGACCGGCGGGGCGCTCCGGTGGGTAGCGCCGCCGGAGACGAAGCTGGGCAGCGTTCAGGCCGACGGCCTGCTGCGGGTCCTTGACGCGGAGGCCGCGGCGGCGCTGCCCGCCCCCTGGTCGCTGCTTCAGGGCGATGAGATCCTGGTCGAGATCAAGATGATGGGCGACAAGACCGATCGGATCGCGCTCGACAGGGCGCTCCTGCGACGGCAAGGGCGGCAGGTCGAACGCAGAGAGGAGCCCGACGACGGCTGGCTGGGTCAAGAGACGCTCTGGATCGTCTCTGGCAACTTGCCCAGATGGCTCAAGGGCGACTGGGAGCTGACCGAGGTGGCGCCGGGCTGCTACCGGCTTGGCCCTGCGGTCTTTGGCTTCTTCTGGATCACGAGCAACAAGCTTCCACTCTTGGAGTCGCTCTTCCCCTTTCTGATCACCCGAAGAGACAATAGACTGTTGGAGTTCATCTCCTGGGCCGCCCAAAGACGATCGGCGGCGTGGCTCGGGCGCGCGCTTGAGGTTTTCCCCATGGATGAGGCCACGATCAAGGAGTTTCGAAAGTACCTGCCGGAGACGGACGATCCAGCCCAGCTCAAGCGGCGCGCGGCCTTCGCCCGCGTCATGCTGGACGTCGTCCCCGAGGTCCGCGCAGAGGCCCAGGCCCAAGCTCGCCAGGAGGGGCTCGCCGAGGGGCTCGCCGAAGGGCTCGCCGAAGGGCTCGCCGAGGGGTTGCAGCGCGGGCGCGTCGAAGGGCTGATCAGGCTCCTGGGTCACAAGCTGGGCCGCAAGCTGGACTCCGAAGAGGCCGTGCGCGTCCACGAGCGCGTGACCTCGCTCGGCGTCGAGCCCGTGGAGGATCTCATCCTGAGCGCCGAAACCCAAGAGCTCGAGGCGTGGCTGCTCGCCCAGAGCTCAACCGCGTCATGATCGCTGACGACCTTGCGGTCGCGCCCGTTCGACGAGCTGTCCACAACCCCCACGGCCAGGCTCTCGGCCGCGCTCTCGCGACAAGCTCTTTGCTTGCGGCCACCTCGGCCAGGACAAAGGCCAAGGCAAGGGCGAAGGGTCAGCGACCTTTCCACTCGGGGGATCGCTTCTCGGAGAAGGCGCGGGCGCCCTCGCGGGCATCCTGGCTCTGGATGACGGGCCAGCCGATCTCAAGCTCGCGGGCGAGCGCGTCGGCCTCGGTCATGCCCTCCGTCTCGCGCACCGATCGGAGGATGGACTGGACGGCCAGCGGGCCGTTGCTGGCGATGATCTGGGCGATCCGGCGGGCCTCGGCCAGCGCCTGGCCCTCGGGGACGACCCGGCCGATGAGGCCAGCGTCCAGCGCCTCGGCGGCCGTCAGGGGCTGGGCCATCAGCAGGATCTCCATGGCCTTGGTGTAGGGCATCTGGCGCCGCAGGCGGACCGTGGAGCCGCCCAGCGGGAAGAGCCCCCAGCGCGCCTCGGTGACGCCGAAGCGCGCCGTCTCGGCCGCCACGCGGATGTCCGTGGCCTGGAGGATCTCGGTGCCGCCGCCGAAGGCCACGCCCTCGACCGCCGCCACGACGGGTTTGGTCAGCCGATGGTGGCGCAGCAGCGCCCGCCAGTGCAGATCAGGGTCCTCCTGAAAGCGGGCGTGCCAGGGGTCGCCGGCCTGATTCGAGTGCATCATCTTCAGGTCCGCGCCCGCGCTGAAGATCCCGCCTGCGCCGGTCAGGATCACCGCGCGGATCTCCGGGTCCGCGTCGATCATCGCCCAGGCGTCCGCCATCCGAGCCAGCATCTCCAGGCTGAAGGCGTTCCTGGCCTCGGGGCGGTTGAAGGTCACGATCGCGACGTGGTCCTCGCGCTCTACGAGCAAGTGCGGTGCGCTCAATGTCTCCCCCTCTTCGATCCCAGCTTGATCCACCCGGCCCGACCGCCGCGACCAGAAAGCTCCCTGGCTGAAGCCCCCCGTCCACGACGTCGGTACCCTCCCTCCGAGCCCCGAGGCGCGTTGAGCGCGCGGCGACGCTCTGCCCTTGCACTTTATATTGGAACATGTTCTAGTCACAAATGAAACATGTTCTAGACCTCTTCGGGCGAGCATCGGGCCGGCGGGGTCGGCGCGGCGGCGTGGACGCAGGGTTGAGCGGCGCGAAGGACGAGAGGGAGCGCGTATGAAGCTGGATACGGATCTCTACAGCCCGGACACCTACCAGGCTGGCATCCCGCATGAGGCCTTCGCGAAGCTGCGGGCCGAGTGTCCGGTCTACTTTCAGGAGGTGCCGGGGGCCAAGGGCTTCTGGGTGATCACCCACCACGAAGACATCATCGAGATCTCAAAGAATCCTGCCGTCTTCTCATCCTGGAGAGGCGGTTCAAACATCGAAGACTACGAAAACGACGATCTCGACCAGATCCGCTTCTTGATGACCAACATGGACCCGCCGCAGCACGCCAAGTACCGGCGGCTGGTGGGCAAGGGGTTCACGCCGCGGATGGTCGCGGCGATGGCGCCGAAGATCCGGGCGCAGGTCGACGACATCTTCGACCGGGCGATCCCGATGGGCCGGTGCGACTTCGTGCGGGAGGTGGCCGCCGAGCTGCCGCTGCGGGTGATCGCGGACCTGATCGGGGTGCCGCAGGAGGACAGGGGCAAGATCTTCGATTGGAGCAACCGGCTGATCGGCTTCGACGACCCCGAGTTCCAGACCTCGCTGGAGGACGGCCGGATGGCGGCGGCGGAGATGTGGTTCTACGCCAACGAGCTGGCCGAGTCGCGGGCCGGGGAGGAGGGCGAGGATCTGGTCAGGATGCTGCTCAACGCCGAACTGGACGGGGAGAAGCTCACGGAGATGGAGTTCGACGCCTTCTTCCTGCTCCTGAGCGTGGCCGGCAACGAGACGACGCGCAACGCGATCTCGGGCGGCCTGCTGGCGCTGCTGGAGCACCCAACCCAATTCGAAAGACTCAAGGCCGACCCCTCCCTGATCCCCACGGCGGTCGAGGAGATGCTGCGCTGGGTCAGCCCCCTGATCTACTTCCGCCGCACCGCCACGCAGGACACCGTGATCCGAGGGCAGGCGATCAAGGAGAACGACAAGGTCTGCCTCTTCTACCACTCGGCCAACCGCGACGAGGCCGTCTACGACAACCCGCAGACCTTCGACATCGGCCGGGACCCCAACCCGCACCTCTCCTTCGGCGTCGGCGAGCACTTCTGCCTCGGCGCGAGCCTGGCCCGGCTGGAGCTCCAGATCTTCTTCGAAGAGCTGCTCAAGCGGGCGCCCGACATCGAGCTCGATGGCCCCATCCGGCGGCTCAGGTCCAACTTCATCAACGGTTACAAGGCGTTGCCGGTGCGCTTCCCCTCGGCGGGGTGAGCCCGCAAGGCGACAATCTGGAGGCGGCCCATGAAGATCGAGGTGGACCTGGATCTGTGCGAAGCCAACGGGGTGTGCCAGTCGTACTGCCCGGAGATCTTCGAGGTCAACGACAAGGACGAGCTGGAGATCCGCCAGGACGCCATCGACGAGGGCGTCCGCGACAAGCTGGAGCTGGCCATCAAGCGCTGCCCCAGGCAGGCGCTCACGCTCGTCGAGGGCTGATCGAGGGCTGAGGCCTCGACCGCCCGGCGGGCGGCGGTGGCGAGGGCGCGACGGGCCGGGCGGCGGCGAGGGCGCGACGGGCCGGGCGCCGCGGCCAGACAGGGCGCGAGGCGGGCTCAGGGGGGCGGCGCATGACCCAATCTGCGGGAGACTTCCGACAAGAGGCGCGGGCGTGGCTGGAGGCCAACGCGCCGGCCTCGCTGCGTGGGCGACGGCGTGGGCGCTTTGACGGCCACTGGGGCGGTCGCAAGGCCGCCGAGCCCGAGGCCGACGTGCGCCGCTGGCTCGACGCCTGCCTGGAGCGCGGCTGGACGGCGCCGACGTGGCCCGCGGCCTACGGCGGCGGGGGGCTCACCAAGGATCAAGGCGAGGTGCTGGAGGAGGAGCTGCGGCGGCTCGCGCTGCCGCCGCCGGTGGTGGGCTTCGGGCTGACGATGATCGGGCCGACGCTGCTGGACTTCGGCACCGAGGCGCAGACGCGGGAGCACCTGCCGGCGATCTGTCGAGGCGAGGTGCGCTGGTGTCAGGGCTACTCGGAGCCTGGGGCGGGCTCGGACCTGGCCTCCCTCCAGACCCGCGCCGTGCGCCAGGGCGATCACCTCCTCGTCAACGGCCAGAAGGTGTGGACGAGCCACGCCGACGCCTCGGACTGGATTTTCTGCCTCGTGCGCACCAACACGGCCGTCAAGAAGCAGGCCGGGATCACCTTCCTCCTCATCGACATGGCCTCCCCCGGCGTCTCCGTCCGTCAGATCCCCCTCATCAGCGGCGCCTCGCCTTTCTGCGAGGTCTTCTTCGAGGACGTCCGGGTGCCCCTGGAGAACGTCGTCGATCGGGTGGACAAGGGCTGGACGGTCGCCAAGGCGCTCATGCAGTACGAGCGGACCATGATCGGCGAGGCGATGGGCGGGGTGTTGAGCGCCGTGGAGGGCGAGCTGGTCGGGCTGGCCCGGCGCCACCTGGGGCAGCCCGAGGGCCAGCTCTCCGATCCGGCGGTGCGCGATCAGATCGCCCGCAATGCGATGGACTCGGCGTGCTTCGCGCTGACGCTGACCCGGCTGCAGCAGGCCGCCGAGGCGGGGCAGCCGCCCGGCTCGGAGAGCTCGATCCTGAAGCTGTGCGCCAGCGAGCTCAAGCAGCGCCGCTACGAGCTGGCGGTCGAGATCGCCGGCTACGACGGGCTGGGCTGGGAGGGCGCGGGCTTCGACGAGGGGTCGCTGTCGCTGACGCGCGAGTGGCTGCGCTCCAGGGCCAACACCATCGAGGGCGGCACCTCCGAGATCCAGCTCAACGTCATCGCCAAGCGCGTGCTCGGCCTGCCGGACTGAGGGGCAGCTTGATTGGGCGGGCGGCTCTGGCTGCCGCCTGCCAGGAGGGGTCCGTGAGGTTGACGCTCGATGAGGAGCAGGCGCTCCTGCTCAAGACCGCGCAGCGCTTCGCGCGCGAGAAGGCCCCCGTGGGGCGCCTGCGGGCCTTCCGCGACAGGCAGGACCCCGTGGGCTTCGACCCCGCGCTCTGGGGCGCCATGGTCGATCTGGGCTTCGTCGGGCTGGCGATCCCCGAGGCGATGGGCGGGCTGGGGCTGGGGATCTTCGAGCAGTGCCTCGTCCTGGAGGCCATCGGCGCCCGGCTGATGCCCGAGCCCCTCCTCGGGTCGGCCATGCTCGCCGTCCAAACCCTTCTGTTTGCTGGAGAATCCGAAACCTCAAGGCGATGGTTGGAGGCCACCGCGTCGGGCGCGGCGATCGTGTCGGTGGCGTGGCTGGAGCCGGGGCAGCGCTTTGAGCGGTCGCTGGTGCGCACCAGCGCGGTGGAGGTCGAGGGGGGCTATGTGCTGACGGGGCGCAAGCTGCACGCGCTGGCCGGCGGCGCCGCGGGCGCGTTGATCGTGTCGGCCAGGACGCGGGGGGAGGCCGCCGAGGCCGACGGGATCTCGCTCTTCGTCGTGGAGGCGGGGGCGCGGGGGCTGGAGGTCGAGCCGCAATGGCGGGTGGACGGCCAGCCTGCGGCCGCGATCCGCCTCGACGGCGTGGCGGTCGGGCCAGAGGCGCTGATCGGGGGGCTGCACGCGGGCGGGGCGGCGCTGGAGGCGGCCATCGAGCGGGCGACGGTCGGGCTCTGCGCCGAGATGCTGGGCGGGGCGGTGGAGGCCTTCGAGGTGACGCTGGCCTACCTGAAGGAGCGGCGGCAGTTCGACGTGCCCATCGGGTCCTTCCAGGCGCTCCAGCACCGGGCGGCGCGGCTCTTCGTGGAGCTGTCGCTGACGCGCTCGGCGGTGCTGGCCGCGGCGCGGGCGGCGGACGAGGGCGTGGGGCTGGAGCGCGCCGCCTCGCTGGCCAAGGCGCGCTGCGCGGAGGTCTTCGTCAAGGTCACCAACGAGGCCGTGCAGATGCACGGCGGCGTGGGGGTCACCGATGAGTACGACGTCGGCCTCTACCTCAAGCGCGCCCGTGCCGCCGCGGTGACCTTCGGCGACGCCGCATGGCACCGGGACCGCTGGGCGCGCCTCGGCGGCTTTTGATCCCCTGGCTCGTGCCAGCGCTCGCCGGGTCAGGCCGCTCGTAGAATAAATTTACACGAGGGTCTTGACTGCGGCCCCTCTTATGGCACTTCTTGCGGTCATCTGATGAAGGTCGTTCAACGCGATTGAGGTCCAATATGCTTGTCTCCTGGTTGCTTATCCTTCTGGGGCTTGGGCTGCTTGTGGCGGGCGGAGAGGCGCTGGTGCGGGGCGCGTGCGGGATGGCGCTGCTGGGGCGGGTGACCCCGGCGGTGGTCGGGCTGACGATCGTGGCGGCGGGGACGTCGATGCCCGAGATGGTGGTCTCGGTGCAGGCGAGCCTGGAGGGCAGGCCGGGCCTGGCGCTGGGCAACATCGTGGGGTCGAACATCTTCAACATCGCGGCGATCCTCGGGTTGACGGCGCTGATCCAGCCGCTGACGATCGGCGGCAACACGGTGCGCCTGGAGTGGCCGGTGATGTTGCTGGCGGCCATTCAGCTCCACCTGCTGGCGCGCGACGGGTCGCTCGATCGCCTGGAGGGCGGGGCGCTGTTGGCGGCGATGGTGATCTTCACCGGCTATGCGGTGTGGATCGCCCGCAAGAACACCCCGCCCGAGGAGCAGGAGGAGTTTGAGAGCCTGACGACGGCGTCCTTCGGTCGGACGGGCGGCGCGGCCTGGGCCTTGAACGGGCTGGCGGTGGTGATCGGGGTGGCGGTGCTGGCTGCGGGCTCGGCCGCGCTGATCAAGGGGTCGGTGGCGGTGGCCGAGGCGCTGGGGATCTCAGAGACGACGATAGGGCTGACGATCGTGGCCGCCGGCACGAGCATGCCGGAGCTGATCACGTCGCTGGTGGCGGCCCGAAAGGGCAACGACGACATCGCGGTGGGCAACATCGTGGGGTCGAACATCTTCAACATACTCGGGATCGGGGGCGTCGCCGCGCTGATCCTGCCCTTGTCGGTCCCCCCGGAGATCTTGAGCCGGGACAACTGGTGGATGCTGGGTGTGTCGCTGCTGCTCTTCCCGCTGATGAAGACGGGGATGCGGATCACGAGGCCGGAGGGCGTGTTGTTGCTGTGCTGCTTCGCGGCCTACATGGCGGTGTTGTTCGGGGCGACGGCGGTGTAATCAGCGGCTCTGGTCGCGGGCGCGGGCCATGTCCAGGGCGACGTCCTCGATCATGTCCTCCTGGCCGCCGACGGTCTTGCGGCGGCCGAGCTCGACGAGGATGTCCCGGGAGGAGAGGCCGTAGGTGGCCGCGGCCCGCTGGGCGAAGAGCAGGAAGGACGAATAGACCCCTGCGTAGCCGAGGATGAGGGCGTCGCGGTCGACCCGGATCGGGCGGTCCATCATGGGGACGACGAGATCCTCGGCCACGTCCATGATCCGGTAGAGGTCGACGCCGTGCTCGACGCCCATGCGGTCAAGGACGGCGACGAAGACCTCGGCGGGGGTGTTGCCGGCCCCGGCCCCCAGGCCCGCGGCGGAGACGTCGATCCGGTCGGCGCCGGCCTCGATCGCCGCCAGGGAGTTGGCGATCCCCATGCCCATGTTGTGGTGGCCGTGGAAGCCGACCTCGACGCCGGGATCAAGCTCCGCCCGAAGCAGCCCGATGCGGGCGCTGACGTCGTCGGGGAGCATGTACCCGGCCGAGTCCGTGCAGTAGATGCAGTTGGCGCCAAAGCCCTGCATCAGCCTGGCCTGCGCCAGGATCTCCTCCGGCGAGATCATGTGGGCCATCATCAGGAAGCCGACCGTGTCGACGCCCAGCCCCACGGCGATGCCGATGTGCTGGCCGGAGATGTCGGCCTCGGTGCAATTGGTCGCCACCCGGATCGGCG
>SYOX01000098.1 GCA_005804885.1 Pseudomonadota bacterium
TCGCCGGCGACAGCGGCGCCGGGGGGGCGGCCGTCTTCAACGCCGGCGGCGGCGCCGGCAACGACGTCGGCAGGCCGAGCGCCGCCCGCACCGACCTCGTGCCCGACATCCAGGTGCCCTTCAACCCCGTCGACGCCCAGATCATGCGCGTCGTCCCCAAGGGCACCGGCGGGTGCGAGATCATCCTCAACGTCGGCACCAGCAGCGGCGTCCAGAAGAACCACGTCGGCGAGATCATCCTCTCGTCCGGGCAGCGCCTCGAAGGCGGCCGCTTCGTCGTCCAGAACGTCACCGCCCGCAGCGCCACCGTCGAGACCAACGCCCCGGCCAACATGGTCGGCGCCGCCAACAAGGCCATCGTGAAGGTCCCGCGTTGAGACCGCCCGATTGACCCGGCCCCAACGGAGCCCTCCTCATGAGCAGATCACCCCTGACACGCCTGACGCTCTATGGGCTGGTTGTCCTCTTCGCCTCCCTCCTGATGGCAGGCAGCTGCGAGAAAGCCCGCGAGTTCGACAAGCAGAGCGGCGGCGACGACACCCGCAAGAGCGCCAAGAAGCTCTTCTTCGGCCAGAACGTCACCGACTCCATCGACGATCCCCAGGGCGACAACACCGACTGGAAGGAGATCCGCGTCCGCGAGCCCGGCACCATGGGGGTCACGATCTCCATCGACAACCCGCGCCAGATGCACGGCGAGATCTCCATCCACGACGGCTTCGGCACCGAGCTTGAGCGCCGACCCATCGCCGTGACCGACAACATCTATACCTTCGACCGGATCCCGGTCTATCAAGGCGATTACTACGTCAAGGTCTTCGTCGACCGCGGCGCCTCGGTCTACACCGCCGGCGCCCGCTTCGAGGGCGAGCTCAAGGCCAACATCACCCCCCCCATCGAGACCGACGAGCCCGACCCGATCAAGCGCGGCGGCGGCGGCCGGGGCAATGGCGGCGGCGGCGCCACCAAGGACCCCGAGCCGAAGGAGGTCGTCGTCGAGAAGGTGGAGCCCGTCGACCCCCCCGTCGAGGACGAGAGCCAGTTCCTGAGCATCAACGGCCGGATCGCCCGCTTCGTCCCCATGGATGAGGGCGGCACCATGCTCACCATCGCCGGCTTCGGCTCCGACGACGGCGTCACCGCGGGCATGTCCGGCACCATCGTCGGCCTGGGGCAGAGCTTCCGCGTCACCCGCGTGAGCCGCAAGAGCTCCTTCGGCGTCACCAAGGCCGAGGCCGAGCAGCTCCAGCCCTACAAGGTCGTCGTGGTGAGGGTCAAGAAGAAATGATCGCCATCTCTGCAAGGCTCGCCCTCGTCGCCGCGCTGGCTCCGCTGGCCGCGCTGGCCGGCTGCGCCACGACCGACGGCAACACTCTGAGCGACGCCGATCGCATCGACGGCCAGCGCAACGGCGCGCTGGCCGTCTTCATCAACCGCAAGGTCACCGACTCCATCCACGTCCCGGACGGCGACGCCGTCGACTGGAAGTTCGTCGACATCACCCAGAACGGCATCATGCGCGTCGCCGTCGCCTTCGACGAGCCCGATCGCGTCGACGGCGAGGTCGTCCTGAGGGACAACTTCGCCACCGTCATCGAGCGACAGGCGATCACCGGCGGCCGCAGCCTCTACGCCTTCGAGGCCGTCAACGCCGTGCGCGGGCGCTACTACGTCGAGATCCGCGGCGACGGCGGCGCTTCGGTCTACACCGTCGGCGTGGCCTTCGAAGAGCCCAACTTCGGCGTCAGCTTCATCCCCGACAAGCCGGTCGACCGGAGAGCCGACCAGGGCGGCGGACGCCGGATCACCAGCAACAGCACCGTCGTCGGCCCCGTCGGCGATCCCGAACCCGAAGAGAAGCCCGAGGAGAAGCCCGAGGAGAAGCCCGAGGTCAAGCCCGACACCAGCAACCAGCTCGGCGTCAGCGGCTCCATCCGGCGAGTGACCGCGCTTGAGGACGGCGGCGCCATCCTCACCGTCTTTGTCGGCGGCCCCAACGGCGAGCTTGTCGTCGCCGGGACGGGCGGCACGATCAACGGCCTCGGCGCCAGCGTCGTTGTCCGCTCGCGCTCCGGCAATTTCGCCCGCGCCTTCACCAAGGCCGAGGCCGAGCAGCTCGAGCCCTACAAGGCCGTGACCTTCTCCGTCAAGAAGCCCTGATCCCGCGCCTGACGCACCGCTCGCCTTGATCTGCTCTCTCTCTCTTGTCCCCTGAGGCTTTCCCGCCTACCACGTGTTGCGCAGCGCGCGCGTTGTCACGAAGGCCCGCTCGGCGCGATCGGTCGACTCGAAGGCGGCCCACGCCGCCGGGTATCCCTCCTCAAGCGCCCTCTGGAGCCTGGGGTCCGCGCACCGGAAGAAGGGCGACCAGGCCCGCTCCTGGCCGAGCGTCGACTGGAAGTATCGGCCCTGGGCCCTGGCCCGCCGGGCCTCCTCCAGCCCTTGGAGCGCCGCCGCGTTCGCGGGCTCGATCGACAGGCAGAACTCCAGGTTGTTGACCGCGTAATCGTGGCCCGGGTAGAGCAGCGTCTCGTCGGGCAGGCGCGCCAGCGGCCCCGTAAAGGTCCTGTAGAGGGTCTGGGGGTCGCCCCCGAAGCGGCAGTTGCCGGCCCCGCCGACGAAGACCGTGTCGCCGCACAGGAGGTGTCCGGGCCAGTAGAGCGAGATGTGGCCCTGCGTGTGCCCAGGGGTCTCCAGGACCTCCAGCGCGTGCGGGCCGACCTCGATCTTGTCGCCCTGGACCAGGAGGCGCTGCCCGCCGTCGATCATCGACCGCTCGGCCGAGGGCACGGCGAGCCGCGCGCCGGTGGCCTGGAGGGTGTGGGCATTGCCTTGGGTGTGATCGGGGTGCCAGTGGGTGTTGACGACCCAGGAGATGGACAGCCCCAGGGCCTGGACCCGGGCCAGCGCGGCGTCGCTGTCCACCGGATCGACGAGGACCCCCTGTCCGCCGGGCGCGTCGAAGGCGAGCGCGAAATGGTTGTCGCCCTTGGTGCTGGCGATGATCTCGATGTGCATGGGTGAGCCCCGTCGCGGTTGGCCTTTGGGTGATCTTGGGGCATGCTAGAGGAGAGAAGATCGCCGGGCTGCCCTGACGCACCGGCGCGCAGCCAGGAGGATCTCCCTTCGCGGCCTTCAAATCAACCGGAGCCCAAGCTCGAAGCCATGCTGACCCAAACACACAAGCTCGTCGTCCTGCTCGCCAGCGCGGGGATCCTCGTCGGCTTCATCGCCATGGTCGAGGCGCGCGGGGACGAGCGCGAGCGCCACTCCATGGTCGAGGACGTCGCCGCCCTCGGCGGGGAGACGGCCGATCGGCCGGCCCCCGACTGGTCCTTGCCGACCCGCGAAGGCTCAACGCTGTCGTTGCGCGATCTGCGCGGCAAGGTCGTCTTCTTGAACTTCTGGGCCTCCTGGTGCCCGCCTTGCGTCGAAGAGATGCCCTCGATGGAGCAGCTCGCGCGCAAGTACCAGGGCCGCGATCTGGTCATGGTCGCCGTCAGCCAGGATGACAGCGCCGAGGCCGTCGAGGCCTTCCTGAACTCGAGCGACCCGTCCACGGGGGAGCCCATCATGCCGTCGGGGCCGGTGACGATGCGCGTGGCCCTCGACCCCTCTGCGGCCACCTCGCGCAGCTATGGCACTGAGCGCCTGCCCGAGACCTACATCATCGATAGAGAGGGGCGAGTCGTTGCGCGCTTCGTCAACAAGTACGACTGGGGCCGCGAAGAGGTCGATCGCTTCATCGAGCGCCTCTTGAGGCAATAGCGCCCGCTTCAGCGCCAACCCAGGCCAGAGCCCATGACCACCCTCGACGCCCTGGACACCTCAAGCCTCGAGAAGGCCCTCAAGAAAGCCCGGCGGGCCGACGACATGCCCCGCGTGGCGGCGCTGGCGCTCTCGCTGGCCGCCATGTACCGACTCTCCGATCGGCGCGACAGAGCCCGCGAGCTCTACACGCTGGCCTACGAGACCTGCGTCGAGCTCAAGGACCTCGACGTCGCCGAGGAGGCCGCCACCCAGATGAGCCAGATGGCCCTCGAAGAGGGCAACGGCCGCGACTCGGTCCGCTGGAGCCAGCGCGTCCTGGCCTGCGTTGACCAGCCATCGAGCCCAGACCCTCGCCGTGCCCGCCTGCTGCACAACCTCGCGGTCGCCCACATCCACCTCGAGGAGCCGACGCTGGCGCTGGGGCGCTACGGCGAGGCGCTGCGCTTCTGGGGGGACGGGCCGGAGGCGGTCGGGAGGCGCAGCTCGTTGATCGGCCAGGGCGAGCTGCTGGTCGAGGCCGGCGAGTTCACCGAGGCGGTCGGGGCGCTGCTGGCCGCCAGCGCGCTCTTCGGCGAGGGCGTCGGTCAGGACGAGCTGCGGCTGGAGGCGTGCGTCTGTGAGCTGCTTGGGGCGGCGCTGGTCGGTTGCGGGCGGCACGCCGAGGCGGTCGCGCCGCTGCGCCGCGCGGGTCGCCTCTGGGAGCACCTGGAGGCCCCGCTTGACCATCGCCGGGTCGTGCTGGCGCTGGCCGAGGCGCTGCTGGCCGTCGACGTCGAGGATCCGGCCTGGGAGGCGAAGGGCGACCCCTTCAAGGAGGGGATCGCCTGCTGCCAGTCCTTCGTGGCGCTCTCGCGCGCCTCGGGCGACGTCGACGGCATGATCCACGGCGGCTGGATGATCGCGGGGGCCTACGAGCGCCTCGGGGACTGCGCCAGGGCCTCGGAGGCCTGGGAGCGCCTCGGCGAGCAGGCCGAGCAGATGGGCAGCCCGGGCCGGGATCTCCTGCTCAAGGCCGCCCAGGTCGCGCTCGCCGCCCCGAAGGGCGCTCCCCGAGGCCGCCTGCCCGTGCTCGATCGCGCCGAGGCGCTCTACCTGCGGGCCGAGGACGACGCCGGCGCCCTGTGGTGCTGCCACCAGCGGGTCGAGCTGCTCGTGGCCCTGGAGGAGTGGGAGCAGGCCGCCGCCGCCGTGGAGCGGATCCGGCAGCTTGGGGAGCCCGCGCCGGACAAGGACATCTTGCTGCTGGCGCACTTGACCGATCTGCGCCTGCGCGGCGGCCAGATCGCCGAGGCTCGCCAGTCGGCCGCCGCCGCGCTGGCCCTCATGGCAGACAGGCCGCACCCCATGAAGGCCTCGCTGGAGGGGCTCGTCGGGAGGCGTTGAGGGCTCAGGTCCGCCAGCGCCGCGGCTCGGGGGCCATGGTCTCGGGGTCGCCCGCGGCGACGATCTCGGCGTAGAAGCCGACCATGCGGTCAAAGGCCGCCGACCAGTCAAAGTGGCGCTCGGCGAACTGTCGGGCGCGCAGCCTCATGGCCGGCAGCTCGCCCGATCCCAGCAGCTCGATGGCGCGCTCGGCCAGCGCGTCGGCGTCGTTGTAGGGCACCAGCGCGCCGCAGCGGGCGCGGGTGACGAGCTCCTGCACCGCGCCCGCGTCGGCGGCGATCAGCGCGCAGCCCGAGGCCATCGCCTCGGCCGCCGAGAGCCCGAAGGTCTCGAAGGCCGAAAGCGCGAAGGTCGCGTCCGCCGAGGCGTACCAGCGCGCCATCAGGCCCGGATCGTTGATGTAACCCAGGTAATGGATCCCCTCGGGGTGCTGCGCCATGAAGGCGTCCAGCTTCGGCTTGCCGGGGCCGACGCCCGCGATGACCAGCATGGGCCGATGCGCCGCGTAGATCCTCGGGTAGGCGCCCAGCAAGGCGCTCAGGCCCTTCTCTTCAAGGAGGCGGTGGGGGAAGAAGAGCAGCGGCCGATCGCCCTCGACCCCGACCGAGGCCCGCAACTCCGGGTCGCGCCGCTTCGGGTCAAAGCGGGCGGTGTCGACGCCCAGCGGGGTCTGGAAGACGCGGGGGATGCGCTCGGCCCACAGGCCCTCGACGACGCAGTCGGCCGCCGCGAAGGTCGCCTTCAGCTTCCCGTAGGTCTGCCGCGCGTACCACCACGCGGCCCGCTCGCCGAGGCGCCCGAGCGCAGGCGAGAGCTGGCCCAGCGGGCGGGCCACGTAGGCGCGCGGGTAGTCGGCGTGCCAGAAGCCCGTCAGCGCCGCGCGCAGCCCCTGCGCCGCCGCCCGGACGACCCAGGGCAGCACGTAGGGGGAGCCGATCTCGATCAGGTCGGGGTCAAAGCGCCGCAGGATGCGCCGCATCCTGTGGATATCCATCATGAATCGGTAGTTGGCGTCCACGGCGATGCCGGGGAAGTGGACGACCCGGACGTGGGGCGCCAGGTGCTCGACGGCCTCGTGGTCGTCGGGCTCAAAGAGGGTGTATTCGTGCTCGGGCCGGCTCAGGAAGTACGCAAGCTTGTGCTTGTGGTACGTCTTCACGCCGCCGCCCGTCTGGGAGTAGAAGTTGTTGATGTCGCAGATGTGCATCGGCTCGCTCGTCGGCTCGGGTCCGCGGCGTCGTTAACAGTTTTTTCCAGATTTCGGAAGGGGGCAGACCTTGAGACTCATCCTCGCATCCACCTCTCGCCATCGCCGAGCGCTGCTCGATCGGCTAGGGATCGACTACGAGGCGCTGCCTCACGCCTGCGACGAGGCCGCCGCCCAGGCCAGCGCCCTCGCGCCAGAGGCTCTGGCTGCCGACCTCGCCCTGGCCAAGGCCCAGAGCCTCCGGCCGGCCCACCCCGGGGCCTGGATCCTGGGCTCGGATCAGGTCCTCGATCTGGACGGCGAGGTGCTGGGCAAGCCAGGATCCCCGGAGCGGGCGGTCGAGCAGCTCGCTCGCCTCCAGGGTCGCTCCCACCGGCTCTTGACCGCGGCGTGCCTGCTCGGCCCTGATGGGCAGCGGCGCGAGGCGCTCGACGTCCACACGCTCCGGATGAGGGCGCTCGACGCGGCGGCGCTGGCCCGCTACGTCGCCGCCGATCAACCGCTGGACTGCTGCGGCTCCTACATGATCGAGGCGCGCGGGATAGCCCTCTTCGAATCCATTCAGGGATCGGACTTCACCGCCATCGTCGGCCTGCCCATGATCGCGGTCGTCTCCATGCTCGCCGAGGCCGGCTTCCCCGTGCATTGACCCTCGCCAACGCGCAGCCCCACGCTCCTCGCACCGCCCGTTGGGCGGGCTCGTCGGGTGGGGCTTGGATGCGCGGGGTGGGCTGCGACCTCTCGGTCGCAGGCCAGCGCAAGGGCGATAGCAACGCGTGAGGGCTGTCGGTGCGCAACATGAAGGGCAGCGCGGCCGAGGACATGGGAGGCTGGCCGGGTGTCAAGAGCCGGAGCGAACATGTCTTTCAGCAGGTTGATCTACCACGTCATTTTTCACACCCTCGACAAACGGCCGCTGATCACCGAGTCGGTCGAGGCGCGGCTTTATCCCATCCTCTCCCACCTCGTGCTTGAATACGGAGGGGTGCAGCTCGCGGTGGGCGGCGTTGAGAGCCACATCCATCTGGTCTGCGCGATGCCCGTGACGGCGACCCCGAGCCAATTCGTCCGGTATCTCAAGAGCGCGAGTTCAGGCCGGATCAACAGGACTCTGAGCATGAAAGAGCCCTTTCGGTGGCATGCTGGTTACGGCATCCTGACCGTCAACCCCCACGATTTGACGCGCCTCCTGCAGTACGTCGCCAAGCAGAAAGAACATCACGATCGCCGAACAACCACGCCTCACTGGGAAGCCCCTCTGGCAAACCAGAGCCCCTGACCGTCCCTGCAAGTTATCGCCGACCGCCCGCAGGCCTGCGACCGACAGGTCGCAGCCCGCCCCGCTCATCCAAGCCCCACCCGACGAGCCCGTCCCCCCTTGTGGGGGGCGGTGCGAGGAGCGTGGGGCGATCGTGGAGCGTGGGATGATCGTGGAGCGTGGGGTGTCGCGCGTGGTTCAGCGGCAGGTCTGGCCGCGGCTCTGGCCGGAGGGGCAGCCGCCGGCCTCGGCTTGATCGCGGGTGCAGATCTGACGGCAGCCGCGGCTGCCGTGCTCGCGGACCTGGCAGCCGCCGTTGGCCCAGACGATGTCGGCGACCTCCCAGAACTCGGTCTGGGGTCCGCCGAAGGTGTCGTTGGCGCGCAGCACGACCGGCTCGAACTCGCGGACGGCGGCGCCGCAGAAGACGCGGACGGTGACGGTGCTGTCGCCGAAGCCGTCGTCGTCCCAGTAGTGGATGCCGAGGCGGTAGGTGCCGTCCCTGGGGCTCTTGACGTTGACGTTCTCGGGGCCATTGCCCTGGACGTCGTCGAGATCAAGGCGAGGATCGTCGTCGTTCATGGGGGGAAACCAGGTGACCTTGCCGGGGATGGGGATGCTGTTGTCGTTGAAGCCGGCGATGAGCTCTCGGCAGGCGGCCTCTTCGAGGAAGGGGTCGGATTCGAAGACGTCGCAGACGCGGCAGTTGGCGTAGAAGCAGTCGTCGCCGTCGTCGTCGCTGTCGAACCACTGGCCGTCGGGCGAGCGCAGCAGGTGGGTGTCAACGTCGGAGGCGTCGCCGACGGCGCCGATGTTCCAGGTCACCTCGACGCGCAGATCATCCTCGGAGGTGGTCGTCAGGGTCGTGGTGCAGCGCCCGACGCCGCCGTGGGAGTCGGCGACCTCGAGCTGGAGGATGTAGGTCCCCTGGGCGTCGGCGAAGATCCCGGCGCTGAGGCCGCTGGGTGGGACGGGGGTGCTGGTGGAGCCCAGCGGTTTTTCGAGGATGGACCAGGAGGCCCGGGCCATGGGGTCGCCGTCGGGGTCCTCGTAGCCGCCCTGGAAGTCGTAATTGGCCAGCGGCGGCCCGCTCTGATCGGAGGGGCAGGTGGCGACGGGGGGGCGGTTGTCGCAGCCCAGGCCCTCGTCGACCTGCCCGTCGCAGTTGTTGTCCTGCCCGTCGCAGACCTCCTCCGCCGGCAGCACCTCGCCGACGCACTCGCCGTAGAACTCGCGCTCGCAGCTCTGGACGCCGGCGCGGCAGGAGGCGCTGGAGAAGGTCAGGTCCGCGGGGTGGCCGCTGTAGCACGCCTTCTGGGACTCGGTGCAGGTGCAGCCCTCGTCGACGGTGCCGTCGCAGTCGTTGTCGAAGCCGTCGTCGCAGATCTCGGCGGCGCCGGGGTCGCAGAAGGGCTCGTCGCGCGGCGGCGTCGGCTCGCCGGGGTCTCCAGGGTCGCCAGGATCTCCAGGATCGCCGGGATCGTTGGGATCATCGGCCCGGCCAGGATCGCCGGGGCCGAAGCCCTCGGGCTGTGGCTCCGGGAGCCCCCCTGTCGGGAGGACGTCGGCGCAGGCCGCCGACAAAAGCAGGATCATGGCCAGCGCGATCCGGGCGGCGGGGGTCTGTGGGGTCATGTCGGCTCCTGTGTTCCCTGGCGGGTCGGCACACACCCGCCTGCATCAGAGCAACATGCAGGCCACCTCGGCGCCTGCGACCTGAAGCGCGTCGCAGGCGCGGGTGCGCTCAAATGATAAGGGCCAAGGTGTGACATCATGTCGCACCTTGGGTGGGTCTGGAGAGGGAGTGTGCCGCGGATGCCTCATCGCAGGTTGGGTCGTCGAAGGTTTGAGGCCGCCCCACGATCGTCGAGCGCCCCACGCTCCTCGCACCGCCCCCGTTGGGGACGGGCTCGTCGGGTGGGGCTTGGATGCGCGGGGGGGCTGCGCCCGTTGGGCGCAGGCCAGCGGACGGCCAACAGCGGATCGCGGGGGAGGATCAGCGCGTCGAAGTGTGCCTGTGGATTGGAGTTTTTGCTCCCCCTGGTGTCGATCTGGGTCGCGCGCGGGCCTGCGACCGAGAGGGCGCAGCCCACCCGCGCATCCAAGCCCCACCCGACGAGCCCGTCCCCAACGGGGGCGGTGCGAGGAGCGTGGGGCGATCGTGGAGCGTGGGGCGATCGTGGAGCGTGGGGCGATCCTCGGGCTTGCGCGGCGCGTCGGAAAGCGTGTTTGATGTGCGTGTGTGCATCGGTCATGTGGGGAGAGGAGGCGGTGGTGCAGGGCGCTGAGGCAGGTGAGGGTCCTTCGGAGGCCGCGCGGGCTCGGGCGTTGGAGCGTCGCGGTCGTCGGGTGGCGCGGGAGGCCTGGATCCAGGCGCGGCTGGGGTCGCACGGCGCGGCGGCGGGGTTGTCGGCGTCCGCGCTCTCGATCCTGGGTCGGGCGCAGGCGGCGTGGGCGGGGATCGGGCAGGAGGGCAGGGCGTCGAAGGTCGGCCGCGCGGCCGAGGCGCACCGCGCCTCGATGGTCAAGAGCGAGGCGGTCGCGGCTCAAGGGCGCTGGCGGCGTTGGGGCCGAGGGGCGGCGCGCGCGGTGCCCTTGTTGGTCATCCAGGCGCTCTGGATCGACGCCGCGGTCGAGACGTGGCCCGCGCCCTCATCGGCGGGCGGGTGGTTGGCGCTGGGGGCCGGCGTGTCGCTGGCGGCGTCGATTGGGGGGCTGCGTCGAGGTTGGCGGCCAGAGACGCTGGCGGGGTTGTCGGCGGCGGGGTTGATGGCGGGGTTGCTGGCTTCCTTCGTGGCCGCCCCGACTCTGGGCGCGGGGGGGGCCTCGGCGGCGGGGATGGAGCCGGCGCAAGTGGCGCACGCGGCGCACCTGGCGGGGTTGTCGCTGCCGGTCCTCTACGGGCTGCGCTGGTGGCCGGCGTGGCTGTGGGGGCCGCTGCTGGTCCTGGCGATCTGGTGCGGGCTGCCCTTCGGGCTGGGGCTCTACGAGGGCCTCCCGATTGAGGATCTGCCGCTCCAGGTGGCCTTCTGGTCGAGGTGGCCTTGGTGGGGGCAGCCGCTGGCGGGGATGGTCTTCTTCTTTGCGCCTCTGGCGCTCCTGCTCGTGCTTGGGACGACGGCGTGGCATGTGCTGGCCGGCGCTCGGGTTCCGGAGGCCGGGGATTCTGGCGCGCCGGGCCGGGGGGAGGGAGAGCCGTGAGCGAGGAGGCGCGGCCGAGGCCGGTGGGGCGGATCGAGCGCGCGCTGGCGGGGCTGTCGGTGGTCGTCATCGTGGCGCTGGTGGGGCTCTTCGGGCTGCGGGTGCTGCGGATCAACTACGTGGAGACGCCGGCGGATCGGTGGTGCCCGCCTGCGGAGGTGGTCGGGCGGACCACGGCCATCCTGCCTGACGGCGCCGCCGTGACGGTGCAAACGCGGGGCTATGAGGCGCTGGGGGAGGCCGAGCGGGCGATGCGGTCGCCGGTGCGCCTGCGGGTGCGGGGCTTTCGGCCCGAGGCGCCCGGCGGCCAGACGCGCTTGTGGGTCAACGCGATCGACAAGGACGGCCGCAGCGTGCGCCACCTCAAGCAGAGCGACTTCGAGGTGATCGAGGGGGAGCGGCCCGTGCCCCGCTTCGCCTTCACCAAGGCGACCGGGGAGGAGCCGCCCTCCTTCGCGCCGCCCTTCATCTGGGTCGCCAACTCGGACGAGCACACCGTTTCGAAGCTCTCGACGCGGACGGGCGAGGAGTCTGGCCGGTACAAGGTGGGCAAGAACCCGTCGCGGACGAGCGTGGATCTGGACGGCAATGTCCTGGTCGCCAGCCGGGACAGCCACGAGGTGACGAAGATCCAGGCGGTCGGGTGTCAGGGGCAGGCGTGCGTGCTGTGGACGAGGCCGACCTGCATCGGGGCGCGGGGGCTGGCGGTGGACGCGGACAACAGGGTGTGGGTCGGCGGCGGCAGCCTGAACCCGCTGACGCCGGAGCTGGGCTGTTTGCAGATGCTCGACGGCGACACCGGGGCGTTGATCCTGGAGCACCAGGACCTCACGGCGCTCGTCTACGGGCTGGCGATCGATCAGGAGGGGACGCTGTGGGCGGTGCAGCAGGCGAACAACCGGCTCGTGAAGATCTCCCGCGCCGGTCGGATCAAGGCCGAGTACCGCCCGCCAGAGCCGGCCTCGCTCTACGGGTTGGCGGTGGATCGGGGCGGCCGGATCTGGGTGAGCAACTTCACGCTGGGGGACGTGCTGCGCTTTGATCCTGGCGCGGAGCGCTGGGATCGCTTCGGGTCGCCGATGAAGCCGACGGGGCGCGGCGTGGCGGCCGACGTGGCCGGCAATGTGTGGGTGGCCAGCTCGAGCCCGGCGCTGGTGTCGCGCTTCGAGGCCGAGAGCGGCCGCTGGGTGGCCGACTACGATCCGCAGGGGGTCGAGCCGATCGGGATCGCCATCGACGCGGATCAGCTCGTCTGGGTGGTCAACCAGAAGAGCGACCGGGCCTCGAAGCTCGATCCGGCGACCGGCGAGGTGGTCGGCGTCTACCCGGTGGGCCGCTCGCCCTACACCTACAGCGACATGACCGGCTACGCGCTGAACAACTTCGTGGCCACGCGCGGGCTCTACACCTTGAGCTACCACAAGGTCCCCTTCAAGCTGCGGATCTCGGCGCCGGACGAGGGCGCGACGCTCGCGGCGGTCGGGCTGGAGCCGACGGCGCTGCGGATCGCGCTGGAGCGCTTTGACCCCGGCGACCCGCTGGTGCGGGTGCAGTGGTCGGTCGACGGCCAGGGGGTCGGCGTGGTTCGGGCGTCGCCCTTCACTTTGATGTGGAGTTACAAGGAGTTATCGGAGGGTTGGCACACGATCAAGGTCAGCGGGGTGAGCGCCGCAGGCTTTGAGGACGAGGATCAGATCCGGGTGCGGGCGATCCGGACCTTCGGCGCGGTGAGGCTGGAGGTGGTGCGCGGCGGGGCGGTCGTGTCGTCGTTGCCGCGGGCGATCGAGCTGGTGATCGACAGCTCGGGGTCGATGTGGGGGGCGGTGGACGGCCAGCGCAAGATCGACGTGGCCAAGGCGGCGGTCGTGGGGCTGCTCGACGCGCTGCCGGAGGGTACGACGGTGGCCTTGCGGGCCTACGGTCACCGCAGCAACAAGTGCACGGACACGGAGCTGCTCGTCGGTCCGGGGCCGCGGGATCGCGCCGCGCTCAAGGAGGCGACCCTGGGGCTCAAGCCGCGAGGTCGGACGCCCATCGCCCACGCTCTGGAGGCGGCGGCGGCGGATCTGTCGGCGATCCGGGATGAGGGGCTCGGCGAGCGGGTCATCGTGCTGGTGACCGACGGGATCGAGACATGCCAGGGTGATCCCTGCGCGGTGGCGAGGCGGCTTGGAGGGGGGCCTGTGGGGTTGCGGGCCAACGTGATCGGCTTCGGGCTCGACGCGGGGGTCGATCGCGCCTCGCTCAAGTGTGTCGCCGAGGAGACCGGCGGGATCTACGCCGACGCGGCCGACGCGCGTGCGCTGGAGCGGGAGCTGGAGCGGGCCATCCGGTTGACTTGGGACATCGTCGACGCCTCGGGCGCGGTCGCCCAGGTCGGGACGCTCGAAGAGCCCAGGGCGGTGCTGCCGGTCGGCCGCTACCGCGTCCGCCTGGGCTCAAGGCCCGGCGGCCGGGTGTTGGAGTCGGCGCTCTTCGATCTGCCCAGCGGCGCCGAGGTGATCGTCCGCGTCAACCTCGACGGCCCCGGTCCTCCGGCGGTCGAGGTCCTCGGCGCCCCTGCGGCGCCCTGACGGACCCTGCGTCTGACGGGCCTGGCGCCTGCCCGGCGCATTGCCAGCGGCGGCGGCCTCGGATAAGCTCAGGCGCGATGAATCCAAGGACAGTCCCTCGATTTCTGGGTGCGGTGGTCGCGGCGTCGGTGGCGCTTTGCGGGTTTCTCGCGCCCGCGCTGGCGCACAACGGCCCCATCGGCTCGCTGGTGGCCCACGTCAAGCCGGAGGGGCAGATCGATCTCCTGATCGATCTGGACGGGGTCGAGGCCGGCGAGGCGCTGCGCCTGGATCGCGACGGCAACAACATTGCGGACCCGCAGGAGATCGCCGAGGGCCAGCCGGTGATCCTGGCGGCGATCCGGGATCGCCTGGTCACGACCAAGGAGGGGGTGCCCTGCCCGGTCGAGCGGGTGGAGCGCTTTCAGGTCGCCGGAGGCCGCGTGCGCGTCCTGCAGGTGCGGACCTGCCCGGCCGGCGGCGGGGTCGTGCGCTTCGAGCACCGGCTCTTCACGGATCAAGCCGGCCGCCACCAGCACCTGGGGCGGATTCAGAGCGGCGATGAGGTCTACACCCACCTCTTTACGCGCGACATGCCGACCTTCTCGGTCGTGATCCCCGCCGACGAGCCCGCCGACGGTGGCGCTTCAGGGGAGGTCGCGGCGGCGGGCGACGCCCCGGACGGCTCAGGCTGGTCGCTCTTCGTCGCGTTCATCGGTCAGGGCCTGTGGCATGTCTTGAGCGGCCTCGACCATGTGCTCTTCGTCTTGTCGTTGATGATCGTGGTCCATCGGGCCTCGCGCCTGGCGCTGCTCTTGACCGGGTTCACGGTGGCGCACAGCCTGACGCTGGCGCTCGGGGCGCTGGAGTGGGTCGCGCCGCCCTCGCAGCTCGTCGAGTCGGCCATCGCGCTCTCCGTGCTCTACGTGGCGGTCGAGAACATCGCCCTCAAGGAGGAGCCTCGCCACAGGCCCGCGCTGACGCTGGCCTTTGGCCTGCTCCACGGCCTGGGCTTCAGCGGCGCGCTGACCGGGCTGGGCCTGTCCACCTCGACGGGGCTGGTGCCCGCGCTGCTGGGCTTCAACCTCGGGGTGGGGGTCGGGCAGCTCTGCCTCGTGGCGCCGCTCTTCCCGCTCGTGCTGTGGCTGCGTCGGGACGAGGCGAGGCACCGGAGGGTCGTGGTGGCCTTCAGCGCGGCGGTGGCGGCGGTGGCGGTGATCTGGTTTGCCCAGCGCGCGCTGGGCTTGTCGTTGGGGTGGGGGGGATGAACATGAGGCTCCGCTCCTGGGTGTGGCTGGGGTGCATGTCCCTTGCGTTGTCGTTGTGGTCGTCGAGCGCGGCGGGCCAGGGCGCGGAGCGCGAAGACGAGGACGCGCAGATCGCGCGCGACCTTGAGCGCTTCGGCCCCGAGGCCGTCGAGCTCTTCAAGGAGGTGCGCGCGGCCCGCCGCGTGCGCGACGACGCCGAGACGGAGCGATTCTTGATCCTGGTCCGCGCCCACGCCCGCGGCTACGCGCCGATCACGCGGCGGCTGTGCCTGACCGAGTCCAGGCTCTACAACCGGGACGAGGCCATCCGGCTGTGCAAGGAGGCCATCGCCGAGGGGGGCACGTCCAAGGACCACGCCGCGCTGGCCTTCGCCTACCTGGAAGACGAGCAGGACATGGGGGACTCCTCGGCCGAGGACCTGCCCCTGGCCAGGGCCAGCGCCCTCAAGGCCGTCGAGCTGTCCCCCGACGAGCCCGAGGGCTACCTGATCCTTTGCACCATCGCCACGCGCCTCCGGTCCGCCGAGGAGCTCAAGGTCTGCTCCGACGCGCTGCTGAGGACCGCGCCGGACAAGATCAGCACCCACATGTTCGTCGCCCGGATGGGCATGATCGAGGGCGACCTCGACGGCGCCAAGGCCGCCCTGGACCGCGCGCGCGAGCTCGGGCTCAAGGACGACATCTACCTCGTCTTCAACGCCGACATCAGCGCCCAGCGCCCCTTCTGGTTCTGGTGGTACCGCCAGGTCCTCGTCGCGATCGTGCTCTTGATCGCGGGCATGGCCCTGTTGACCTTCCTCGGCCAGCGCGCCAGCCGCGGCGCGCTGGCCGAGGCCCACGCCCTCATCGATCAGGGCGCCGCGCCCGGCCTCCTCAAGCGCCAGCGGAGCCACCAGCGCATCCTGTGGGCGGCCTGCTTCTGGTTCGTGCTCACCGGCGCGCTGGCCGCGCTGCTCGTCGTCGGGGCCGTCGCGGTGCTGTGCTACGGCCTCGTCGACGCCCGCGTCGTCACCGAGGCGCAGGGCTGGGCGCTCGCCGCGGGGATCGGGCTCGTCATGCTCGCGCTCGCCCGACACGCCCTGCGCCCCATCCGCCCGCCCGCCCCCGGCCCGCCGCTGGATCTGGAGGCCCACCCGCGCCTGCGCGACCTCATCCTCAACGCGGCCCTCTTGACGGGCAACTCGCCTCCCGACGAGGTCTGTCTGCACCCGCTGGCCGAGACGACCCTCGTCGACATCGGCTCGATGACGGCCCTGCTCGAGCGCCCGACCTCGCGCTGCCTCGTCCTCGGCGTCGGCGGCCTCGATGGCCTCTCGACCGAGGCCCTCCGCGCGCTCATCGCGCGCGAGCTCAGCGCCTCGTCGGGTCACCCCGACGCTCCGCCCGCCCTGGGGCGCTCCTTGCGCCGCGCCATCGCCCGCACTCTGGCCGAACACCGTCGGGTCGGCGTCGACCGCGCCACGAACCCCCGCCACCTCACCCTCCAGGCCTTCCATCGGGCCTTCTCGATCATGGCCGAGGGCGCCGAGGTCCTCCAGGGCCTCCTGGCCGACCGCCGCGCCGCCCACCTCTGCGGCGCCTCCGCCCTCTCGCTGGCCCTGCGACACACCCAGGCCCGCCAGCGCCTCCTGCTCGATCACCTGCGCCTCCTTCGTCAGCGACCCCCAGGCGAGCCCAAGCCCAGCAATGTCTACGCTGGACTGGGCGACGCCTCGCCCTGTGATCCCGCCGCCGTTTCCGGCGCCGATCCCCTGGCCCTTGACCCCACGGCGCCGCTCCCGATCGATCCGCTCAACCCCCTCTCGACGGAAGCTCGCCTCGCGCATCTCGGCGGGATCGTTGTGGAATCGATTGCTTCCGCCGTGGAAGGGGAGTGCTGGGGGCTCTTTGGAGATCGAGGCGCGATAGAGCGCGAGATGACCTTGAGGCTCCTGGAGGGTTGATACCAGACTACAGCCGAGAGACTCACTTTGTGGGCGGTCCAGGCGGCGCCCTGAGCCTTTGCCATCACTGGGCGGTGCGGTGCACCAGCCTCGCCCAGGCCCAGGCCATCCCCCTGTCCTCGCCCACAAAGCAAGCCCTTCGTCTGTGGTTGGGTATGATCGGCCTGACGCCCTCGGCGGGGCTCGCGCCCCAGGCGGTCAAGGCGTCATCGGCCTCGGCAGAGCGGGGTCGCGATCCCGGGCGTGCGCTCGGTTGTTGGGAGCGCCGGAGGCGATCCAGTCCAGATCCTCGGTGATCGTGCGCCCCAGGTGGCGGGTGCGTTCAGTCGTTGGGGGCGCCGGAGGCGATCCAGTCCCGGACCTTGGCGACGAGGGCGGGGTCGAGCAGATTGGGGGCGTTCAGGGGCATCCGCGCGAAGGGTTCGCCGCCGTCGGTGACCGGCTCGCAGCGCGAGATGACCTGGTAGAGCCAGCTCCCCTCCGGGTCGCCGGGGGCGATGAGCGGCAGGGCGGCATTGCCGCGCCCAGGGTGGGCCATCAAGGCCGCGTGGAGGTCGTCGCCGTCGAGGGCCAGCCCGCCGGCGGGGGCGCCGACGTCGTGGCAGGCGCCGAAGGTGCACGAGGCCTCGAAGATCGTCTCGCGGACGCTGGTGAAGGTGATCGGGGCCTCGGCCTCGGCGTCGAGCGGCCCGTCCTGGCAGGTGATGACGGGGGAGAGGTCGGCGTCGGAAGGATCCTGCTCCGGGACGTAGAGGGGCGCGCCCCGCTCGCCGTCCGTCGGCATGGTCTGGGAGGGGTTCCGGGGCAGCCCGAAGGAGAGGCAGGGCCCGGCGTTGGTGACGATCCCGTCCTGCTGGCCGGTGACGGCGCTGTTGTTGACCACCGAGGCGTCGATCATGGCGCCGCCGTCGGCGAAGCCCAGCATCACGCACATCTCCTGATCCCCGATCCCCCACCCGACCGCCCGCGCCGTCGGGTTGTCGTAGCCGCAGGTGAAGCGCAGCCCCTCGGCGCCGGTCAGATCCAGCGGGGGCGCAAAGGCGCGGCCGTTGGCGCCTGCGTTGAAGCCGTCGAGCTGGTAGACGATCTCCCCATCCCGCGCCCCGCCGAGGATCTCAAGCTTGAAGTGGTCGCCGAGCTGATGGAAGTGCGGCAGCACCCAGTAGAGCTTCAGGTCAAAGGGGCGGCGCGCGACCCGCTCGTAGTCTTCCTTGAAGAGGCAGTCGCCCGTGAAGCGCGACTTGACCCGCGGGGGGATGTCCAGATCGAGGTAGGAGAGCCGGAAGGGCGCCACGACGGTCTTGACGTCGACCGGGTGGATCAGGTCCAGCGCCATGCGCAGCTCGGTGGCGTGCGCCCTCGGCGCCAGGTTGAGCAGGTGGACGTCCGCGACGACCTTGTGCCGCGGCGGGATCTTGATCGCGATCCCCTCGCCGAGATACTGCGCCTCGATCTGCGACTGGGTGGACTGGGCAAAGAGCACCGTACCCCGCAAGGCCGAGCCCAGCTCATCAAAGTTGCGCGCGCTGCACCTGAAGAACCCGTCCTCGCCAGGGTACAGATCCTCGGGGACGACGAACCAGTTGGAGTGGTGGTAGCCGCCGTTGTTGCTCAAGCGGACCTGCTCGACGTAGAGGGCCTCGTCGTTGTTCAGGGTCCACTGGACGCAGGGCGAGGTCTCTTGAAAGGGCTCCAGGGTGAGGTCGCCGAAGGTGTGGCTGAGCTCGGCGCGCCTCGGACCCTCGGGGATGACGGCGGCGTCCTCTTCGGCCTCGGCGTCGGCCAGCGCGTCGGCGTCGGGGTCGGCGGCGTCTGGCTCGCCGCCCGCGTCCTCAGGCGAGGTCTGGAGGAGGCCCGGTGGCGGATCGGCCTGCTCCTGACAGGCGGCCAGCGGGCAGAGGAGCGCGAGGGCGCCGATCCAGATGGGGGCGAGGCGCATGGCTCAGACCTCGAAGTTCCAGGCCTTGATGAAGTCCATCCTCGGGGCCAGGTAGTCGTCGGCGAAGGCGCGGTGGGCCGCGTCCTCCAGGTAGAGGGGGACGTCCTCGACGCGCTCGAAGCCGATCAGCACGCTCAGATCCCAGCTCTGGGCGCTGGGGGCGTCTGCCGGGGTGCCGATCGTCACCGAGCGCACGCCGGGGATCGCGGCCAGCGCCGCGCGGCTGTCGGCCGCGATCACGGCGCGGGCCTCGGGCGAGGTGAACGCAGGCTTGAGCTTGATCAGGACGATGCGCTGGATCATGGCGCCTCCATGTGAGATCTTCTGGGAGGCATCATCCTCCAGGCGCCAACCGGAGACAAGCGCCCCTCTTCCCTCAGAAGACCTGGCGGGTGAAGATCCCCTGCGGGCTGATGGTGTTGGAGCTGCCCACGATCACGCGGCCGGCTTCGAAGTCCACGTCAAGGGCGCGGATCTCAAGGCCCTCCAGTCCCAGGTTCTGCCAGCTCTGGCCGCCGTCCTTGGAGCGAAAGACGCCCTGACCCCAGGTGCCCATCCACAACTCCAGGCCGTCGTCGGGGTTGACGACCATCACCCGGATGTCCTGGCCCGGAAGCTCGTGGCGCTGCCAGATCTTCTGGGCGGGGTCGTCGCTGGATCTCAGGGTCCCGCCCAGGAAGGAGCCGCCCGAGAAGACGTACCAGCGCCCTTGCCCGACGGCCACGTCCAGGGAGGTGTCCGGCATGTCCTCGGGGGTGATGTCTCGCCAGCTCTGGCCCTGATCTTCGGACCACGAGAGCCTCTTGTGCGAGGTCGCCAGCGCGAGGTGGGTCTGATGAGGGTGGAAGGCCACCGCGCGGACGTTGGCCTGGAGCGCCTGTCGCCACCGCGCGCCTGGAGACGCGCCCGGCGCGTGGTAGAGCGCCCCTGCGACCGAGATCAGCGCCGCGCCCCTGGTCAGCGCGGCGGCGTCGATCCGCCCCGGAGGGCGCTCCACGGCCTCCCAGCGGGCGCAGGGCGCGGGGCAGACGTAGAGGGCGGGCTGGTCGCGGGGCGCGGCCCAGAGGGTCTGGGATTCGGGCGCCGCGCCCTCGTCGAAGTGGCCCAGCATCCAGCCGAAGGCGCCGGGGTAGTCGAGCGAGCGCCATTGCCCGTCGAGGGACAGCCAGCCAGTGTCGGCGCCCTCGGACCCGCTCGATCGCTGGGCCAGGAGGCGCGGCCCGACGAGGTGTATGCGCGGGTCGCTCCAGTCGTCGGTGCCCTCGATCCGCGTCCAGCCCTCGGTGCTCGGCCTGAACATCCCGATCGTCGCCACCAGCGCCGTCAGGCCGCAGATCACGAGGATCAGGTTGCGCGCCTGCCGCACGCTCCGGGCGGACAAGAAGGCGACGGGGCCAGAGAGGATCATCGAGGCGCCGAAGGCCCCCAACCCTGCGGTCAAGAGCGCGCCGCCGTAGAGCCCGGAGATCAAGAAATGCAGGCTCATGGCCACGAGCGGCGCGATCGTCACCGCGCCGACGCCCAGCGCGATCACTTGCGCCACGAGCTGCCCGCCCGAGGGCTTCGGCGCCGCGTCCTCGTCGGGCGGCGGCTCCTGCAGCCGCTGGCGCTGTTGTCCGAGGTCTTGCTTTGACATCGCGGCCCTTCAGGGCGAGCCCGCCCGTTGACGAGGTTCAGGCCGGGGCGCGCCCCGACCCGACTCAAGATAGCGCCCATCTGGCGCGCTTGCAGCCTCGACTCTGCAACTTGCGCCCTTTGCTGCCCCGCTCAGCCCTCGCGGGGCCGCGCTGGCCGCCTTCGGCCGCTGATTTTTTACGATGGGGCGTCGGGCGTGTCTCCCTCTCCGAATGACGCCGCTGGGGTGTCCGAGCGAGGGTGAGCGCGATGGGGATGGGCTTTGATCGGGCGAGGCACTTGTTGAGCCGGGCGGGCTTCGGGGGAGGGCCTGCGGAGATCGAGGCGCTGGCCCGGCTGGACGTGGTCGCCGGGGTGGACGGGCTCCTCAAGGGCGTCCGCGAGGTGGCCTCGGTCAAGCCGCCCTCGTGGGTCCATGACGACTTCCCCGGACCCGATGAGATGGAGCGCAAGGAGAAGCGGGAGGTGAGCCGGGAGCGCACCCATGAACTGAGGGCCTGGTGGTACGATGAGATGGTCAGCACGCCCTCGCCCTTGACCGAGCGGCTGACGCTCTTCTGGCACAACCACTTCACCTCCAGCGCCCGCAAGGTCAAGTGGATCCCCTTCATGGCCCGCCAGAACGCGCTGCTGAGGCGCCGCGCGGCGGGCCGCTTCTCGGAGCTGCTCGTGGAGATCGCCCAGGACCCGGCGATGCTGCTCTACCTCGACAACCAGTCCAGCCACAAGCACCAGCCCAACGAGAACTTCGCCCGCGAGCTGCTCGAGCTCTTCACCCTCGGAGAGGGGCACTACGCCGAGCGGGACATCAAGGAGGCCGCGCGGGCCTTTACGGGCTGGCGCATGAGGCGGCGGAGCGGCGAGTTTCGCTTCGTCAAGGCCGATCACGACGACGGGCAGAAGGTCTTCCTCGGGGAGCGCGGCGCGTGGACCGGCGACGACATCCTGCGGATCTTGCTCAAGAATCCGCGCACGGCCGAGCACATCGTCGAGAAGCTCTGGGCGGCGCTGATCTCGGATGAGCCCGATCGCGACGAGGTGCGGCGGCTGGCCAGGGGCTTTCGGGAGGGCGGCTACGCGATGAAGCCCCTGCTCAGGGCGATCTTGACCTCGGAGGCCTTCATGGACCCGCGGGTCCGGGGCGCGATGATCAAGTCGCCCGTGGACCTGCTGGTGGGCACCGTCCGGGTCTTCAAGATCCCCATCGAGGACACTTCGGTGCTCGGCGAGGCCGGGGCGTGGATCGGGCAGGACCTCCTGAGCCCCCCCAACGTCAAGGGCTGGCCGGGCGGGGCGCGGTGGATCACCACCCACACGCTGCTGGCTCGCCACGAGATCCTGGAGCGCGCGGCGCGCAAGGCGCTCGACGAGCTGTCGCTGGCGCAGTGGCTCGGGCAGGAGGGGCTGACGGACAGGCAGGCCGCCGAGCGCGCAGGGCGCGTGCTGCTGCCCGCGCCGCCGGTGCGCCCTGTCGAGGCAGGGCGCGGCGAGGCGATCCTGACGCAGCTCGTGCTTGATCCGACCTTTCAACTCAAGTGAGGTGGCCGATGGACCGCAGGCAGTTTCTCAAGTGGACCGGCGCCGCCTCGGCGCTGATGCTCGCCCCGGGGGTGTCGATCGCGCGGCCCTCGGGGTCCGTGGCCGACCGGGTGCTGGTGCTGGTGGAGCTGGCCGGCGGCAATGACGGCCTCAACACCCTCGTCCCCTACAGCGATCCGGCCTACCTCAAGGCCAGGCCCTCGCTGGCGATCGAGCGCGATCAGGTCCTCCAGCTCTCCAGCGCGGTGGGCCTCAACCCGGCCCTGGAGCCCCTGATGGCCGCCTGGAAGGGGGGCGATCTGGCCGTCCTTCAGGGGGTCGGCTACCCTTCGCCGAACCGCTCGCACTTCCGCTCGATAGAGATCTGGGAGACAGGCTCGGACAGCGACGAGACACTGCAGGATGGCTGGCTCGGGCGCCTGCTCGACGGGCGGATCCCGGCGGATTACGCCGCCGGGGGCGTGGTGCTGGGCGCCGAGGACGCCGGGCCGCTTCAGGGGGACGTCCGCGCCTTCGTGACCCGCGACCCCGCCCAGCTCATCAAGGCCGCACGCCGCCTGCGGCCCGCCCCCTCCTCCCCGACGACCAACAAGGCCCTGGCGCACATCCTCAGCGTCCAGGACGACCTGATTCGAGGCGCCGCCCTCATCAACGCGAGGCACGGCCAGGCCGATCTGCACGGCGTCCGCTTCCCGCGAGGGCCCTTCGGTCAGCAGGTCGAGTCGGCCGCGCGGCTGATCATCGGCGGCGTGCCGACCGCCGCGATCAAGATCTCGCTCGGCGGCTTCGACACCCACGCCGGCCAGCAGGGGCCGCACCAGCGCCTCCTGGACGATCTGGGCCAGGGGCTCGCGGCGCTGCGGCTGGCCCTCGTCAAGGCGAGCCTCTGGGACAAGGTCCTGATCGTGACCTACTCCGAGTTCGGCCGCCGCGTCGCCGAGAACGGCAGCGGCGGCACCGACCACGGCGCCGCCTCGGCGCACCTCGCCCTCGGCGGCAGGGTCGTCGGCGGCCTCCACGGCGCCCAGCCCTCGCTGACCGACCTCGACGGCGGCGACCTGAAGCACACCCTCGACTTCCGCGCCCTCTACGCCGAGATTGCCCGCAGCTGGTGGGGCCTGCCCGCCGACGCCCTGCCCGTCGCCCTCAAGCCGACAGGCTTCCTCAAGTGACCCAGCCGACCCGACCCGTCGGGCCACGCCGATAGCCCCACGCTCCTCGCACCGCCCCCCACAAGGGGGACGGGCTCGTCGGGCGGGGCTTGGATGCCGATCGCCCCACGCTCCTCGCACCGCCCCCGTTGGGGACGGGCTCGTCGGGTGGGGCTTGGATGCGCAGGGGGGCTGCGACCTCTCGGTCGCAGGCCGGCGGGCGGGTGAGCGCGGATCGCAGGGGCGGGTTGCCGCGTCTAAGTGGGCCTGTGGATTTGGGTTTTAGCTCCCCCAGGTGTCGACCTGGGCCTTGCGCGGGCCTGCGACCGACAGGGCGCAGCCCACCCTGAAATTCTAGCCCCACCCGACGAGCCCGTCCCCAACGGGGGCGGTGCGAGGAGCGTGGGGCGATCGTCGAGCGTGAGGCGCCCGTCGTGCGTGGATCGCTCGTCGTGCGTGGATCGCTCGTCGTGCGTGGATCGCCCGTCGTGCGTGGATCGCTCGTCGTGCGTGGATCGCTCGTCGTGCGTGGATCGCTCGTGGGGCGTGGGGCGCTCGTGGGGCGTGGGGCGCTCGTGGGGCGTGGGGCGCTCGTGGGGCGTGGGGCCGTCTTCGCGCGAGGCGCTCGTCGAGCTTGGTGCCGTCTTCGCGCGATGGGCGGCCGTCTTCGCCGAGCGAGCCGTCTCCGAGCCCTCGCGCCAGTGGAGGGTAGAGGGCGCGTCTGCTATACAGAGGGTGGATCTGAAGGGGGGCGACGAGGGGGCTTATGCGCGCGATCGGCTTGGGGTGGTTGGTGTGCGGGGTGGTGGTCGCGGTCAGCGCGTCGGCCTGGGCGCACGGCGGGCGGCCTGTCCCCCGAAAGATCTACGTCGATCCCGACAACAGCGACAACCAGGCGCTCGTCAGCTCCGACCTCGGGCTCCACGTCACCTCCGACGGGGGCCAGTCCTGGTTCTGGATCTGCGAGGACATCGTCGGCTTCGACGTGCAGACCTTCGCCCTGGCCGGGCGATCCGGCGGCGCCCCCGCCGACAGAGTCTGGCTGGCCGGCGGGATCGGGATCACGGACGGGGTCGACGCGGGCCGCTACGTGCCGGGCCTGCATCGATCCCTCGACGGCGGCTGCAACTGGGCGCCCACCGAGGGCATCCTGGCCACCCAGTGGGTCAGCTCCATCTCGGTCGACCCCGACGATCCCGACAAGATCGTCGTCACCACCCGCCACCTGCTCGAACCCAACGGGATCGCCCTGAGCGACGACGCCGGCGCCTCCTGGCGCTGGTCCAACGTCGAGGGCCTGAATCGACGCCTCAACTCCCTGACCCGCGCCCCGAGCGACCCCTCGATCCTCTACGCCTCCTCCACCACCGAGCTCTGGCGCTCCGAGGACGGCGGTCAGACCTGGGTGAGCTTCTTCGCCGAGCTGCTCGCCAACGAGACCGACGAGCTGGAGGTCCTCAGGGTCGACCCCGAAGACCCCGACGTCCTCTACTTCTCCCTGCTGGGGCTGGCCGGCAAGCACCTCTACGTCACCGACGACGGCGGCCTGACCCCCCGGAAGCTCCTGGAGCCCAGCGGCCTGGAGTTCCAGGCCCTCTCCGTCACCGTCACCGACGACCAGGGCGGCCGAGAGCTCCTCGTCGGCGACACCTTCGGCACCGCCTTCCTCTCCACCGACCTGGGCCAGACCTGGCAAGAATACCTCGCCGGGATCGTCTCCATCGAGTGCCTTGAGCCCACGCCCGATGACCCCGAGGCCCTCTTCGTGTGCAGCAACCCCTTCGCGCAGTTCATCCCGCCGATCTTCGCCCTCGGCACCACGCGCGACAAGGGCGTCACCGTCGAGCCCTACTTCTCCTACGCCGACACCACCGACTACCTCCAGTGTGACCCCGACAGCCAGATCCAGACCGTGTGCGTGGCCTTGCTCGACGTCGGCGGCGACGACGTCGGCGGCGGCGAGGACGTCGGCCCGGATGGCCCCGACGCCGGATCGCCTGACGCCGGATCGCCTGACGCCGGATCGCCTGACGCCGGCTCGGACGACCTCGACGCCGGGGGCCTCGACGCCGGCTCGCCCCCTCCCCCGCGCCCTGCCGACTGCGCCTGCGCCACGGCGCGTGGCACAGCGCCCGCCGCGCCCTGGTGGGCGCTCGGCGCGATCCTCGCGGCCCGCGTCGTGCGGCGTCGTGGCCGCCGCGCCTGAACCCTGCGCGCCCCTCATCGCGAGGACGACAAGATCCCCATCCATGACGCCCAGGCGCGACTCCCCGCGCGAAGCGGGCGGTCCAGATCCCGGCTGGATACGAAAAAATCGATTAGATACGGGTGTTTAGGTGTCCTGGGGGGCGCCGGGCGAGGCGCCGTCGACCCAGGCCTCGATCTCAGGGTCGAGGTAGAGGGCGTCGACGGCGCTGATGGCCCAGTGGACGCCGTCGTCGGCGGCGCGGCGCAGCGCCCGGACGGCGGTGACCTGCACCGCCGGGACCGTGCTCCAGGCGGCGCTCTCCAGAAAGCGCCACTCCAGCGCGTCGAGGGGGCCGCCGTCGACCCCGCGCGCGCAACGCTCGCAGAGCATCACGGCGCGATCGTGCTCCGGCTCCTCGGGCAGCGGGGTGACCTCGCAGGGATCGAGGCGCACGCCGCTCTCTTCGCACAGCTCGCACCGCGAGCGCGCCCTCCGAGCCAGCGCGCGCCCCAACTCCGCGATCGCGGCGAGCCTGTCCTGGTGCTTGTTGTATCCCCTTGACACGGCGCCTCCCTGGTCATCGATCTCTGGCGCAGTATCCCCTCGGAGCGATCGGGCGGTCAAGCCGACCCTGGCGACGCGCGCCGCCCCCAACGCTCGAGGATCGCCCCACGCTCCTCGCCCCGCCCCCCTGCGGGGACTGGCTCGTCGGGTGGGGCTTGGGTGCCGATCGCCCCACGCTCCTCGCACCGCCCCCCTTCGGGGGACGGGCTCGTCGGGTGGGGCTTGGATGCCCGGGCGGGCTGCGACCTCTCGGTCGCAGGCCGGCGGGCGGGTGAGCGCGGATCGCAGGGGCGGATAGCCGCGTCTAAGTGGGCCTGTGGATTTGGGTTTTAGCTCCCCTGGTGTCGACCTGGGCCTTGCGCGGGCCTGCGACCGACAGGGCGCAGCCCACCCTGAAATTCTAGCCCCACCCGACGAGCCCGTCCCCCCTTGTGGGGGGCGGTGCGAGGAGCGTGGGGCGATCGTCGAGCGTGGGGCTGGGGTTCGGGTGGAGATCAGAGGAGGCCGACGGAGCCGCCGTAGAGCGCGGCGCGCTCTTGCTGGATCAGGGGGTTGTTGATGTAGTCGTCGAAGCCCATCACGCAGTCGATCATGCCGTGGGCGGTGATCTCGAAGATGCGGTTGGCGATGGTGCTGACCAGCTCGCGGTCGTGGGAGGAGAGCATCACCGGTCCTTCCTCGAAGGTCTCCAGGCCGCGGTTCAGGGCCGTGATGCTCTCCAGGTCGAGGTGGTTGGTCGGCTCGTCCAGCATGAGCATGTTGGCGCCGACCAGCATCATGCGCGAGAGCATGCAGCGGACCCGCTCGCCCCCGGACAGGACGCAGGCCCTCTTCTGCGTCTCGATCCCGCTGAAGAGCATCCGGCCCAGGAAGCCCCGGATGAACTCCTCGTCCAGATCGACGGAGAACTGCCGCAGCCAGTCGATCAGGTTGAGCTCGACGCCGTTGAAGTAGTCCTCGTTCTCGCGGGGGTAGTAGGCGGCCGTGATCGTCGGCCCCCACTCGATGGTCCCGGAGTCGGGCTCCAGCTCGCCGGCCAGGATCTGGAAGAGCGTGGTCTTGGCGCGGGAGTCCTGGCCCACCAGCGCGATCCGGTCCTCGCGCTGGACGAAGAAGGACAGGTTCTTGAAGATCACCTGCCCGTCGATGCTCTTGGACAGGTTCTCGACCCGCAGGATGGACTTGCCGCAGCGCCGCGACGTCTTGAAGGCGATGTGCGGGTACTTGCGCGTCGAGATCGGCAGATCCTCCAGCGTCAGCTTGTCGAGCAGCTTCTTGCGCGAGGTGGCCTGCTTCGCCTTCGACGCGTTGGAGCTGAAGCGCTCGATGAAGGTCTTGAGATCCTTGATCTTGTCCGCCGACTTCTTGCTCTGGTTGCGCCGCTGCTCCACGGCCAGGGCGCTGGCCTGGACCCAGAAGTCGTAGTTGCCGGTGTAGATCTGGATCTTGCGGAAGTCGATGTCCGCGATGTGCGTGCACACGTTGTTGAGGAAGTGCCGGTCGTGGCTGACCACGATCACCAGCGACTCCAGCCGGCTCAGGTAGTCCTCCAGCCACGCCACCGTGTGCACGTCGAGGTGGTTGGTCGGCTCGTCCAGCAGCAGGATGTCCGGGCTGCCGAAGATGGCCTGGGCCAGCAGCACGCGGACCTTGATGCCGCCTTCGAGCTGCGCCATCGGCGTGTGGTGGTGCTCGTCGGCCACGCCCAGCCCCGTCAGCAGCGTCGACACCTCCGACTCCAGCGTGTAGCCGTCCAGATCCGCGAACTCGCTCTCGAGCGCCGCGGCCAGGTTGCCGTCCTCCTCCGAGAAGTCGGCCTTGCTGTAGAGCTCGTCGCGCGCCTTGAGCACCTTGTAGAGCCGAGGGTGCCCCTGGATGACCGTGTCCGAAGCCGTGAAGTCGTCGTACTTGAACTGATCCTGCTCCAGCTTGGCCAGCCTGAGCCCCGCCGGGATGATGATCGCCCCGGCCGAAGGCTCCAGCTCCCCCGCGAGCACCTTGAGGAAGGTCGACTTGCCGGCCCCGTTGGCCCCGATCAGCCCATAGCAGTTGCCCGGCAGGAACTTGACGTTCACGTCATCGAAGAGCGGCCGCCCGTCGAAGTTGACCATGATGCTGGTTGTCGTGATCAAAGCGCTCTCTCCCCAGGTGTGTCCCGATCAAGCCCCGCCCCTCATCCCCGCGCGCCGCCACCGGGTCGCGCTCCCGAGGGCCTGACTTCGGCCCGCCGGGCAAGGCGCGCCTCGATACCACAGGGCTCGCCGCGCGGTCAACGCCGCCGAGGTCCGACCCCAGGGCAATCGCAAGGTCGCCTTCGTGGATGGGCACGTCGAGATCGGCGATTCGACTCCAATGACGGGCACGTCAGGATCGGCGAGTCGACTTCGTTGGCGCACACGTCGGGATCGTGGAGTCGACCTCGTTGACGGACAAGGGGAGAGCGGCGCGTCGACTTCGATGTCGGACACGTCGAGATCGGCGAGTCGACTTCGATGCCGGTCACGTCGAGATCGGGGAGTCGACTTCGTTGACGGTCAAGGAGAGATCAACGAGTCGACTTCGTTGACGGGCACGTCGAGATCATCGAATCGACTTCGTTGACGGGCACGTCGAGATCGACGGGTCGGCTTCGTTGGGTGAGATCCGCACGTTGACGGTCCACCCGGGCTTGCGCCCGGGCCTACAATTTGTCCTGGGACGCCCCTGCGGGGCTGGCCAGGGGCCGTCGACCTTCAAGGGGCAGACCCTCTCAAGGGTGTGCGATGTCTGCTTCCGAGCCCCTGAAATTCTCCTGTGAGAGCAACACGGTTGACACGCCCCACGCACGCTGACTCCCTGTCGCCAGCCCCGCCGGATGGCGGGGCGACCCGGGACAAAACCCAAGGCCCGGGCGCAAGCCCGGGTGGACCGTCAACGTGCAGATCGCACCATCGAAGTCGACTCGCCGCTTCCCCTTGCCCGTCAACGAAGTCGACTCGTTGATCTCTCCTTGACCGACAACGAAGTCGACTCGCCGATCTCGACGTGACCGACAACGAAGTCGACTCGATGATCTCTCCGTATCCATCAACGAAGTCGACTCGACGATCTCGACGTGTCCGTCAACGAAGTCGACTCGATGATCTCCCCTTGTCCGTCATCGAAGTCGACTCGCCGATCCCAACGTGTCCGTCAACGAAGTCGACTCCCCGATCTCGACGTGCCCATCCACGAAGCCTCAACGCCGCGCCACCAGCGCCGCCCGCGCCGGGCCGCCGTCGCCGCCGACGAGCTTCAGGGGCAGGCACCACAGCTCGTAATCGCCCGCCTCGACACCCGCCAGCGCCAGCCCCTCGACGACGATCACCGGCGACTCGCCCCCCAGCAGCTTCTTGTGGACCGGGAAGCCCGGCGACTCGTAGGCCTCGATCGAGAGGTGATCGATGCCGACGAGGCCCACCCCGATCACGCCCCTGAGGTAGTCGGCGCCCGATTCGGTCAGGTGGGCGTAATGGCGCTCGAAGGGCCTGCCCGCCAGGCCCTCGTTCGAGGTCCGCAGCAGCAGCCGCGCGACCCCCTCCAGATCGTATCTCGCCAGGACGTCGGCGTCGATCCTCGGCCCCGCGTCCCGCAGATCGAGGACTCTGGCCGATCCACACAGCGACGACAGATCCAGATCCGCCACGCTGGCCCCGCCCGGGATGAAGTGGCAGGGCGGATCGATGTGCGTCCCGGTGTGCGAGCCCATCTCGATCCGCGAGGTGGCGAAGGAGTCCGGATCGCCCTCGACCAGCCGCGCGCAGGGCAACATCTGAAACTCGGGGTCGCCCTCGTAGACGACCATGCCCGCGCGCAGCGGCGTCGAAATGTCAATGATCCTCACAACTTCGCCCTCCTCATCGCTCCCCGCCCGAAGCGCGCCCCTCGCCTGGGAGCCGCCCGCAGGGTCTCATCGTCGTCATCGCGCATCTCCCGGGCGGCCCGCCGGGACAGCGCGGCGTGAAGGCGACACCCAGCCCCAAGATGGCAAGGACCTCCGCCCCGCCCTGATGTACAGTACACCGGGCCGCCGCGACCGGCCACCGCCACAGGAGCCCCACGATGGATCTCGACAGGTGGACCTCACCCCTCTTGAGGGCCTGCAGAGCCGGCGACCTCGCCCGGGTCGAAGGCCTTCTGCCCGAAGCAAGCCAGCCCCGCGCGGACGCCCTGGCGACCCGGGACGCCGCCGGCTTCACCCCCCTGATGCTGGCCGCCGGCGCCGGCCACGTCGCCCTCGTCGAGCGCTTGATCGCCTGGGGCGCTCGACCCTCGGCCAGCCCCCTGGACGGCTGCACCGACCTCATGGCCGCCCTCGCCGCCGCCTCGGCCGCTCGCAACCCCTCTCGCGCAGGCGCCGATGACAGCTCCGACGCGCGCGCCGCCGATCACACCTGCGCCACGGACGCCACCCACACCGCCGTGATCGGCGGCGACGTGATCGGAGGTGACGTGCTCGCCGCCTGCGATCGCGGCCTCGACGTCGTTGACCGTCTGCTCGCCGCAGGCGCCAGCCCCTCCGGCGCCGCCCAGCGCGCCGCCTGGACCGGCGATCCCAGGCCCCTGGCCGCCCTCCTCGACGCAGGCCACCCCGTCGCCTGGCCCCACCTGGCCCGCTTCGTCCACCAGCGCGCCGCCGCCCTCGGCCTCGACCCCCGCCTCATCAAGATCGGCACCCCCGAGCGCGACGACCGCGACGGGATCTACGGCTACGTCCTCGGCACGCCCGATCTCGTGGCGCTGCGCGCCCCCCTCTCCCTGGAGGCCCTGGCCGGCGGCTCGACCTCGCTGGCCGAGGCCCTGCGCGCCGGCTGCGCCGTCCAGGGCCAGAGCTGGACCTTCCAAGACCCCGACCCCATGTGCGAGGCCGACCCCCGCGTGGCCTTCGTCGTCGACCCCGAGGCGCCCGCGCTGCCCCCGAGCGCCACGCCGACCTTCTTCTCCTCGACGCGGGACCCCGAGGCGCTCTCAGAGACCCTCGTCCGCGTGATATACGAGGGCGCGCGCGACCCCGAGGCGCTGCGCCGCTGCCTGCGCGAGGCCGCCCGAGCCGCGATGCTCGACGTCGTCAAGCTCCTGGTCGCCGTCGGCGCCGCCGCCCTCCCTCCCGACGATCGCCCCTCGGCCCTTGCCCTCGCGGTCTCCGACGACCGGCGCGAGATCGTCCGCTTCCTCCTGCGCGCCGCGCCCCCCAAGCCCCACGATCTCAACGAGGCCCTGTCCCACGCCGCCTGGAGGGGCCGCCGCGCCCTCACAAGGCGACTGCTGGCCGCCGGCGCCGACCCCGACGGCGGGCCGACGCCCCCTGCGGTCGAGGCCGCCCGGTACGGCCGCCTGCCCATCCTCAAGGTGCTGTCCGCAGCAGGCGCCGACCTCGACCGCACCGACCCCCAGGGCAGGACCGCCCTGATGGAGAGCGCCCGCCGACGCGACCCCGACGCCCTGCGCTGGCTCCTGAGCGCCGGCGCCGACCTGCGCGCCGCCGACGCCGACGGCCGCACCGCCCTTCACTTCGCCGCCGAGGCCAGCCTCAAGAACCTCGCCGCGCTCATCCAGGCCGGCGCCCCCCTGGAGGCCGCCGACGCCAGCGGCCAGACCCCCCTGTCCATGATCAGCGGCGGCCACCGCGCCTCCCCCGACATCTTCAAGGCGCTCATCCAGGCCGGCGCCGACCTCGAAACCCGCGACCTCCAAGGCCGCACCCCGCTCCACCACGCCGTCGCCGCCCCTCGCCATTCCGTCGCGATCCTGCTCCTTGAGGCCGGCGCCGATCCCAACGCCCGCGACCTCCAGGGCCGCACCGCCCTGATGATGGCCGCCCGCTTCTCCGGCATCCGCGAGCTGGCCACCCGCCTCATCCACCTCGGCGCCCACATCGACGAACAGGACGACCAGGGCCGCACCGCCCTGCACGCCGCCCTCGACCACGGCATCTTCGCCGCCCACGACCTGCTCGCCCTCGGCGCCAGGATCGACCTCCCCGACACCCAGGGCCAGAGCGCCGAGGCCATCATCCACGCCAACCCACAGCGCTACGAGATGGTCCAACGCTGGCTCCGCGACCTCGCCGCGCGCCGCACCCCCTGACCTCCAAGCCTTCGCCGCCGCGCCGATCCCGGCCACGGGCGCGCGATCCCCTCACGGAACCTCGGCCAGCGAGAAGACCTCCGCCGTGACCGCGTCGCCCAGGATGAAGACGTCACCCCCCGATCCACTCTGCGCCATCTGGACCAGCCGCCGCATCGTGGCCAGCCCCTCGGCCGCCTCCTCGTCCTCCAGCACCCTCGGCGTCCCCTCCAGCAGCGGCCTGGACAAGATCAGGATCGTCTTGACCCGCGCCCGCGTGATCGCCACGTTGAGCCGGTTGACGCTGTAGATGAACGAACCCTCGCGCTGCGCGTACTCCGCGTCCGACACCCCGTAGCTCACCACCACCGCGTCCGCCTCCTGACCCTGCATCTTCTCCACCGTCTCGACGAAGGGCGCCGCTCCCCACGCCCGCCTCTCCCTCAACGCCCGGCGGATCGTCCGGATGTGCGCCCGGTGCGGGCTGACCACGCACACCCCCTCCTTGAAGAAGCGCGCGTCATCCTCGTAGAGCCCGCCATCGCCCCGCAGCCCCTCCCGCAGCGCGCACACCAGCCGCGCCACCACCTGCGCCTCCGTCGCGTTCTCGTTCGTCGCCTCCACGCCGTCGATCAACACCACCGTCAACGCCCCCGAGGGCTCCAGGCACGCCCGCTCCAAGGCCCCGGCCCCCGGCGGCGCCTCGTACCTCAGCCGCCGCGCCCCGATCCCCTCCGACTCGCACACATAACCCTCCCCATAGAGCAGCCGCGCCGAAACCCCCGTCAGCACGTCGTTCATCCGGAAGTTCTCCAGCAGTTGCCGCCGCAGCGCACCCCCCTCCAGCGACAGCAGCGCCTCGAAGATCGAGCGGTGCAGCGCCGGTTGCCCCGCCCCCGGCTCCGGATACCGGCCCGCGATGATCGGCGGCAGCTGCAGGTGATCCCCCGCGAAGACGATTCGCCCCGACTCTCCCATCAGCCGCGCCGGGATCATCGCCTCCGGCACCTTGACCTGCGAGGCCTCGTCCACCACGATCAGCTCCGACCCCTCCAGCGCCTCGTCCTTCATCAGCTGGTAGACCGTCGCGCCCACCACCCCCCAGCGGTTCCGCCCCAGCCACCCCCCAAGCCCCTTGGCCTTGGGCGCTTCGCCGTAGCGCTCCCCCTTCCAATCGTCCGCCTTGGCCACCTTCAGCGGCGCCCGGAACCCATCCTTGCCCTGCCGAAGCTCGTGGATCTTCCTCAGCAGGTTCTCTATCGCCCCGTGCGTAAAGGCCGTGATGATCACCCTGAAGGCGCGACCCTGCCGGTGGTGCGCCTCCACCAGCCCCAGGATCATCGACGCCAGGAAGTGCGTCTTGCCCGTCCCCGGCGGACCCCACACCGCCGTCACCCGATGATCCAGCGCCGAACACCACGCCGCCCGCTGGCTCGCCGTAAACCCCAGCGCCGGCTCCACGACCTCGGCCTCCGCTCGGATCGCCGCCTCCACCGGCGCGTGGCACGACGCCACCTTCGACTCCCCCGTCAACAGCCGCGCCAACAGCAGCGGCCTCCCGTCCAGCCGCCTCAGGGCCTCCACCACCTTGTCCACGTTGAAGTCCGTGAAGCGCTCATACAACAGGTAGCGCTCGCCCGCCTTCGGCTGGAGCCGGTTGGCCCTGTCGACCCAGCCGAGCGTCAACCCCACCGCGCGACCCAGGCTGTCCTGCTCCACCTCCTTGATCGACACCACCGCGCGGTGCGGCGATCCCGGCAGCCTCCCCCCTCCCTTGAAGGGGTGCCAGGCACGGTGCGTGTAATCCGGGAAGGTCAGCTGCGCACGTCGACCCTCCTGCGTGTCCACCACCAGCAGCCACCTGCCGAAGTCGCTCGCCTCCAGCCCCGCCGACGGCTCTCCCACCACCGCGAGCCGATCACCGCCCAGCGACCGCAGCTCCACCACCTGCGCCGCGTAGGGCACCTCGTCCCTCGGGATAAGGCGACCCCCCCGCACCGCCTGGAAGCTCAAGAAGCTCTCGTAGCGCGTCAAGAACACCAGCCGCGAGATGAAGGGATCGCGGATCGGCGCCAGCTCCGGCAGGCTGAAGCGCTGCGCCGGAAAAACCGCCTGCGACGACGCGTGGGCGCGGATCGCCTCCAGGCTCGCGCCCACCGCCCCCAGCCACGAGCGCCCCGCCTCCACCAGCGCCTCGACCCGATCCGCCCTGTCCCGATGCCACGCCTCGAAGATCCACTCCGAGCGCAGCGCGTGCCCCAGCGGGTGATGCAGCGCCTCGTCCCGCGCGTACCCCACCCCCGAACCCAGCGCCGACAGCGACTCCGGCAGCGTGTAACTCACCTCCACGGGCACCGCCAGCATCCCCGACATCACGTTCAAGAGCGACACCAGCGGGTAGGCCACGTGCGTCTCCGGGTGACCCTCCGACAACACCAGCCCCGGACCCTGGAAGTACAAGAGCAGCTCCTTGGCCACACCCGACAACCCCTCATCCTCCAAGGACCCCAGCAGCCGCTCGATGAAGATCTCCATCTCCAGGTTCGAATAGGCGTAGACCTGCAACCTCGCCCGCCGCGCGCCCTGCCCCGACACCTCCATCGCCAGGTTGTGCGCGTCCACCCGGTGCAGCAAGGTCGACAGCTCCACCACGAAGCGCCGCCACACCTCCGCCGAGTCCTCCGGCCTCCCCGCCACGAAGACCCGATCCTCGCCCCGTCCGTGGTGGCGCGTCAGCCGCCCCTCCACCCCCGCCCCCGCCTCCACCCTCAACCCCGCCAGGAAGACCCGCTGGCTCAAGGGCTCGCGCTGCAAGGTGATGAAGACCGAGATCTCCTCCAGCGTCGCCCTCGGCAGCGCCATCGACGCCTGACCCCTCGCGTACACCTCGCCCCTCAAGAGCGACTGCACCCGGTCCTGCAGTTGCAGCCGCTTGCCTCTCAACGACGCGCACTGCTCCAGATCCTCGTCCTCCCCCTCCAGATATCCCCTCAGCTCGGCCAGATCCCTGACCCCCCGCGCGTTCAAGAAGCCCTTGGCCCGCGCCGTCAAGTAGGGCACCCGGCTTACGTCGTCCTCCTGCCTCATCTGACCCCGGCAATGCTCCAGCAGCGGGCACCACTCGCAGCTGGCCTGCACGTGCCACTGCACCTGCCCCGGCGCCTGCGTCAGCACCCGGGGCAGCTCCTCGCGCAGCCGCTGCTCCAGGTGCGGCCTCACCCCCCGCAGATCGCAGAGCGACGGCTCGGCCTCACCCCCCAGCCACACCTTGCCCCGCTCCAGATCCACCCTCAGCCCCGCCAGGCCCTGCGCCTTGACGATCTCCGACAGCTCCAGCGCGTAGAACAGGATCTGCGCCCTGTAGCTCAACCTGACGTGCTGACCCCGCTTGACGTCGACAACCCGCAGCAGCCGACCCCCCTGGCCGTCGTCGCTCACCTCGATCAAGTCCGGCCTGTTGTCGCTGACCGTCACCAGCGTCGCGTCCAGCCCGAAGAGCGCGTAGAAGCCCTCCGGCGCCCTCAAGGTCGGCTGGTAGATGTACTGCCCCGCCCTCGCGTCCCGCAGCACCGCCAGCGTGTCCTCCAGCCCGAAGTGGCGCTCGTGCAGCGCCTCGCCGCCGTCCGCGATCAGCACCCTCCCCGACAGGTGCGTCGTCAGCACGCGCTCCTCCCACACGTGCCCGCTGTCGAAGATCGCCTGGCTCAACCCGCCGGACTCCTCCACCTGCGGCGGCGCACCGTCCGCGATCCGCCGCGCCTCCGAGCGCAGCGCCCTGAAGCGCAGGTGCCGCTCGCACTCGTGGTTGAAGCTCTGCGCGATCATCGACGGGCTGATCCCGAAGGGCGACCTCGGCAGCGCCCCGAACCTCGCCCTCTCCGCCGCTGGCGCACCGGCCCCCAGCGGCAAGCCCGGCACCACGCTCCTGGCCCTCGGCGCCGCGCGGTCAACCCCGGCGTCGACCTCCTCCCCCCCCGACGCCGTCAGGAAAGGGCTCGGTGTCCCCGCGCACGACACCAGCAGCCGCTGCCGCGCGCGTGTGCAGGCCACATAGAGCAGGTTGCGCTCCTGCTCGCGCGCCAGCTCCTGATCGGCCGGATCGCCCATCGCCGCCAGCAGCTTGCCCGAGGGCAGCTGCCCGGCCTCGCAGCCGATCACCGCCACCGCCTTGAACTCCAGCCCCTTGGCCCGGTGCATCGTCCCCAGGCACACACCCCCGCCGACCTCCGGCGGCGCCTCCGTCAGCCGCTGCCAACCCACCCCGAGCCCTTCCACGGCAGGGCGCGCCCTGCCGGACACCAGCGCCTCGGTCCGCGCGAAGACCCCGATCTCGTGAGCCTCCAGACCCTCGCTGAGCCGGGCCGCGATCCAGGCCCCCAGCGCCTCGACCTCGGCCTCGACCGCGCCGCAGAGCGACAGCTCGGGCTCCGGCCCCGACAGCAGCGAGAAGCTCCGGCGCGCCTCCGCCTCCCCGTCGCCGTCGGCCAGCGACCCCGGCAGCAGCCCGTCGGCCAGACGGCGGATCTGCTCCGTCGTCCGGTAGTTGATCCGCAAGCGCTGCGAGCGACCTCGCACGTCGATCCCCGCCTGCAACCACGAGGGCCGACCCGCGTAAATCCGCTGCCCTGCGTCCGCGCACAGGAAGAGATCGTTGACCCCAGGCGCCGCCAGCGCCCTGAGCAACCTCAGCTCCGCGAAGCCGAAGTCCTGACCCTCGTCCGCGATCACATGGTCGTAGCGCCACCCCGGGTGCCCCTCCAGCAGCCCCGCCGCCGCGTGGCACAGCCCCGACCAGGTCGCCTGCCCCGTCAACTCAAGCTGGCTCAGGACATCCTCGAAGACGCCCCACAGCCGCTTGCGCTGCTGCGCGTCCAAACCCCTGCCTCGACCCGTCCGAGGCGCCGACCGGTACTGGCCCCACTGCGTCACGCCCAGCGGCTCAATGATCGACTGCCACTCGGCCAGCAAGAACTCCGCCGAGAACTCCTCCACCCCGCGACGGCGCCTCGCGTCCGCCAGCAGCTTGCGCAGCGCCTTGTCGCCAATGGCCTGCGCCTGACCCTGCGCCCGCTTGACCAGCCCCCGCGCCACCCCATGCAGCGTCGCCACCTCCACGCGCCCCCGCGCCTCGCCCCCCGCCCCCATGAGTTGATCGAGGTAGACCTCCAGCCGCGCCGCCAGAGTCGTCGTGTAGGTCGTCAGCAGCACCCTGGCCGAAGGCCGCGACCGCGCCAGCCGCGCCGCGCGGTGCAGCGCCACCACCGTCTTGCCCGTCCCCGCGCTGCCGAAGACCTTGCCCGGACCCGACAGCTCGCGCTCGACGAACTCCCGCTGCGTCGGGTGCAAGAAGACCATCCACCTGTCCCAGGGCGCGTCGAGCGCCTGCGACAGCGACCCCATGTCCGAGATCTCGATCAGGTGCCGCCCGCTGTCCGCGCGGGCCTGCGTCGACGCCGACGAGGGCAGCGCCACCGGCTCGCCCGCCGCGAGGCTCATCAGCCGCTCGGCCGCCTCCGACGGCAGCCGGTGCAGCACCTCCAGGAGCTGATCCTCCGTCGCCGCGTGGATCCAGTCCGCCCACTCGACCGGCACCCCCAGCCCCAGCAGGTACCCCAGCCCATAGCGCGCAAAGATCGCCGGCTCCTGCTCCTCCTCGCGCACGACCCGGCGCACCACCTCCTCGACCGTCTCTCGCGTCTCGACGAGCTGCACCGCCCCTGTCGTCGGGTGGACCTCGTAGTGCCGCCGCTCGGCCCAGCTGTAGGCGTCGTCGTGGTGCCCCGCGTAGCAGAGCGTGAAGTCCTCCTCCGTCTTGTACACCACCACCCGCAGCTCGCTGCTGACCCGGAAGCTCCAGAAGTGCTTCTCCCGGCTGCGCTGGATCCGGTGGAACTTGAAGCTCGGGTGGGCCGGATCGACCTGGAAGTCGAAGGCCGCCTTCTTGGCCAGCGCCTGCTCCTTGGCCGTCAACCTCGTCAAGCTGTCCAGGAAGGTCGTCGCGATCTGGAACTTCATCTGCGCTCTGCCTCGGCGTGGCCTCAATCAGGCTCGATCAGCTTTCCATAGAGCGTCTTGCCGCTCTTCAGGCCCA
>SYOX01000099.1 GCA_005804885.1 Pseudomonadota bacterium
CATGAAGGGCACCAAAACGATCGTCGCGATCAACAAGGATCCCGAGGCGCCCATCTTCCAGGTCGCCGACTTCGGCCTCGTGGCCGACGCCTTCCAGGCCATCCCCGAGCTGACCCGCAAGCTCAAGGCCCTCGGCTAGATCCGCCTCGGCCTCCAGGCTCAGGCAGCCCCAACTCGACGAGGACGAGCGAGGCCGGGTGGCCCTCGGTGTTCAATGGGGTTGTCTTTCCGGCCTGATGCCGTATACTCCTGCCGATTTGCCACAAGGGCATCGGCCGTCTCTCTTCCCCTGGCCCGATGCAGGCGCCTGTCGCCCGCATCAGGAACACCCTGGGGCTCAAAGGACACCACCTTGACCTTCCCCGCCAGACGTGCGGGGACGCTTTGATAAAGAGGAATCAACAATGTCGATGGTTCGCTATCAGGAGAGCAAGCTCCTGGCCAAAAAGCCCTTCTTCAGCTTCCTGGGCCGCAAGTTCTGGATCTACGGCGCGGACGGCTCGACCTACTTCTACGTCGAGCGCAAGGCCTTCAAGCTCAAGGAGGCGATCAAGGTCTTCTCCGACGAGTCCAAGAGCGAGGCGCTGCTGGCCATCCAGGCCCGCAGCATCATCGACATCTCGGCCACCTACGACGTCACCGACGAGAAGAGCGGCGAGAAGGTCGGCGCGCTCAGGCGCAAGGGCCTCAAGTCCATCCTGCGCGACGAGTGGCTCGTGCTGGACGACAACGACAACGAGATCGGCACGATCAAGGAGGACTCGACGGCCATGGCGCTGGTGCGTCGCTTCATGCCCGGCGGCAAGCTGATCCCCCAGAAGTACGTGGCGGAGATCAACGGCCAGCAGGTCGCCATGATCAAGCAGCACTTCAACCCCTTCATGCTCAAGTACGACGTCGACTTCTCCTCCGACTCCGGTGGGATGCTCGATCGCCGGCTGGGCATCGCCGCCGTGACCATGATGCTCATCATCGAGGGCAGGCAGCAGTAAGCCCGCAGGCCGCAAGCCCGCAGGCGACCCGGGAGACCTCAAGGGGTTCTCCCGGGAGCCCGACGCCGTGCCCTGGTCGCAAGACCGGGGCATTTGTTTTTCAGGACCCGCAGGACATCGCCCTGCCGATCACGACGCGAGCTCAACCCCATGCGCACCTCCTTCGGATCCATGTCCGCGCTCTCCATCGGGGCCTTGGTGGCCCTGGTCGCGGTCGCCTGCGCGCCCTCCATCCCTGAGAACATCCCCCCGCAGGCCCCGGCGAGCCTCTCTGGGCCCGCCTTTGATCGCGGCCCGCTGTACACGCCTCCTGACGAAGGCCCCGCCGGGGTTGTCCTGCACATCCTCCACACCAACGACCTCCACGGCCAGATCCACCCGCGCAAGTCCAGCGGGCTGGCCGCGGACGCCCCTGCGGACGTCGGCGGCGTCAACGCGCTGGCCGGCTACGTCACCCGCGTCCGCCAGGAGGCCGGCGAGGACAAGGTCCTGCTGGTCGACTCCGGCGACATCTTCGCGGGGACGCCAGAGGGCAACCTGACCCGCGGTCGGGTGATGATCGAGCTGATGAACGCGCTGGACTATGACGCCATGGCGCTGGGCAACCACGAGTTCGACCTCGGCATCGAGGCGCTGGCGGCGCTGACCGCGGCGGCCGAGTTCCCCGTGCTGGCCGCCAACGTCGCCCCCAAGGGAGAGGCCAGGGCGACCTTGCCCGCCCGGACCATCGTCAGCAGAGCGGGCCTGCGGATCGGGATCGTCGGCGTCATCTCCACCCGGACGCCCCTGATGACGCACAAGGAGGCCGGCGCCGCCTACGACTTCGGCGACCCGCAGGTGGCCATCAACGACGCCGTCGGGGCGCTCTCAGGCGAGGGCGTGGATCTCGTCATCGTGCTGTCCCACCTCGGGATCGACGAGGAGGTGCCGCTGCTGGACAAGCTCCAGGCCCCCGTCGTGGCGCTCTTCGGCGGCCACTCCCACACCCAGGTCGATCCCATGAAGGTGTCCGAGTCCACCGGCGTCGTCTACCTGCAGACCCGCGGCAAGGCCTCCGCCGTCAATCACCTGATCCTGGAGGTCGTCGAGGGCGTGGTCACCGTGCGCCAGGGCGGCCCCGTCGCGCTGGTGGCCCAGGACTGGCCCTCCCACGCCGCCGTCACCGAGATCGTCAGCAAGTACGCCCCCGACATCGAGGCGGTCATGGCCGAGGGGGTCGGGCGCTGCAAGGACTCTCTGGAGCGGACCCGAGAGGACATCGAGTCCTCGACGCTGGGCAACTTCGTCGCCGACGTGATGCGCCAGAGAGCCTCCGCCGAGCTGGCCCTGACCAACAAGACCGGCCTGCGGGCCAACCTCGACGTCGGCCAGGTCACGATCCGCTCCCTCTATGAGGTGGCGCCCTTTGACAACACCATCGTCACGGTCAAGCTGACCGGCCAGCAGCTGCGCGAGCTGATGGAGTTCGCCGGGCGCGAGTCGCGCACCTACCTGGAGATCAGCGGCGGGGCGCTGACCTACGACCTCCAGCGCCCCGAGGGGGACCGGATCACGGCCTTCAAGGTCGGCGGCAAGAACCTCGATCCGAAGAAGACCTACCTCGTGGCGACCAACTCCTTCCTGGCCGAGGGCGGCGACGGCCACGCGACCTTCACCCAGGGCGAGCGCTCGGACACGGGCGTCCTGCAGCGCGACGCGCTGATCGAGTGGCTCCGAAAGGAGAAGACCTGCCCGCCGCTCAAGGACGTTAAAGACGCGCGGATCAACAAGAAGTAGCCTGCCTCAGTCGCCCAGGAGCTTGTAGAGCGCGTCGCGATCCGCGTCGCTCAAGGCGCTGGGCTTCTTCTCCGCCTTGTCATCCCCGCCCTTGGCGCCCCCCAGCTTCTCCAGCGCAGCGGCGAGGTCGTCGTCGCTCATCGCCGAGGCGGCGTTGTCGGCGCCGTCGTCGTCGCCGAGATCCAGGCTCTCGTCGTTGAAGACCGGCAGCGAGGGCGGCGCGTCGATGTCCAGCGAGGCGACCCGCGCCGCCGGGGACTCGGGCAGCCCTGGCGTCTGCCCGCCGGGATCTTTCACGGGCGCCCCCGTCTGCGCGGCTCCCTTGGAGGCGGCGGCCTCCTTGGGCGCGGCTCCCTTGGCGGCGGCCTCCTTGGGCGCGTCCGCCTTCTGGGCGGGTTTCTGGGCGGGGGGCTCGTCGGGCGCGGGCTTCTTCGAGGGCTTGTCCGGGGCCGGGGGCGCGGCGCCGCTGGCCCCCTGGGCGTCGGGCGACAGGGGGGCGTCGCCGGTGCGCCAGAGCTTGACGAGGAAGACGCAGGCGATGAGGGCGACGATCAGCATCGAGGGGATCATGATGAAGTGGGGCGTCAGGATGAAGATGGTCGTGACGAGGGCGACGTTGGCCACCGCGATGACGCCGATGGCCAGGCCGATCCACTTGGACCACTTCTTGATGAGCTGCCGCGAGGCGAGCTGCCCCTCGGCGTCGATCCGCCCCGTCATGACGATGGCCACGGTCATGAAGTAGGGCCCGAAGGCCAGAAAGAGGCCGTCGAGGCTGAAGAGGGGGCCTGCGCTGTCGGTGACCATCAACAGGAGCACGGCCAGCGCCTCGAAGACCATCAGGAGCGTGGCGACGGCCAGGGTGCGGTTGGCGAAGCGGGCGTATCGGGGGCTGCGGCGGCGCTTGAGCGCGGCCATGATCCCGATCAGGATCCACGGCACCAGCAGGAGCGCGGCGGCGACGCCCAGGCGGATCTTGTCGGCCAGCCCGAGGCCCTGCCCGGCGTCGCCGGGCTTCGTAGCCTTCGCCGCGTCGGACTCGCCCTCCTTCTCCTTGGCTTCGGGTGATTCTGCTTTCTTTTCAACAGCTTGCGCGTTGTCGGCGGGCTTCGTGGGGTCCTGGGGGGCCTTGGCGACCTTCTCGGCGGGGGTGTTGGCGGGCGGGTTGGCGTTGGCCTGGGCCGGCGGGTCCTTCTGGGCGACCTGGGCGGGGGGATCGGGCGCCTTGGCCTGGGCGGGGGGCGTGGCGGTCGCGGCGCTGAAGAGGGCCTTGAGGTCGGGGGCGGGCAGGCCGGAGGGCTTGAAGAGGGCCTCCAGCGCGGGCTCGTGGGCCGCGAGGCCCTTGATGAAGGGGTTGACGGGGGCGGCGTCGGCGGCGTGGGCGGTCAGCAGGGTGCGCTGCGCGCGGCCCCAGACGAGCCCGAAGGCGTCGACGGCCTCGCTGGAGGCGGCCAGCCTTTCGAAGACCAGGGGGTGCTTCTGCTGGGCGTGGGTCAGCCACGCGGCGGCGGTGAGCATGACGGTGGCCAGCTCCGAGGCGTCGGCGCGGTCGAGCAGCCCGGCGGCCTTGAGGGCGCTCAGGGCGCTCAGGGCGTGGGTCTCGGCGTTGAGGTCGGCCATCAGGGCGGCCCAGGATCTCTGCCCGGCGCCGGGTCCCAGGAGCACGGCGGCGTGGGCGCGGGCCTCGGGCAGGGCGTTGACGCGGCTGATGACCTCGCTGCGCGGGAAGGCGCCCTCGGGGTCGGAGACGAAGACGCTCTGGGAGGGCGAGATGTAGAGGGAGAGGGCGCCGGGGCGGCCCGGGGGGGGCGCGGCGTCGAGGGCGCGGACGGCCTGCTCGGTGACGGCGGCCAGGCCGAGGTGTCTGGAGGTGCAGTCAGCCCAGCCCAGCGCGGTGGCGCGTTGATCGGGGTCGAGGCGGTCGAGGACGACCTTGAGGGCGACGCCGCGCTCGCTGGCCATCGTGGTCAGGGCGGCGGCGCAGTCGGGCGCCTGGGCGTGCGCGGCGCCGCCGATCAGGGTGGCGGTGGTGAGGATCAGGGCCGCGGCGGCGCGGTGCGATCCCGTCATGTGCCTGCTGGTCTTCATTACACTGTCTCCTGGGCGGGTCGCCCATCGCGCGATGGCCTCCTTCTTGTGGGCCATCCGAAGAGACAACGCAAGCGGGGGGGGATCTTCCCGAGGAGAGCCAGGGTGTGCCCGATTGCCCCCGTCGAGGGCTTGGGGGAGGCTGGAGCCCTCAGGGCGTCGGCCGGTCAAAGGGGCGGAGGGGAGGTCATTCGGCGTACATGGCCTCGATCTGGTCGGCGAAGTGCTCGTTGACCTTGGCCCTCTTGACCTTGAGGGTGGGGGTCAGCTCGCCGTCGTCGATGGTGAGCTGGCGGTGCAGGACGGTGAACTTCTTGACGGTCTCGACCTGGGCGAGGTGCTTGTTGATCTCGTTGACGACCTCCTGGAGCTCGTCGCGGATGACCTTGCTGGTGTGGAGGTCGCCGGAGCTGACCCTCTTGCGGGCGGCCTCCTCGTCGAGGGTGATGAGGGCGGTGAGGAACTTGCGGCGGTCACCGATGACGACGGCCTCGCTGACGAGATCGTGGTTCTTGAGGGAGGCCTCGATGTTCTTGGGGGCGATGTTCTTGCCGCCGGCGGTGATGATGATGTCCTTCTTCCGGCCTGTAATATAGAGGAAGCCGTCGCGGAACTCGCCGAGGTCGCCGGAGTAGAGCCAGCCGTCGATGAGGGCCTCGTCGGTAGCGGCCTGCTCCTTGTAGTAGCCCAGGAAGATGTTGGGGCCCTTGGCGAGGATCTCGCCGTCCTCGGCGATCTTGACCTCGACGCCGGGCAGCGCGGGGCCGACGGAGCCGAAGCGGGTCCTGCCGGGGAGGTTGAAGGAGGTGGGGCCGGAGCCCTCGGACTGGCCGTAGACCTCAAGGACGTTGATGTCGAGGCTGGAGAAGAACTCGAGGATCTCCTTGGAGATGGGGGCGGCGCCGGAGACGCAGACCCTGGCGCGGCCTAGCCCGATGGCGGGCTTGAGCTTTGAAAAGATGAGCTTGTTCGCCAGCTTGTAAGACAGGCCGTCGGCGGCCTCGCCCTTGTTCTTCAGATCGCTGTTGGCGGTGCCGGTCTTGCGGGCCCAGGCGACGAGGCGGGCCTTGACGCCGGTGGCGGCCTTGAGCTTGCCGGTGATGCCGGCGTAGAACTTCTCCCAGATCCGCGGGACGGCGAAGAAGACCGTCGGCTGGACCTCCTTGAGGTTGTCGGGGACCTTGTCGATGGACTCGGCGAAGTAGACCTGGCTGCCGCCGGTGATGGGGGCGTGGATGGAGAACATCTGCTCGGCGATGTGGGACAGGGGCAGGTAGGAGAGGCTGACGTCGTCGGGGGTCAGGTCCGTGATCGACAGGGAGGTGTGGGCGGTCCAGGCGAGGTTGTCGTGCGAGAGCATGACGCCCTTGGGCGGCCCGGAGGTGCCGGAGGTGTAGATGAAGGTGGCGAGCTGATCGGCCTTGAGGTCGGCGACCCGCTTGTCGACCTCGGCCTCATCGACCCCGGCCCCTCGGCCCATGAAGTCCTCCCAGCTCATCACGATCGGGTCGTCGATGGCGCCGGCGCCCTTCATCATGACGACGTGCTTGAGCAGGGGCAGGTTGGCGCGCTCGGCCTTGACCTTCTCCCACTGGGACTTGTCCTCCAGCAGCGCGATCGAGGACTCGGCGTGGTTGATGATGTACTGGACCTCGGTCGGCGAGCAGGTCGTGTAGATGCCGGCCGGGGCGCCGCCAGCGCACATGCAGGCGATGTCGAAGATCACCCACTCGGGGCGGTTGAAGCCCAGGATCGACACCGTGCCCCCCGGCTCAAGGCCCAGCGCGATCATCGCCCTGGTCGCCTTGCGGACCTGGGCGACGTACTCGCCCCAGGTCGTGCCCTTCCAGGCGCCAGACTCCTTGACGAAGTAGGCGTTGGCGCTCGGGCGCACCTTGGCCTGGTTCATGAATCGCGCTGGGATCGTGTCGATGGCCATGAGTTGTCGTCCTCCTGAGGATCCACGGTGAGCGGATCATTTCTTGTCGCTTCTGACTTGCGGCGGGAGCTTAATCTGCGAGCGTCGATCACGTCAATGAGGCGGCGCTTGAGGGGCGGGGTCGGGGACGCTGGAGGTGCGCTGCTTCTGGCAGCGGGGGGAGGCGACGGTGGAGTCGCAGAGCGCCCGGGTCACCTTTCAGTGATGGGGCGCGTCGGGCTCCCTGGCTGGCTGCGCGGAGGCGCTCGCGGGCGGGGTTTCGTTGCGCTGTGGAGGCCGCTGCTGTAGAATCCACACCCCGAAGGGGCTGTCCTGGTCAAGGTCGTGTGGCGCGGTCCCATGGATCGCTCAAGTCAGGTCCGAGCGTTGGCGAGGTGTGGCGTTGAAGCAAGAAACCCTCTCTCCTGTAAACGGTCGAGGTGTTCGAAGCGGCGCGAGGGCGCTTGCGTGGTGTGCGGTCAGCGCCCTGGCGATCTCGGGCCTCCAGGGCTGCCTCTTTGACCCCGCGCCGCTGACGGCGCGTCAGTGCGGCTCAGAGCTCGACTGCGACCAGGGGCAGGAGTGCGTCGAGGGCTTCTGCAGGAGCGCCGGGGTGTGCGCCTCGGACGCCGAGTGCGACGACGGCCAGTTCTGCACTGGCGTCGAGGTCTGCGATCCGGCCGCGCCCGGCGCAGGCGAGGACGGCTGCGCCTCCGGGGCCGCGCCCTCGGTGGACGACGGGATCGTCTGCACCCAGGACATCTGCGACGAGAGCGCCGACCAAGTCGTCCACATCGCCGCCGCCTGCGAGTGCCCCAACGGCACGAAGGAGGAGTGTCAGATCCTCCTGGCCGCCGAGCGCAATGTCACCTTGCCCGAGCTCGAAGGGCTCTGCGTCGACACCGAATGCAATGCCCAGCTCCAGTGCGACGGGATCAACAAGCGCGTGGGCGCGACCTGCGACGACGGCGTGTCGTGCACCCGCGGCGACGCCTGCGACGGGGGCGGCGAGTGCGTCGCCGGAGCCCCCGACGACGCGGCCTGCGAGGACGGCCAGTTCTGCAATGGCGCCGAGGTCTGCGACGCCGGCCGCGGCTGCCTCCCCGGCGATCCGCTCCAGATCGATGATGGGGTCTTGTGCACCGCGGACTCTTGCGACGAGCAGCGGGACGTCATCGTCAACGACGACGGCCCCTGCGGCTGCGAGGAGGACCAGGATTGTGAACCGGAGCAGGGCGCCAACACCTGCCTGCGCTACTTCTGCCTGGACCGCGTCTGCGGCAGCGAGCCCCTGCCTCGCGCCGCGGTCTGCAATGACGGCCTGAGCTGCACCAACGGAGACACCTGCGACGGCGAAGGCACCTGCTCGGGCGCGCCGGTCGATCGCCTTTGTGACGACGGCGCCTTCTGCAACGGGGTCGAGTTCTGCGATCCCGAGAGCGAGCGCCGCGACGCCAACGGCTGCATCGCGGGCACGCCGCCGCCGGTGAACGACGGGGTGGAGTGCACCGACGACTCCTGCAATGAGCAGCAGGACAGAGTGATCAACGACCCGAGCAGCTGCCCCTGCCTGCAGGACCGCGACTGCGTCCCCGAGCAGAACCCCAACCCCTGCCTGGAGTACACCTGTACGCCTGCCCAGCTGTGCATGATCGCCACACGCCCCAACGGCAGCGCATGCGACGACGGGATCGCCTGCACCGGTCAGGACGAATGCCAGACGGGCAGCTGCAATGGCGTCTCGAACGACAGCCTCTGCCTCGACGACCTCTTCTGCAATGGCACCGAGATCTGCCAGCCGGGCCACCCCGAGGCGAACGCCGAAGGGTGCAGAGCCCAGAACGTGCCGGTGCTCGACGACGAGATCGCCTGCACGGTCGACGCCTGCGACGAGCAGGGCCAGCGCGTCACCCACACCGCGAACAACGCCGCCTGCGCCGATCAGTCCTTCTGCGACGGCGACGAGATCTGCGATCTGGGGCTGGGCTGCGTCGAGGGGACCCCCCGCGTGCTGAGCGACGAGATCGCCTGCACGCAGGATCGGTGCGACGAGCAGAACGACCGCGTCATCAACGAGCCGCTCAACGCCAACTGCGACGACGGCCTCTTCTGCACCGGCGCGGAGACGTGCGTGCCGGACGACGACAACGCCGACGCCGACGGCTGCGTGGCGGGCCTGGATCCCCAGATCAACGACGATATCCCCTGCACCGACGACGTCTGCGATGAGGACGCCAACGTCGTGCGCAACACGCCCAACAACGCTCCCTGCGCCGACAGCCTCTTCTGCAACGGGGTCGAGCTGTGCGACCCGCTCAACGACAACGCCGACGCCAACGGCTGCGTCGCCGGCCCGCCAGCCGACCCCAACGACGACGTCAACTGCACCACCGACGACTGCAACGAGGCGACCGACAGCTTCGTCAACGTCCCGGTCAACGCGCTGTGCTCCGACCGCCTCTTCTGCAACGGGGAGGAGACCTGCGAGCCGAACAACCCCGATCGCGACGCCGACGGCTGCTTCCGAGGCCCCGATCCCATCGAGCGCCACCCCGACCAGCGCGAGTGCGTCGTTCACGCCTGCAACGAGGGCAATGACACCGTCTCGGCCAACACCTCGGCCTGCGCCCCGGTCTGCCAGAACGACGCCGAGTGCACGGCGAGGCTCACGCCCGCCGACGTCTGCCGCACGACCGCCTGCAACCCCGCCGGTCAGGGCGCCGACGACTTCGGCTGCATCGTCAGCGCCCGCCCCGACACCACGGCCTGCGCTCTGACCTGCCCAGGCGCCAACCCCTCCGGGCAATGCCTCGCCGGCGCCTGCATCGTCCCTGCCGAGGGGCCGACGGGCAACAGCGGCTGCGCCGACGCCCTGGACAACGACTGCGACGGCGCCGCCGACGGCGTCGACTCGGACTGCCGCACCCCCGACCTGCTGGAGATCAGCGCCCCGGCCACGGGCTCCGGCGGACTCGCCGGCACAGGCGCCGTCCTCCAGGTCACCCCCCGCGACGGCGGCGACCCGGTCACCAGCCAGACCGCCAACCTGTACTGCACCAGCCGCATCGTCGCCCAGGAGAGCACCTTCAACGAGGCGCGCGCGGCCTTCGCGGCTCGATCCGACGTCCAGATCCTCAACGCGGCCGGGCAGCTCGCCCCCCAGTCCACCTCGGTGGACACCAACGTCGCCTTCGAGGGCGACGGCGACACCCGAGGGCTGGAGATCTGCGACGGCCACAGCGTCATCCTCGGCCCCTACAACCTTCCCTCCCTCAACACGCCTGCGATCTACGGCGTGGTGCTGGTCGTCGACATGGGCTTCGAGGCCAACGGCCTGGGCCTGGGCCAGTACCTCGTGGCCTCCTACCGCAACGGCGGCACCCAGAACAAGTACGTCCCCCTGGTGGCCTCGGGCGGCGGCGAGGTCAGCGGGCTGACGACCTTCCGCTTCTCGCTCTACAACGCGAGCAACTTCCAGCCCATCTTCCTGCGCTTTGATCTGGTCGGGGCGGATCTCGATGGCGCCTGCGGCTTTGTCAACGAGGCCAGGCTGGAGGAATCCCCCCGCATCGAGTTCGGCAGCACCGACCGCGTCATCCCCCTGTGGACCTTCGGCAGCACCACCGAGGCCGCCGTACAGCGCTTCCAGGGCAGCTTCCAGGCGTCGACCTTCTTCACCACGCTGACGCTCGGCCTCGGCGACCACGTCATCGAGACGACGACGGCGTCCAACAACAACGGCAACCCGAACGGGGCCGAGTGGGGCTTCACCGGCCTGGGGGTCGGCGGCCTCCAGCTGCCGCCGGTCGAGAGCTTCGACCCCTCCACGGCCAACCGCGCCAACCCGGTGGTGCTCGACTTCAGGGCCACCTCCGAGGGGACCACCCTCGCGCTCAACGAGGTCGCCCACGCGGCCATGCTGATCGGCGACGATCTGCTCACGACGCGCAAGGTGGCCTCGATCTTCCCGCGCGGCACCAACGGCCCCGCGCACTTCATCTCACACTACGATCTGGGGGCGACGACGACCCACAACCGCTACACGGTCCTTTTGCCCGAGGAGGCCAAGCCCCTGCTCGGCCGCACCTTCGGCTTTGTCACGTCCGGCATGATCGGGGGAACCAAGCGCATCTGGCTCGACGACCTCAACATCTACTTCCACACCCGAGCCACGCTGGTGGACATGAACCAGACCGGCCTCGGCCCCGTGGCGGCCAACTCGCCCACCCACCAGATCCGGCTGCGGCACGCCGAGCGCGCCAGCCGCCAGGCCAACGTGCAGTGCTTCTGGCAGATCCCTGGCGATCCCGACGCGCCGACGATCTCCTCTGACCCCGTCCGGATCACCTTCGATTGATCAAGGAGTCATCCATGTCCTTGAGGACACTCAGGATCTCGCGAGCCGCGGCGCTGCTGCCCTTCGCGATCACGCTCTTGGTGCTGGTCGGCTGCGTCTTCGAAGACAAGAAGCTGGAGGACAAGCGCTGCATCAACGACGCGGCCTGCGTCGATCGCTTCGGGGCCGGCTTCGTCTGCCGCCAGGTCCTCAACGACGAGGAGGGCGGCTTCTGCGAGCGCGGCGGCTGTGAGCGCGACGTGGACTGCGACGACGGGGTCTTCTGCACCGTCGACATCTGCTGCAATGCCGACGGGGCCGAGTGCGGCGCCGACGACGCGATCGCCTTCGGCTGCCTGATCCAGGCCCGCGACCCCGACGACGGGATCGCCTGCACGGTCGACACCTGCGACGAGGCGGGCGGCGTCCTGGTCAACGACCCGACCGCCTGCGGCTGCACCGGCGCCAACGATCGCCGCTGCGACGACAACAACCCCTGCACCAGCGACGCCTGCGACGTGGCCTCCTTCTCCTGCACCAACACGCCTCTGGAGGAGGGCGGGACCTGCGACGACGGGATCCCCTGCACCGTCAACACCGCCTGCGACGCCGAAGGCCTCTGCGTGGGCGAGGGCAATGACGGCGTCTGCGACGACGGCGAGTTCTGCAACGGGGAGGAGATCTGCGACCCGGCAAACTCACAGGCCAACAACGAGGGTTGCAGGCTGGGCACCCCCCCTTCGGCCGACGACGGGATCGCCTGCACGCAGAGCCGCTGCGACGAGGGGAGCGACCAGATCGAGCACGTCCCCACCGAGGCCTGCGCCTGCGTGGCCCCCGAGGACTGCCGCCCGGCCGAGGTCGCGCTGGGCTGCGCGATCTTCACCTGCCAGGACAACGCCTGCGCGCAGGTCCTCCCGGCGGACTTCGCCGATGAGGGCGCGACCTGCGACGACGGCGCCTCCTGCACCCAGCAGGACACCTGCCAGGGCGACGGGCGATGCCTGGGCACGCCCATCGACGCGCTCTGCCCCCAGGGTCAGCGCTGCGATCCCGCCGCTCCCGGCGCGGACGCCGAGGGCTGTCGGCCCTGAGCTGATCTTCAAGTTGTTGATTTAATTATTGTTTCGGATCGTGCGCGGCTTGCTGCGGCGCGCGCCAGACCCAGCCCGTCGAGGTGGTGTCTCGCGGGGCGCGGAGGCGCATCTTGAAAGGGCCGGGCGGTGTCTCGCGGGGCGCGGAGGCGCGCCTTCGAAGAGTCGGGCGGGATCGGCGCGGGGTTCAGGGCGCGCCGGGCGCGCCTGGGGCCGTCTCGATGAAGTAGTCGCGGGCGCGGCGGCCGATGTAGCGGGTCAGCTTCTTGTTGCTGGTGTAGCTCAGGGCGACGCCGACGCCGAGGGGGATGGCCTTGAGGATGCCGCGCTCGGTGAGCTTGAGGCCGAGCTTCTTGAAGAGGTCAAAGAGCCAGCGCTTCGCGCGGGTCTTGAGCAGGCGCTTTGCGGCCTCCTTGAGGCTCTGGACGGTGAACTTCTGGAAGGAGAGCATGCCGGCCTGGGTGGCGACGCCGAGTCCGGCGACGGCGTAGCAGAGCCGCTGCTCCTCTTCGACGGCGATGTCGCGGCCGAAGAGGTGGGCCAGGGCCATCGTCATCTCGATCTGGTACTTCATGGTGATGGCGAGATCGGCGGCGGCGGCGCCGACGAGGCTCACGACGGTGCCCAGGCCGGGCACGGCGCCGGCCATGGCGGTCAGCGAGCCGACGCGCCCGCAGGTGCGGGCGTAGCGCTCGATGATGGCGTCGGCGGTCTTGACGCGCAGGTCCTCGGGGGAGAGGTCGCGGCTGCGGGGTCTGGCGCGGACCTCGGCGTCGCACTCGTGGACGATGGCTCGGATGTCATCGGGGCCGGCGACGATGGCCTCGACGGCGCGCAGCAGCAGGGGTTTGTCCTTGTCTTCGTCGGAGTGGCCAAGAAACATGTCGGGCTCCTGTGTTCTTCGGCGGCCGCGTTCTCCTTTGACGGGGCCAGGTTCAGGGGATAGAACGCCTGGAAGTCGGGATTGATTCACGGCAGGGCAGAGGGCGTTCATGAAGAAGATCTGCATCGTCGGCGGCGGCTTCGGGGGGTTGGAGGCGCTCAAGCACCTCAAGGAGGGGCTGTCGGGCCGCCGCAATGTCCGCGTGACGCTGATCAACGAGCGCTCCCACTTCCTCTTCACCCCGGTGCTGCCGGACGTGGCCTCGGGGTCGGTGTCGTCGAGGTCGGCGCAGCTTCGGCTCGCGCAGCTGCTGGACGACGGGCGCTTTGAGCTGATCTGCGGTCGCGCCGAGCGCTTTGATCTGGAGCGCCGCCAGGTCAGCGTCGGGGAGCGTCGGGTCGACTTCGATCACCTGATCGTGGCGGTGGGCTCGGAGATCGACTGGCGAGGGCTGGAGGACCCGGACAAGCTGGCGATGGGTTGGAAGGGGGCCGAGGACGCGCAGCGGATCTACCGGGCGGTGGTGTCGGCCTTTGACGGGGCGGGGAAGGTCGAGGACGAGGCGGCGCTGCGTCGGCGGCTGACCTTCGTGGTGGCCGGTGCGGGCGCCTCGGGCGTGGAGTTGACGGCGGAGCTGGTCAGCGGCGTGCGGCGGGCCTTGCTGCCGCGCGCGGGCGCGCAGGCGGCGCGGGCCTTCCGGGTGGTGCTGGTCGAGCCGCGCGGGGCGGCGCTGCCGGACTTCGCCGCGCCCTTGCAGGCGCGGGCCGCCGGGGCGCTGGGGCGGCTCGGGGTGGAGATGATCTTCGGCGATCGGGTCGAGGCGGTCAGCGCAGGCGAGGTGAGGCTGGGCAGCGGGGACCGCATCGAGGCCGATCACCTGATCTGGGCCGGCGGCGTCAAGGCGCCGTCGTGGCTGTCGGGCTCGGGCCTGCCGCTGACGGGCGAGGGCTGGATCGAGGTCGACGACCGCCTGTGCGCGGTGGACGGGGTCTTTGCGATCGGCGACGCGGCGCGGCGGCGGCGCGGGGAGCCGTGGCCGATGACGGCGCAGTGCGCGGTCCAGCAGGGGCCGGTGGCGGCCAACAACGTCCTGATGGACATGGTGGGCGCCTCGCTGGATCCCTTTGAGTACGCCCACTTCGGGGATCTGATCCGGCTGGGCGAGCGGGACGGGATCTTCCAGCTCGGCGGGCTGAGGCTGACGGGGCCGACGGCCTGGGGGCTGATCCGGCTGGCGCAGGTGATGCTGGCGCCGACGATGACCAAGAAGATGGCGCTGCTGGGGGAGTGGATGGAGAACGTCGTGCGGGGGCACGAGTGGACGCGTCTGCCGATCGAGGGCTGATACCCGACCACAGCCGAGAGACTCACGTTGTGGCCTGTCCAGGCGGCGCCCTGATCCTGGGCCATCACTGGGCGGTGCGGTGCACCAGCCTCGCTCAGGCCCAGGCCATCCCCCTGTCCTCGCCCGCAATGCAAGCCCTTCGTCTGTGGTCTGGTATGAGTTCGGAAGCTGTCTGGGGAGGGGAGGGCGAGTCTGCGGGCTGCTGCTCAGTCCGGCTTCTTCCAGAGCGAGACGTGGGAGCGCATCAGGACGGCGTGGGTGTCGTGGGTGCGCAGCGCCCACTGGATCGGGTCCATGATCGCGACGGGGTGGAGCTTGAAGTCAAAGCCGGTCTTGATCTGGCCGGTCAGGATCTCCTGGAGGATGACGTTGTCGGCCAGGCGGGCGTGAGGCACGACGCTGGACAGGCGCTTGTCGCGCGGCGTCAGGCCGCTCTCCCAGGCGAAGGGGCTCGACAGGAGGATGTGGCCGCCGGGGCGCGTCATGGCCTGGAGCTGGCCGAGCAGGCGCAGGGGCTCGGCGACGCGGTCGAGGAGGTTGAGGGCGACGGTCAGGTCAAAGGAGTTGGCCTCGAAGGGGGGGTCGAGGATGTCGGCGCAGACCGGGTGGACGATGTCGATGGCGGGTCTGAGGGAGCGGGGCAGCTCGATGACCTCGGGGGTGTGCCAGCGGTCGATGGAGGCGCGCAGCAGGATCTCGATCTTGCGCCGCTCGATGAGCTGGTGAAAGGTCTGCAGCAAGGCCGTGTCGTGGTCCAGCGCGATGACCTCGGGGAAGGCCATGTTGGCGGTGGTGTCGACGCCCGGGCGACCGAGGGGGTCGCGCTGGTGGCTGTTGGCGCGGTGCAGGCGCGCGGCCAGCTCCAGCGCCTCTCGCCCGGGTCCGCAGCCGGCCACCAGGGCGCGGGCGCCGGGCTTGATGGTCAGGGCGTCGAGCATGCCCAGCGCCCGGACGCCGAAGGGGGCCGGGTGGATGCCCTCGGGGCGGAAGGTCTCGGGCAGGAAGTCGTGGTACTGGCCCCAGACGGCCGTGGAGCGGTCGCAGAGCGCCCCGAAGAGGGCGCTGGACTCGGACAGGTGCCGCAGCATCATCCCCAGCGCGGGGATCGAGACGCCCTCGGGCACGTCGAGCATCCGCTCCAGGGCGCGGGCCGGGTTGGGCATGACGATGGGGTAGGGGGCGGTGACGAAGCGGCCCTCGCAGACCGGGTTGCTGCATCGGAGCAGGCCCGGGCGCTTCTTGAGCCGCCAGAATCGGAAGGTTCCGTCGTAGAGGCCTCGACACAGCGGGCAGACGAGGTTCACGGGGCGATCAATTCAGGTTGATCGTGGCGCCCTTCTGGGTGATGTTCCCCGTGGCGGTCAGATCCATGTTGGCGTTGGTCTTCAAGCTCATGTTCTGGCCCGCGGTCAGCTCCGTCGTCGTGCCCGAGTTGACCTTGATGGTCTTCTGGGCCTTGATGACCAGATCTTTGCAGTCCAGAGTGATGGTCTTCTTGGCCTTGATCAGGATGTCGCCCGTGTCCGTCTGGAGCGTGATGACCTTGTTGGGCACGTCGATCTCAAGCCACTGCTTGTTGTCCTTGTCGTAGAGCTGGATCTTCTCCTTGCCGTCGGTGTCGTCAAGGACGAGCTCATTCTTGGCCTGGGAGCGCAGGCTGACGCGCAGCTTGCCCTTCTCGTCGCTGAACATCAGCACGTGGCCCTCGCGGGACTGGAAGAAGCGGTAGTTGTTGTCTCCGCCCTGGTCCACGTTCGGGATCTTGTACTCGGTGTCGTCCGGCGTCACCTTGACCTTCTTCGGGAAGACGTCCTTGCCGTTCCAGAGCATCCCGACGAGCACGGGCTGGTTCGGGTCGCCGTTGAGGAAGGCCACCAGCACCTCGTCGTCGACCTCGGGCAGGACGTAGAGGCCGCGCCCCTTGCCGGCCATCGGCGAGATGATCCGGCACCACCAGGACTCGTCCTTGCTGGGGTCGAAGAAGTAGGGCAGGCGCACCTTGACCATGTACTCGCCGTCCGGATGGACGTTGTTGGTCACGACGCCGATGTGAACGCCAAAGAGGCGCTCAGGGGCCAGCTTGGCCTCGGAGTTGTGGGCCGAGCCCCCGAGGCCGAAGATGGAGCGATTGATCCTTGTCATGCCTGTGACCGCGTTGAAGAATTCGCAAGAGCGCACCAGCCTCGTCACGCCATGCAGGGTAACGCCCCCCCCGATTTTGTGCAACTGCCGCCGCCGCCCCGCTCACACACCCTCCGGGCCGCTCCCGGACACCCCGCGCGACACGAGCCAGGCCGCCCGAGCCCATCGAGCGCTCGCCGGTGACTCGCCGGTCATCGAGCGCCCCCATCGCCTTGACAGCCCACGGCGGCCCGCTACCCTTGATCGACAGAGCGCGCCTTGTCGCGGACGATCGCTCGAAGAAGCCCGATGACGGGGGTGAGGTCGGCTCCAGGCCCATCCCGATGTTCGATCTCGGCAGGTGAAGATGTCTACCTTTTGCCCTAAGTCTTTGTTTTTAAATGACTCTGGCGAGGTCGCGGCGCTGGCGCGGGGGCACCTGATCGCGGCGCTGGCGCTGTCTGCGGCGCTGTGCGGCTGCGCGGGCGACGCCGACGGCGCCAACATCGTCGACGAGCTGCTCGGCGACGCGGGCTTTGACCCGGGCGCCGCCGACGTCGGCCTGGGAGACGCGGCGGTGGCCTCCCCGGACGCCCTCGATCCCGAGCCTTCTCCCGAGCCGAGCCCCGAGCCCGAGCCCCAGCCGGAACCCCAGCCAGAGCCCCAGCCCGAACCGGAGCCGGAGCCGGAGGGGTCGGTGCCCAACGAGGGCTGGATCGGCGGCCCCTGCCAGCGCGCGGGGGACTGCGACTACGAGGGGGCGATCTGCCTGGGCGACGATCAGGGCTACGAGGGGGGCCAGTGCACGATGGCCTGCGATCGCTTCTGCCCCGACCGGGACGGGGAGAACAGCGTCACCTTCTGCATCGAGGGTCAGGGCGGCCAGGGCCAGTGCGTCTCTCGCTGTGACCACGATCTCTACCCCGATGCGGGCTGCCGCCAGGGCTACCGCTGCCGGATCCAGCCTCGCTTCAATGAGCCCGCCGTCCAGCAGAGCGTCTGCGTCCCCGAGGGCGGCGCCGATCCGCTGCCCGACTCCCTCTGCCTCCAGGAGCTCGACGCCGCCGGGGTCACCTGGACCCCCTGGGCGCCCAACCCCCAGCGGGCGCAGGGCTCGACCGCGACCTGCGTCGTCGAGGACCCCGTGCGCATCTCGGGCCCCATCGGCGGGGTCACCTACCGATACTACTCCAACGAGGAATCGACGCCGATGCCCGTGTCCTGCCCGCTGGCGCTGGCGCTGGTGCGCCTGGGGCCGGTGCTGCGCGAGTTCGGCATCCGCGAGGCGCTGCACATCGGCACCTACAACTGCCGGGTGGTCAGCGGCACCAACACTCTGTCCCAGCACGGCCTGGCCCAGGCGATCGACTTCTATGGCTTCGTCGGTGAGAACGGGCGCAACTACATCCTGGAGCGCCACTGGGAGCACGACACGACGAGGCCCTCGACGGAGGCCGGCCGGCTCCTCTACGATCTGGCCCAGCGCATGTACGCCGAGCGCATCTTCAACATCATCCTGACGCCGAACTACAACGCCGCCCACGACAACCACTTCCACGTCGATCTGACCGACGGCGCCCGCTTCATCGGCCGCAGCGACACCCCCCGCAGCTTCACCATCGGGCCGAACCACGGGCACTGAGCGCCCGTTGACAGGGCGCGCGCCGCTGGGCTAGGTTGGCCGCTGATCTGGGGATTCAGGCCCGTCGTCATCGCGCTCAAGGCCGCCTTGGGCGCCCGGCGCGCTGGCGCCCCGGTCGCTCGACGGCGCCGCGGTCGACCGGCGACCCCATGAGGCAACCATGTCCAGGAACCTCACCGCCCAGGTGGCCATCGGGCTGCTCCTCGCGGCGCTGCTCGTCTCGATCATCATCAACATCGTCCAGTTCGACCACATCGAGCGGACGGTGCTCGAGACCCGGACGATGATCGAGCGCCAGGAGACGCTGCTGGGGGGCCTCCAGCGCACCCTCGACAAGCAGGGCGCCGTGGTCGTGACCGCGCCCGCCGCCGTCGACGCGCCGGCCACGCCGCCGACGCTCAACGAGCTGTTGACCGTCGACCCGACCCCCTTGTCGCCGGCCGGGGCCAAGGAGGGCGGCGAGCTGCACCTGGCCAGCACGACCGACTTCAAGGGCTTCAACCTGCTGGTCGAGGGCAGCGCCGACGTCCAGGAGCTCCACCTGACCCTCGTGGGCAACAGGATCGCAAGGCGGCACTACGGCGACCCCGAGGCCTGGCACGGGGAGCTGGCCACCAGCGTCACCCACTCCGACGACGACCTCGTCTACCACGTCAAGCTGCGCCCGGGCGTCAAGTGGCACCGCCCCGCCGTCGACCTGTCCAACCCCCGGATGAAGTGGCTCGACGTCGAACGCGAGGTGGTCGCCGACGACTTCGTCTTCGCCCTCGAGATGATCCGCGACGAGAAGGTCTCCGGGGCCGCCCCCCAGCGCAGCTTCTTTGAGTTCCTCGACCGCGTCGAGGCGATCAACGACCGCGAGTTCAAGGTCTACTGGAAGAAGCGCGTCTACACGTCCAGATCCACCACCCTGGGCCTGTACCCCGCGCCGCGCTGGCTCTACGGCGCCGACGAGGACGGCAACCTCTACCCGAAGGAGACGGTCGGCCTCAAGCTCGACACCCACTGGTACAACGACCGCGCCATCGGCACGGGCCCCTTCCGCTTCGTCGAGAGCAAGCCGGGCGAGTTCGTGCGCCTGACCCGCAACGAGGACTACTTCGCCACCCGGCCGCCCCTCAAGGGCATCACCTACCAGATCATCCGGGATCCCGGCGCCCAGCTCCTGCGCTTCAAGAACGGGGAGCTGGATCTGATGACCCTGTCGGCGACCCAGTACCGCAAGGAGATCCAGGAGGCCGCGGCCGACAGCCCCTTCAAGACCGGGCGCTTCAAGCACGACGTCATCCCGCGCCTGGCCTACCGCTACCTGGGCTGGAACGCCCGCAACCCCCTCTTCGAAGACAAGAGGGTGCGCCGCGCCATGACCCACGCCTTTGACCGCGAGAAGATCGTCAAGGACGTCTTCGTCGGCCTCGGCAGGGTCATCACCGGCGGCTTCTACGTCGACGCGCCCTGGTACGACAAGTCCATCGCGCCCTTCCCCTTTGATCTGGCCGAGGCCGCGCGCCTGCTGGACGAGGCCGGCTGGCGGGACTCGGACGGCGACGGCGTCCGCGACCGCCTCGTCGAGGGCCGCAAGCTCGACTTCGAGTTCACCCTGTTGATCTACAACAACTTTCCCGAGATCAAGTCCGCCGCCGACATCTTCAAGGAGGACCTGATCAAGGTCGGCGTCAAGCTCACCGTCTCCCCCGTCGACTGGCCCGCGATGCAGAAGAAGATGGAGGACAAGGAGTTCGAGGCCTACACCGGCGGCTGGGGCCTGCTCTGGGAGGAGGACCCCAACCAGCTGTGGCACTCCAGCCAGGCCGACAAGCCCAAGGGCTCGAACTTCGTCAACTTCCGCAATGCCGAGGCCGACCGGATCATCGAGGAGGCCCAGGTCACCTTCGACTTCGAAGGCCGCAAGCGCCTCTTGAACCGCTTCCACGCCATCGTCCACGAGGAGCAGCCCTACACCTTCTTCTTCGCCCCCGACACCGTCGTGACCTACCACGCCTCGCTCAAGAACGTCACCTACCAGAAGCCCCGCCCCCAGATCCTCTACCACCTGATGTGGAAGGACCAGTAGTCTCGGCGGCGGCCCCCCCTCATGGATCGGAGGTGATCTGCGATGCTCCAATACATCCTCAAGCGCCTCCTGCTGATGATCCCGACCTTCTTCGTCGTCTCGCTCGTCATCTTCCTCGTCCTCAACCTCGCCCCGGGCCGGCCGGGGCAGGCCGGCCAGCAGGGCATCCAGCAGGCCGACGAGTCCCAGGGGCAGAGCGAGGCCTACCGGATCTTCAAGGAGCAGTTCAACCTCGACAAGCCCGTCTTCATCAACACCCGCTTCAGCGTCGATCAAGGCGAGGTCGAGGAGCTCGTCACCCTCATCGTCGACCACCGCCTGCGCGACCTGCCCGACGACCGCCGCCCCCCCGTCGCCCAGGCCATCGAGGCCCAGGAGCGCGTCGAGGACCTGGGCAATTATATCGTCCCGCACCTCTACCGCCTGGCCCGCGACCACCAGGACCCCGACGTGCGCTGGTTCGCCACCGCCAGGCTGGCCGTCAACGCCCGCCGCAAGCTCATCAACGAGTTCTCCAGCGCCCAGCAGCCCCCCTCGGTGCGCGCCCAGAACCTCGCCATCGACCTCGAGAACACCCAGATCGCCCAGTGGCGCTACCCACGGGGCGCCGACGCGGCCACCCAGCGGGCCGTCATGGACAAGTGGGGCGCGTGGATGGTCGAGCACCAGGGCCGCTTCGAATACAGCGCCTCGGACAAGGCCGCGATCCTGCTGACCGACACCCGCTTCGCCCGCTACTGGGCCAACCTCATCCGCCTCGATCTGGGCGTCAGCAACCTCGACCGACGCCCCGTCCTGGACAAGATCGTCGAGAAGCTGCGCTACTCCGTCACCCTCTCCTTCGGCTCGATCATCCTGATCTACATCATCGCGGTCCCCCTCGGGATCTTCTCGGCGGTCAAGCGCGACAGTAAGGCCGACAAACTCCTGACCGTCATCCTCTTCATGCTCTACAGCCTGCCGACCTTCTTCGTCGGCCTCCTGTTGCTCAAGCTCCTGTCCGTCGGCCCGGCCTTCCACCTCTGGCCTCGGATGCCCACCCCCGACGAGCAGACCCTCCTGTCCGGCCTGCCCTCCGAGCAGGCCGTCCAGCTCGGCGGGCTGGCCGCCGCCGCCCTCACCCTGCTCTACGTCGCCCACAGCGCCCGCAAGCTCTTCTCCGACCCCGCCGAGCGCACCCCCGCTCGCCTCTTGATTCGTATATCGTTGATCGCGTTGATCTTTATCGGTTCTTCGGCCCTGGCGCAGATCGTCCTCTTCGGCGGCGTCTCCATCTTCCCCACCGGCAACTTTGAATCCGTCGACGCCCGCAACATGACCGTCCTGGAGCACCTGGCCGACATCGCCGTCCACCTCGTCCTGCCGATGATCTGCCTGACCTACGGGGGCCTGGCCGTCATCAGCCGCTACGCGCGCAGCGGCCTGCTCGACGTCATCCACGCCGACTACATCCGCCCCGCGCGGGCCAAGGGCCTCAGCGAGCCCGTCGTCATCCTCAAGCACGCCGTCCGCAATGGGATGATCCCCATCCTGACGCTACTCGGCGCCCTGCTGCCCACGCTCGTCGGCGGCTCCGTGGTCATCGAGATCATCTACAACATCCCGGGCCTGGGCCTCTTCCTCTTCACCTCGATCACCCTGCGCGACTACAACGCCGTCATGGGGGTCCTCTTGATCTCCAGCGCGCTGACCCTCTTCGGGATCCTGCTCAGCGACATCTCCTACGCGCTGGTCGACCCGCGCATCAGCTTCAAGTGAGGGAGGCGAGCCGATGACCGACGCGGGACCGCAGCCCGAGGCCGCCGAGCGCCCCCGGAGCGCCGACCCCAGCCCGCCCGAGGCCGCGGGGCCAGACCTGGAGGTCACCTACGGCGCCATCGTCTGGGAGCAGTTCAAGGCCAACAGGATCGCCTGGGCGGGGCTCTGGGCCATCGTCGCCATGGTCCTGCTGGCCGTCTTCGCCCCCGTGCTGTGCCTGGAGCGCCCCTTCGTCATCACGCACCTCGACCCCTCCAGCGGCCAGCGCGCCGTCGAGTGGCCCTGGTTCGTCGCGCTGCTCGGCGACCGCAACCTCTTCGAGAACGGCGTCGACGTCTTCTTCAACCTCCTGCTCGTCCTCTCGCCGGCCATCGCCGCCTCCTGCCTGCTGCTGATCCGGAGGCTTCGGGGCCGCCGCCGCGCCGAGCGCGCGGCAGGCTGGCAGCGGCTGGTGGTCGGCTGGTCCGCCCTCGTCCTCGTCGGCATGATCGCCCTGAGCGTCTGGCGGCCCGGCCAGCCCTACAAGGATTACATCGGCCTCCACGCCGAGGGCGTCGCCGAGGTCGAGCACGAGATCGCCCGCCAGCGCCTCGACGCGCTCTCGCAGGGCGCTCGCCTGGACGCCGCCTCCGCCCTGAAGCTGCGCGCCCAGGCCCCCTGGGCGCTCTTCCCGCCCATCGCCCAGTCCTTCCGCGCCACGCACCCCGACGAGGTGCTGGCGCCGATGTCCCTGCGGCACCCCTTCGGCACCGACGACCGCGGTCGGGACGTCTTCGCCAGGGTGCTCTACGGCGCGCGGACGGGCCTGACGATCGGCGTCGTCTCCGTCAGCATCTACATCCTGCTCGGCGTCCTGCTCGGCGCCCTGGCTGGCTTCTTCGGAGGCCGCATCGACATGATCATCCTGCGCGTGATCGAGATCATGATCTGCTTCCCCGTCCTGATCCTGATCATGACGCTGGCCGCCTTCATCGACGACCGCAACATCTTCCACATCATGCTGCTCATCGGCCTGACCCGCTGGACCGGCCCGGCTCGCCTGACCCGCGGCGAGTTCCTCAAGCTCAAGGATCAGGACTTCGTCCAGGCCGCCATCGCCAGCGGCGTCCCGCTTCGGCAGGTCATCTTCCGCCACGTCCTGCCCAACGCCCTGAGCCCCGTCCTCGTCACCGCCTCCTTCGGCGTCGCCTCGGCCATCCTCATCGAGTCCACCCTCTCCTTCCTCGGCCTCGGCGACGCCTCGGCCCCAAGCTGGGGAGAGCTGATCAACATCGGCCGCCAGACCGACACCATGCGCCTCATCCTCCTGCCCGGGCTCGCCATTTTTCTCACCGTGAGCCTCTTCAACCTCGTCGGAGAGGGCCTCCAGGACGCCCTCGACCCCAAGCGACGGCGTTGATCCTCCGCGCGCTTGCCCTACAATGGCTCATGAGCCACAGGAGGCGATCATGCTCCCGATCGACAAGCCCTCGACCCTCGAAGCCGATCCCGACCCTGCCCTGCGGCGCCCCCGGCACGCCGCGCCACCTCATCGGTCTGCGGCCAAAGTTGTTTTAAACCAACATCTTACAGACAAACGGCCGGGGCGGTCGGGCGCGCGTCGGGCTTGGGGGGCGGGGCTCCTGGTGCTGGCGGCGCTGACCTGGGCGGGGTCGGGGTGCGTGCGCGATCTGGATCCTGGCGAGCTGCCGGAGGTGCGCTATACGGCGCCGATCAACGCCTACGTCGGGCAGACGATCCGCTTTGACGCCTCGTCGTCCTTTGACCCGGAGGGGTCCATCGCGTGGTTCACCTTCGACTTCGGGGACGGGACGGCCGGGGTGCGGGGTCGGTCGCCGGAGGTGGAGCACGCCTACGAGCAGGCGGGCTCCTTCGTGACGCGGGTCACGGTCGTCGACGACGCGAACAACAAGTTCACGGAGCTGCGCGAGATCGTGATCGTGGAGCGGGGGGTGGTGCCGCACCTCGTGTGCCAGCGCCAGCGGCCCTACTGCCCGCCCTTCTTTGTGTGCACGGAGGAACTGCGCTGCGTCGCGGACGTGGACGGGGACGGCGTCGCTGGCCCGGAGGACGAGGACGAGCCGGCGTGCGACTCGGACGCGTCCTGTCCGCCGCAGTGGCGGTGTCGGGATGCGCTGTGCGTGTTTTGAGTGGACACACGGTCCCTCCGACGACCAACGGTCGTGGGGCAAGACGATCGCGACGGGTTGCCTTCGATGGGTGGACACACGGTCCCTCCGATGACCAACGGTCGTGGGGCAAGACGATCGCGACGGGTTGCCTCCGATGGGTGGACACACGGTCCCTCCTGCGACCGACGGGTTTGCCGGACCCTGAGCGGGTCCGGCTGCACCGCGCGGCTACGATCATGCCGACGGCGTCTCGCCCCTGCCGGGGCTCTCAAGTGCGTATCCCGTCTTGGTGAAATCGGAAGGCCAGGGTGGTTTGCGGCCCCGAGGCGCCAGAGAACGACCGACCGAAAGGGGTTGTCGGTGCGTTGTCCCATCCCCTCCCGCCCCATCGGGGCGGCTCGGTAGATAGAGCCCTGGAGGGGCGAAACAGAGTAGCCGCGGGTGCAGCCGCGACAGCGGCAAACCCGTCGGTCTTCTCGCGGGTGCAGCCGCGACAGCGGCAAACCCGTCGAGCTTCTGGGCCGCCGCTTACTTGAAGAGGTGGAAGACCTTCTTGCTCTGGTCCTTGGGGACCGAGACGCGGAAGAGCTTCTTGTCCTTCTTGTCGGGGTTGGACAGGATGACGGTGTGGTTTCCGGCGTTGACGGAGATCGTGACGGGGGTGCGGCCGCGGCGTCGGCCGTCGACGGTGACGTCGGCGTAGGGGACGGCGTTGATGACGAGGGTGCCGGTGCCCTTGGTGGCCTCCTGGCGCTTGCGGGCCTCCTCCTGGCGCTTTCGCCGCTCTTCGATCTCCTCGGCGCTGAGCACCTTGGGCTTGTCGCCGGGCGGGTCTTTCTCGACGACGTCCTTGACGTCCTTGTCGCCGTCCTCGGGGGGGGCGTTGTCGGCGACGACGTCCTTGTCGCCGTCCTCGGGGGGGGCGTTGTCGTCCTGGGCGGCGTCCTGGTCGTCGTCCTCGGCGACGGGTTGATCGCCGGCGTCTTCGGAGGCGGCGGCGTTGTCGTCGCCCTGTGCGGCGTCCGCGCTGGCGAGCCCGGCGTCCGCGTCGGCGGGGGGGGCGTCGTCGGCCTCGGCGGCGTTGTCGTCATCGCCGCCGGCCTCTTGTCCCTCGGCGGCCTCGTCGACGCTGCCGTCGGCCTCGACAAGGCCGCTGTCGGTTTCAACGACGGCGGCGCTGCCTTGTTTGAGGAGGTCGGTCTGGGTGAAGACGAAGAAGCCGGCGCCGCCGACGATGAGGAGGAGGAAGAAGCCAAGGACGCCGAGGATGAGGACGATGCCGACGACGCCGAGCCCCTTCTTCTTCTGGGGAGGAGGGTTGGGGGCTGGTGGTCGTGGTGCGTTTTGGCGAGGGGTGGGGGTCATGGGCTGAGAGACCGAGGGTGGAGGTGTTTCGGTGCGCTTGGGAGGGGGCGCGCCGGCATCGGTGAACTGGGAGATGTCGAGGGCCTGGGTCTTCTCGTCGTGGATGGAGGCGCCGCTGGCGCCGCCGACGGCGGGGACGACGAGGCGGGGCTGCATCTCGAGGGTGGAGGGTTCGTCGTCGGGGGAGACGGGTCCGGCCTGGATGGTGTCGCGCTGGAAGGGTGCGGTGTTGATCGCCTCGGTGCGGCCGGCCATGAAGAGGGCGTTGGGGGCGGCGCCTGGGATGGGGGTGTTGGGCGAGGCGAAGTCCTCGCGGTTGAACATGGCGGTCTTCATCTCGGCCATGGAGGCCATCTCGTCGGAGACGGCGGGGCTGCCGGGGCTGGGCTTGGGCAGGGGGTCGCCGCTGAGGCCGAAGAGGGCCTTGAGGAAGCGGTCGAGGCCGGCGTTCCTGGCGGGGCCGACCTGGCGCTTGATCCAGGCTTCGGCGTCGCGGTCGAGTGCGGCGCAGGAGCCGTATCGCAGGTCGCGGTCGCGCTCGAGGGCCTTCATGCAGATCCGGTCTATCTCGGGGTCGAGGCCGGGAAGGATCTGGGAGGGGGGAGTGATGGGCTCCTTGAGGACCTTGGTGAGGATGTCGAAGTCGGACTCGCCGGTGAAGAGGCGCTGTCCGGTGAGCATCTCGTACATGAGGATGCCGACGGAGAAGATGTCGCTGCGGCCGTCGAGGGTCTTGCCGCGGGCCTGCTCGGGGGACATGTAGGCGCACTTGCCCTTGACGGTGCCGGCGCGTGTGGTGGTCAGTCGAGAGGCGGCCTTGGCGATGCCGAAGTCGGTCAGCTTGATGTCGCCCTCGAAGCTCAGCATCACGTTGTGAGGCGAGACGTCGCGGTGGACGATGTTGAGGGGTTCGCCGTTGACCTCCTTGGTGTGGGCGTACTGGAGGGATCGGGCGAGGCCCTGGGTGATGACCATGACGACGGGCGGGGGGATGATGGTCTGGCGCTCGGCGCACATCTCAAGGGTCTGCTTGAGGTCGCGGCCGTTGATGAGCTCCATGGCGATGTAGTAGCAGCCCTCGACGGTGTCGAAGTCGTAGATCTGGACGATGTTCTCGTGCTGGAGCTTGGCGGCGATGGAGGCCTCGTCGATGAACATGTTGACGAAGGCGTCGTCCTCGCTGTAATGGGGCAGGATCCGCTTGATGCAGATGTCCTCCGCGCCGCCGCTGCGCAACCTGGCGCGGAAGATCTCTGCCATGCCACCGATGGCGATCCTCTCCATGAGGACGTATTTGCCAAAGGGTTCGGGTCCACTGTTCATTTCAGTCCCTCCAGACGCCGCGAGCTTAACACACTGAGGTCCGCGGTTCCATCCCCGAACGCTCACCTCGGGTCGCGTCGCTGCAGTCTTGATGGGCGCCTTGGCGCCGCCGCTTTGAGAGGGCGTCGCGCCCAGCCGGTTGGAGGTCGAGCCGATGACAGAAGCGCCCAAGCCCCCCCCCGAGGCCTCGGAGCCCCGGCTGCTCCAGGGTCGTTATCGGCTCGAGCGCGTGCTGGGGCAGGGGGGCTCCTCGCGGACCTGGCTGGCGGTGGACGTCGCGCGGGAGCTGGAGCTGTTGACGGCCCCCGAGCCCCCTGAGGACCTCGACGACGACGGCATCCCGGACGCGGCGCGGGTGGCGGTCAAGGAGCTGCCGCTCTCTCGCCTGCGGGAGTGGAAGGATCTGGATCGCTTCGAGCGCGAGGCCGAGATGCTCGGCGGCCTCGATCACCCCGGCATCCCCTGCTCCATCGATCATTTCTTGATCGACGAAGCCGAGGGGCCGACCTTCTACCTCGTCCAGCAGTGGATCGACGGCCAGGATCTGGCCGTCGCGCTGGACAAGGGGGAGCGCTGGGGCGAGCCGCGGGCCAGGGAGCTGCTGGCGCAGCTCCTGCCGATCCTCCATTACCTGCACACCCGCCGTCCAGCCTTGATCCACCGCGACATCAAGCCCTCGAACATCATCGTCCGGCGCAATGGGGCGGTGGCGCTGATCGACTTCGGGGCGGTGCGCTCGGGGGCCGAGGGCAGCGGATCGACGGTGGCCGGGACCTTCGGCTACATGGCCCCTGAGCAGCTTCAGGGCAGGGCGAGCGCGGCTTCGGATGTCTACGCGCTGGCGGCGACCCTCTGCCACCTGCTCTGTCGTCGGAAGCCGGGCGACATGCCGGCGCGGGAGGAGGCCTTCGGGATCGACTTCCGGCCCTGGTGCGAGGTCTCCGAGGGCTTCGCGCGGCTGCTGGACGACATGCTCGCGCCGACGGAGGCCCGCCGCATCGCGTCGGCGGCCGAGGTGATGGCGCGCCTGGACGAGCTCGACAGCCGGCCATCGGGCGCCGAGGCGCTGGCGCTGCGGTCGAGCGGGGCCGGCCTGGGGCTTGATCGCCCGCGCTCGGGGCCTCGCCAGCTTCAAGGGGCCGATTACGCCTACGCGTGGCTGGGCCTGCCGGGCGCGGCGGGCTACCTGGCGCTCTTGAGCGTTTTCTTGATGCCGCTCATACCGATAGGGCCCTTGCTGGCCTTCCTGGGGCTGTTCATGGTCGCCCGTCGCGTCCGCGAGGGCTACCACAACGCCGAGATCATGGGCCGCGGCACCCTGGTCGTCGGGCAGGTCATGAGCTTGAGCCGGGCAGGCCGCCGCGTCGAGGTGGAGTACGCCTACACGTTCAACCGCCGCGCCATCCGCGCCAGCGTCAAGGTGCCGATGGCCGTCGTGGCCGGGCTCTCCGAGGGTCAGGCCATCCCCGTCGCGATAGACCCCTACGCCCCCGAGGACTCGGTGCCGCTCTTCGGCAAGGCAGGTCGCCGCCTGGCGCCGCCCGAAGGGGAGGGGGGGTGATGGCGGCGCGGGAATCGCGGCCGCTCAAGCCGGCGTTCAAGCCGACGACCGCGCTTGACAGGCCCCCGCGGCGCGGATAGCACCTCGGAGGAGCGGTCGGTCGTCCTGGGTCGGGTGGTTTGGGGATGTGCCTTGAGGTGACGGTGAAGAGATGGGCAGAGATCGCGGCGACGCTGTTGATCGTCCTGGCGACCAGCGGCGTCGAGGCTCAACAGGTCGAGCACCTCGACTGCCCTGACGCCGTGGCGCGGGTCTGCGCGGTGAGCGCCGTGAGGCCGCCGGAGCCCCTCAAGGAGGGGCCCTCGGAGCACCTCCGGGCGCGGCTGGCGGGCCTGATGCAGGTCTACTCGGTGGACGTCAACCCGAGGGACTTCCAGATCGCGAACTTCGACGCGGTCACGGGGCAGCTGGCGCTGACCTTGAGCGCGAGCTACCCGCTCTTCGGGGGCGGCTATGAGGTGGAGCTGGTCAACGCGCCGCTGATCGTCTTCGAGGTGTCCCGCGAGGTCGGCGAGCAGCTCGACATGGAGCGCTCCATGGGCCGCGTGATGTTGCGGCTCTTCTTCCTGCTCGACGGCCTGAGCCAGCCCGAGGTCGACACCTGCGCCGAGGTCGGCGCGCTGAGGATCCGCGCCCACTTGATGCGCGCCCGGCTCTGGCGGGCGGCGGTGGCGGGGGACGGCGGCCAGCGCCCCCCGGGCCCCGAGGACATCCTCGGGTCCTTCGAGGTCCCCGCCGTCGGCGAGCTGGCCGCCGCCCTTGGCCTCTCGCTCGACGCCGCCCCCGGCCCTCGCCCGACCGTCAGCGCGGTGCTGCCGGGCAAGCTGCTCGGCGCGCTGGGCGAGGCCGAGCGCGCGGAGCTGGCCCAGGAGGCGGAGCTTCGGCTGGCGCCCTGCTTTCTGGCGGCGCTGGGGCAGGGGATGCAGCCGCGCGGGACGCTGACCTTCGAACTGCGGGTCGAGCGGGGCGCGGTCATGTCGGCGGCCGTCAACACCGATCAGGCCGGCTTTCCGCCGCTGGGGAGGTGCGCCGAGCGCGCCCTCGTGGGCCTCTCGCTGCCGCCCTCGGCGCCCGCTCGGGCGCGCCTGACGGTCTACTTCAACGGGCCCTGAGGGCGGCGGGCGCTGGCCGGCTTGCGTCGGCGTCGGCTCCATCGCTATAACCGATGCTGCCTCGTATCTGGGCGTCACCGGCCGCTGGATGGATGGAGACACCTTGGCGCAGATCCGGATCTCTGCAGGGCAGATGGTGAACGCGGCGCTGGTGATCCTGTCGGTGGTGGTGCTTGGCTTCGTCCTGGTGCGCTACTTCCTGTTGATGGAGGTCTCGGTGCTGGATGAGGGCATGCGGCCGACGCTCCAGAAGGGGGACAGGGTGCTTGTCAACCGCATGGTCGACGAATACGAGGTGGGGGATCTGATCGTCTTCGCCCGGGGCGACGCCTACTTCGTGCGCCGGGTCGTGGCGGTCGAGGGCGACAGCGTCGCGATCCAGGGTGGCGTCGTGGCGCTCAACACCTTCCTGGCCGAGACACAGGAGCGGGGCGTGGAGACCTACACCGGCTACGATCGCGTCGACCCCGAGGCCCGCGGGGTCCAGGCCGAGGGTCCGCCGCAGGAGCGCGCGGCGGTCGAGCGCAGCTGCGCGCGGGCGCTGGAGTCGATCGGCTTTGAGTCCCACCTGATCTGCCTGGGCGCAGGCCCCGACGACCGCGCGATGGACGTCGAGGCCCGCCCGATCTTCGAGGGTCAGTTCTTCGCGCTGTGCGACAACCGCTTTGACTGCCCCGCCGACAGCCGCGATCTGGGCCCAGTGGGCAAGGGCGCGATCCGGGGGAGGGTGACCCACCTGATGTCGCGCGAGGCGCCGCTGGTGGCGCCCTCGTGGTCGCAGCAGCTGCTGGGCCTGTGGGAGGCGCTCTAGGTGGCCGTTGAAGCCAAGGCCGAGACCCCCAGCGGGCCCAAGGGCGGCGAGGCGCCGAGGCGGGGCGCGGCGGTGATGGAGCACTCCCGGACGGCGATAGAGTCCGTGGGGCAGAGCGCGCTCGATCTGGTCGATCACATCGGCCGGCTGACCTTGATGATCTTTGAGACGGCCAAGGTGGCGGCGCTGCCGCCCTACCGCTTCCGGCTGCTCTTCGAGTCGATGGAGGACGTCGGGGTCGGCTCGCTCTTCATCGTGCTGCTCACGGGGCTCTTTACCGGGATGGTCATGTCGCTGCAGGGGGTGCTCGCCTTCAGCGCCTTCAACGCCGAGACGCTGGTGGGCGGTTCGGTGGCCGTTGCGTTGACGCGGGAGCTCTCGCCGGTGCTGGCGGGCCTGATGGTCAGCGGCCGCTCGGGCTCGGCGATGGCGACGACGCTGGGCACGATGCGGGTCACCGAGCAGATCGACGCGATGGAGGTCATGGCGGTCAGCTCTCTGCAGTACCTGCTGGTGCCCCGCATCCTGGCGTCGATCTTCATGTTGCCGCTGCTGACCTTGCTCTTTGACTTCATCGGGATGCTCGGCGCCTACATGGTGGCGGTCGAGGCGATGGGGGTCGACGGCGGCCTCTTCGTGGCGAAGATCAAGGAGTTCGTCGCGCCGATGGATTTGCTCAAGGGGGCCTCGAAGGGGGCCTTCTTTGGGGCGAGCATCGCGATCCTGTCCTGCTACCGGGGTTATTACGCCGCCGGGGGGGCCAAGGGCGTCGGCGAGGCGACCACCTCGGCCGTCGTGCTCAGCTCCATCTCCATCCTGATCATCAATTACTTCCTGGATCTGATCCTGTGGTAGTCGGCGGGGGTCTGGCCGCGGGCGGTTGGCCGACGCCGTCCGAGAGGGCGTCGGCAGGTTCGGCGAGGTGTTCGAGGGCGTCGGGGCCTTGCGGCCCTCGGGGGCCTGTGACACAGTGAGTCGGCGCAGGAGTCGAGACGACAACCCCGGCAGCGTCGGGGTCCGAGGTGAGGACAGGGCTTGAAGAACAGCATCATGACGCCCTTCAAGGTGGGGCTGGTCGTCCTGGGCTCGATTGTGTCCTTCGTGATCATGTACTCCGTCGTCAACCAGGAGCTTGATCAGGGCGAGGGTCTCTACGACGTCCACGCGGTCTTCAACGACGTGACGGGGCTGGCGCCCAAGAGCAAGGTGCAGCTGGCGGGGATCCGGGTGGGGGAGATCGACAAGATCGAGCTCTTCGGCGACCGGGCCAAGGTGACGGTCAAGCTGCAGACGAGGGTGAAGCTGCTCAAGGGCATCCCGGAGAGTGAGAAGAGCACATTCTTCAAGAACGGCGCGACGTTGAGCAAGAAGTCCGCCTCGCTGCTGGGCGACTACTACCTGGAGTTGACGCCGGGCTTGCAGGGCGAGGAGATCAAGGCCGGCGAGCGGATCATGAACGTGCCGGAGGCGCTGGGCCCGGATCGGCTCTTTGAGCAGCTCGACAAGATCGCCTCGGACATTTCGAAGGTGACGGAGTCGCTGGCCAACACCTTCGGGAGCCCGGAGGGTCAGCAGTCGCTCAAGGACATCCTGGCGCGCCTGCAGGAGATCTCGGCGACGCTCGGGGACTTCATGGCCAAGAACTCGGGCAACTTCGATCGGATCGTGTCCAACGCCGACGCGATCACCGAGGACGTGCGGGGGATGACGAGCAACACGCGGGCGGATCTGAAGACGATCCTGGCCGACGCCAAGCAGATCACGCGCGAGGTGAACTTCATCGTCGGCCAGTCGGGTGCGGACTTTCAGGACGGCCTCGGGACGCTCAAGCACACGCTGGCGCGCTTCTCGGCGACGCTGGATCAGCTCAACTACTCGCTGCAGAACGTCGGTGAGATTACCGACAAGATTAATGAGGGTGAGGGGACGCTGGGGGTGCTGGTCAACGATCCGGCCATTGCGCTTCAGACCGAGGAGGTGATCTCGGACGTGGGGCAGCTGGTCGACAGGGTCGTCGAGCTCAAGACGATCGTCGAGCTGCGCTCGGAGTATCTGGTGAGCCAGTCGGCGCTCAAGAATTACATCGGGGTGAGGCTGCAGCCGACCGAGGACAAGTACTACCTCATCGAGCTGATCGACGATCCGCGCGGCCGCACGCGGCTGCTGCAGACGACGACGCTGGCCACGGACCCGAACCTGCCGCCGGTCGTGCGCGAGGAGCAGGTCATCACCACGGACGACTTCAAGTTCTCGGTCCAGATCGCCAAGCGGTGGACGGTCTTCACGGGCCGCTTTGGCCTGATCGAGTCCTCCGGGGGTGTCGGCGGGGATCTCCACCTGCTCAACGACGATCTGGAGATCAAGCTGGACTTCTTCGACTTCGGCGAGGACGTCTTCCCGCGGGTGCGGACCACCTTCGCCTATACGTTCTTTCAGTATCTCTACTTCGTCACCGGGGCCGACGACATCCTCAACGACGAGACGCGCGACTTCTTCATCGGCGCCTCGCTGCGCTTCAACGACGAGGACCTCAAGACCATCTTGAGCGCGGCGCCCTCGCCCTCCTTCAACTGACATCGCCTTGTGCTGGCCCCTGGCCGGTCGGGTTGGGCCGGGCTATACAGGGCGGCCTTGTCGAAGAGGCGCCTTCCGAGTTGACAGGCCGGGGGGTCAACTATATGTTCGCGTGCCGCTCCGGGGCTCAAAAGACGAGCCGCGGGCGAGGGCCGCGCGGGTCGACGTCGCGGCGGCGAAGGATCGGGCGTGAAGGTTCAGCTCTCCGACATCGGTGAGAAGGGGATTGAGGTCAGCTTCGAGTTGGACAAGGACCAACTCAACGGGCTGATCATGGACCCTCAAGAGGAGTACCGCGGCGCGGGTCAGGGGCTCAAGGTCCACCTGCGCCTGGATCGGGCCGACGACGTGATCCTGGTCAAGGGTCGCTTCGTGGCCGAGGTCGGGTACGACTGCTCGCGATGCGCCGCCGAGCTGTCCAGCCACCTCGACGCGCCGCTGGAGGCGGTGTTGATGCCGGCTCCCGTGGCGGCCCGTGGCGGGGACGAGGAGGAGATCGAGCTGGTGGCCGAGGATCTCGACGTGACCTTCTACGAGGGTGTCGAGGTGGATTTGCACCAGATCGTCCGCGAGGCGATTTTTCTGGAGGTGCCCTCCTACCCCTCCTGCGGCATCGAGCCGCAAGAGGACTGCGAGCGCTGGCAGGCCAACATCGGCCAGAGCGTCCGCGAGATGGAGGCGCAGCGCCACGATCTGCGCTGGGACGCGCTGGCGACCATCAAGGCAAAGATGGTCAACGGCCAGTCCAGCGAGGACTGAGCAGAAGTGATGTCAACCGGCCCGCTGTATTGATGAGCAGCGGGCCAATGAGATGGAGTACGATCAATGGCTGTCCCCAAGAAGAGAAAGTCGAAGGCCAAGACCCGCTCGCGCCGCGCCCAGCACGACAAGACCTTCGCCACGACGCTGGGCTGGTGCGGCAACTGCGGTGAGCCGAAGCAGCCCCACCGGATCTGCCTCTCGTGCGGCTTCTACAACGGCCGCGCGGTCCTGCCCGTGGTCGCTGTCTGAGCTTGAGTCCGCCGCCGACCGCAGGGCCGGCGGCTCCACAACCTGGCTGTTGAGGGCGCGCCGCTTGAGGTGGCGCGCGAGCGATGTCCTCTGAGATATCCACCCGAATCCTGGCGCTGATCGCGGACGTCCTGGAGATGAAGGTCTCTGACGTGCGCCCGGAGCGCCACCTCTTCAGCGATCTCGGCGCCAGCTCTCTGGACATCGCCGAGATGGTCTGGCGCATCGAGGACGACCTGGCCTTTGGCCTGGGCGAGATCCCCGATGACGTGCTGGAGCATATCCGCACTGTCGGTGACATCGTCGACTTCATCGAGAAGCGCTCCCGAGGCGGGAAGGCGGCCCCGGTCGAGGGCGCCGAGGCCGCCGTCGCCATTGGCGCCGATCACCGCGGGCAGGCGCTGGCCGTGGCTCTGGAGCACCTCCTGGAGCGCCAGGGCCTCAGGGTGCGGCTGATTGGCCCCGAGGGCATCACCCCGACCCCCATCGACTTCCCCGAGATCGCCGAGGCGATCGCCCACCTCGTCGCGCGCGGCGAGGTCTCCCGAGGGGTCCTGGTCGGCCGCGACGGCGTCGGCATGTCCATCGCGGCCAACAAGGTCGAGGGGATACGCGCGGCGGCGGCCCACGACCCCTACACCGCGCGCCTGGCCCGCGCGCGCCACGACGCCAACGTCCTGTGCCTGGGGGCCGGTCAGATCGGGGAGGACCTCGCGCGCGAGTGCCTGGCCGCCTTCCTGGCGGTGGAGTTCGACCCCGGAGACGACGGCCGGAACCTGCGGCGCGTCGGCCGCATCCACGAGATCGAGCGGCGCAGGGGATCTTGACGCTCGGCGTCAACTCAACTAGCAAGATGGACCGATCGCGCCTCTCCTGGCGCCCGCTGGATTGACGACCTGCCCCGCGCGCCTCGAAGACCGCAGGACACCATGATCTCGCCCTCCGAGCCCCCCCTTGACCTGACCGCGATCCTCGCCCCCGAGCGGGCCGAGGACGCTCACTTCATGGGGATGGCGCTGGACGAGGCCCGCATGGCCTGGGGGCGCACCAGCCCCAACCCCATGGTCGGGGCGGTCCTGGTGCGCGATGGCCGCGCCGTCGCCCGCGGCCACCACGTCCGCGCCGGGCTCGACCACGGCGAGGTCGCCGCCCTCAAGGACGCCCGCGAGCGGGGGGTCGATCCGCGCGGCTGCGTCCTCTACGTCAACCTGGAGCCCTGCTGCGTCTTTGGCCGCACGCCGCCCTGCACCGACGCGCTGCTCGACGCCGGACTCTCTCGCGTCGTGGCCGCGATGATCGACCCCTCCCCGCGCGTCCAGGGGCGGGGGCTGGCGCTGCTGCACGCCGCGGGCGTCGAGGTCACCTGCGGCGTGCTTGAGGGCGCCGCGCGCGCCTTCAACGCCCCCTTCGTCACGCTGACGACCCTCGGCCGCCCGCACGTCACGGCCAAGGTCGCCATGAGCCTCGACGGCAAGATCGCCACCCGCACGGGCGACTCCTTCCCGATGACCGGCGAGGAGGCCCGGCGCTCGGTCCACAAGCTGCGCGACCGCGTCGACGCCATCCTCGTCGGCCGCGTCACGGCCCAGCGGGACGACCCGCGCCTGACCTGCCGGCTGTCGCCCGGCGAGGCCGGCCCCGGCGGCCCCCGCGATCCCACGCGGGTCCTGATCGACCCCGAGCTGAGGCTCTCGCCCGAGGCGGCCCTGCTTCGCCTCCACGCCAGCGGCCTGTCCACCGCCCAGACCTGGGTGATCGCCGCGTCCGACGTGGTCGAGCGCGGCCACACCCTCGACGCCGCCGGGGTCGAGGTGATACCCTGCCCGCGCCAGGAGGGGAGCCCGGCGCTGGACCTCGGGATCTTGATGGAGATCCTGGCCCGACGGGAGATATGCAGCCTCCTGGTCGAGGGCGGCGGCGAGACGCTGGCCGGCTTCGCCCGCGCGGGGCTGATCGACGCCTGGATCGCGCACATAGCGCCGATCCTCGTCGGCGGCAGGCAGGCCCAGAGCCCGCTGGCGGGCCTCGGCGTCGCCGGGCTCGGCGAGGCGATCAAGGCACGGGGGCCCCTGCGCGTCCGGCGCCTGGGCGATGACATTGAGATCGCGGCGGCGGTGGCGGGCGATGTTTACGGGCTTGATTGAGGACATCGGGACGATCCAGCGGGTCGACAGCGGCGCGGACAACACGCGCGTCGCCGTCGCCTGCAACCTCGACACCCGCACGCTGACGCTGGGCGAGTCCGTCGCCGTCGACGGCGCCTGCTTCACCGTCGTGGACTTCAAGACCGGCGCCTTCGACTTCGAGGCCAGCCGCGAGAGCCTGGCGCGGACCACGCTGGCCGACAAGGGCGCCGGCGACAAGGTCCACCTCGAGCGCGCCATGGTCCTGGGCGGCCGCCTCGGCGGGCACCTGGTCCAGGGCCACGTCGACGCCACCGGCCTCGTCGAGGCGCTGCGCCGCGAGGGCAATGCCGTCCGGATCGAGGTCCGCGCCCCGGCCTCGGTGGCCGCCCTGCTCGTCCCCAAGGGCTCGATCGCGATCAACGGCGTCAGCCTGACGGTCAACGGCGTCACGGACGCAGGCGAGGGCGCCGTCTTTGACGTCGCGATCATCCCCTTTACGGGCCAGAAGACGCTGCTGACCGCCCTTGAGCCGGGGCAGCGCGTCAACCTTGAGGCCGATATCATCGGGAAGTACGTCCAGCGCCTCCTCGGGCGAGGCCAGCGAGCGCTGGGCGACCTCGAAGGCGGCCTCGAAGACAAGGGCGGGCTGACGCTGGACGTCCTGCGCCGCCACGGCTACACGTGAGGACCATGCAAGAGCGCGCGATCGACAGCAACCAGACCTCCATCGAGCGGGTCCAGCACGCCATCCACGCCATTCGAAAGGGCGAGATGGCGAGGATCGCGTGCAACTTGGTGGCGAGTAAACCGGTGACGGAGAGACGGCGGTCGCTCACGAATGGCGACAGCATCGCCAGGACGAAGATCGAAACGTCGATGCCGTCGAAC
>SYOX01000100.1 GCA_005804885.1 Pseudomonadota bacterium
CAGGGGTAAAACCGGTAAAGAGAGAATAGTTGCAGCGATGCACAAGCTGCTTCGCCAGGTCTACGGCGTCCTGAACAGTGGCCAACCCTTCGACGAAAGGAGGTCTCTTTCGACTTGACTCCAACACAGTATCTACTCTGTTTCGCCCCTTTGGGGGCTCTAGTTACCGAGCCGCCCCTTTGGGGCGGGAGGGGATGGGACAACGAACCGACAACCCCAATCGGTCGGTTGTTCTCTGGCGCCTCGGGGCCGCAAACCGCCTTGGCCTTCCGATTTCACCAAGAAGTGACAGCATTTGAGAGCCCCGGAGGGGCGAAACAGAGTAGCCGCGGGTGCAGCCGGACCCGATCAGGGGCCGGCAAACCCGTCGGTCGCCGGAAGGACCGTGTGTCCACCCATCGGAGGCAACCCGTCGCGATCGTCTTGTCCCTCAACTCAACCGTCGGTCGCCAGAGGGACCGTATGTCCACCCGTCGAAGCCTATGATCAATGGCTGGTCCAGACCCTACTGGCGGGTGCCGACGATGGGCCAGATGATGCGGCAGTTGCACTCGCCAAGCTGGAAGAAGAAGTCGACCGTCAGGCTGCCCTGGAAGAAGTCCGGGCCGCTGAAGCTGGCCGTGTAGGTGTTGGAGGTGTTGAGCTCGCCGCAGTTCTGCGTGAAGCCGTTGGGCCCCGACCAGGACACCGCGAAGCTATCCCCGTCGATCTGCCCCGCGTAGACCGTCAGCGGGCTGTTGAAGGTCAGCGAGAAGGCCCGGCCGTCCTGGGCCGCCGTCGCCACCCTCGGGTCAAAGTTGATGCTCGTGATCGTGTTGCAGCGCTGGATGGGGCTGGTGCTGGAGATCAGGAAGTTGCCGCTGTAATCCGCCACCACGGCGCTGCACTGCCCCCCCTCGCACCGCTGCCCGCCAGGGCAATCCCCGTCCAGCACGCACTCGGGGCCGCAGCGCCCGTCCCGGCAAGCCTGCCCCCCCGCGCAGTCGCTGCTGACGAGGCACTCGGCCGCGCACCGCCCGGCCCGGCATTGCTGGCCCGAGGCGCAATCCCGATCCTCGACGCACTCGGGGGCGCACCGGCCCTCCCGGCACAGCTCGCCGTCGCCGCAATCGCTGGCCAGCGCGCACTCGGCCGCGCACCGCCCCTCCAGGCAGCGCTGGCCGCCCGGGCACGCGCTGTCGAGCGCGCAGCCCTCGGCGCACTGGCCCGCCTCGCAGATCTGACCTTCGAGGCAGTCCCCGTCGCCCCGGCACCCCTCGACGCAGCGCCCGCCCTGGCACAGCTGCCCCACGCCGCAGTCGCTGCTGAGCGCGCAGCTGTCCTCCGGCCGCTCGACGCACTGGCCGCCCTGACACAGCTCGTCGGCGAAGCAATCCCCGACGCTCTGGCAAGGCCGGCCGCCGTCGTCGACCACGCAGCGGTTGGTCTCCCGCGCGCAAGCCTGCCCCGAGGGGCAGTCGGCGTTCTGCTGGCAAAAACCGTCGATCCGCTCGCAGGTCCCCTGAAGGCAGGCGTGCGCGAAGGCGCAGTCCGCGTCCGCCCGGCAGATCACGACCGCCTCGACGCACTGGCCCTCGTCGCACCTGAGGCCCTCGGCGCAGTCCCGATCCTCGGCGCAGTCCAGGCGACAGGCGCCCTCGACGCAGCGCGCTGGCGCCGCGCAGTCGCTGTTGAGCGCGCAGGCCGACGGCTCCTCATCCACGCAGCCGACCGCCGCCGCCGCCGACACCACCCACAACCCCAGCACGAACCATCGCACCCACATGGTCCCTCCGAGCGCTCTAGACCTCGACCGCCTCGCCGATCGCCGGAGCCACGACCACGACCTCGACGCCCAGCCGCGCCAGCTCCTCCCGGAGCTGCTCCGGCGTGCCCGACAAGATCGGGAAGGTCCCGTAATGACAAGGGATCGCGGTGGCTACCCCCGTGAACTTGCAGGCGTAGGCCGCCTGCCGGGGGTCCATCGTGAACCAGTCCCCGATGGGCAGGATCGCCACCTCGGGGGCGTAGAGCTCCCCGATGAGCCGCATGTCCCCGAAGAGGCTCGTGTCCCCCGCGATGTAGAGCCGCCGATCGTCCGAGAAGCGCACCACGAAGCCGGCCGCCTCGCCCAGCGGGACGACCGTCCCGTCCTCCTCGACGAAGGTCGAGGAGTGACGCGCGTCGACCATCGTGACCCCCACGCCCAGCTCCTTGAGCTGGACCGTTCCGCCCTTGTTCATCCCCACCAGCTTGCCGCCGTCGATCCCCTTGCTGCCCAGCCACGTCGTCAGGTCGTAGATCCCCACGATGGACCCGGCGCAGCGATCGGCGGCCGCAAAGACGCCCCCGATGTGATCGCCGTGGCCGTGGGTCAGCAGGATCGCGTCGACCTCGACCTCATGAAAGGCCTCCGGGCACGACGGGTTGCCCTCCAGCCAGGGGTCCACGAGGATCTTCCGACCCTCCGGCGTCCCGATCAAGAATGTGGAGTGGCCCAGCCAGGTGATCTCGATGCCCACGACGTCTTCCTCCTTGCACAGGATCGAGCGGCGCCGATCCAGAGTGATGCGTGCGCCCCGACCTACCAGCATCGCGACCGGCGGGTCAAGATGCAACCTCGAGCTCGCCCTGAGGGCCAGGTTTGCTCAGTGAAGCCTGAAGTCCTGCCGCGCTCGCCGATCGCCCCACGCTCCTCGCACCGCCCCCGTTGGGGACGGGCTCGTCGGGTGGGGCTTGGATGCGCAGGCGGGCTGCGCCCGTTGGGCACAGGCCGGCGGGCGGGCCAGGGCGGATCGCAGGGGCGGCTCAGCGCGTCGAAGTGGGCCTGTGGATTGGGGTTTTTGCTTCCCTTGGTGTCGACATCGGTCGTGCGCTGGCCTGCGACCGACAGGGCGCAGCCTACCCGCACATCCAAGCCCCACCCGACGAGCCCGCCCAACGGGCGGTGCGAGGAGCGTGGGGCGATACGCCGTCGGCACGATCGTGGCGTGGGATGCCGTGGCGTCGCGGGCCTTGGAACCTTCACTGAGCAAACCCGCCTGAGGGCCGATCGCGGCGCCGCCTCGCGGACGCTTTTGCTCCGCAGTCTGTCGTGCTAGGATGGACGGCGGTTGATTCTGAAGGGAGGCCATACATGAGTGATCAGAACAACGACGCAGCCCTCTACTCTTTGAAGGAGCTCAAGGACATGCCTTCGGACGCAAAGCCCTCACCTCAGATCGCACCGGCCGCCGTCGCCAACGTCAAGCCCCAGAAGAAGGGCTGGGCCAGCGACGACAGCGCCGGGGACCTGCTCGCCGGCATCCTCGACGACACCGAATCGGCCGCTCTGGCCGAGAAGAAGCGCGTCCAGGCCAACCTCGACGCCCAGAAGCGCGATGAGGAGCGCCGCAAGGCCGAAGAGGAGGAGCGCAAGCGCCGGGAGCAGGACGAGCGCATCCGCGCCGAGCAGGATCGCCGCAACAAGGCCGAGCGCATGCGCGCCAGCCTCGTGCGCTCCATCGAGGGGCCCAGCGACGAGGAGCTGGAGGCCAAGCGCAAGGCCGAGGTCGAGGAGGCCAGGCGCATCGACATGGAGCGCCGGCTGGCCGAGGCCGAGCGCGCCCGCAATGAGGCCGAGCGCAAGGCCGCCGAGGCCACCCGCGAATCTCAGATGCGCGAGGAGCAGCGCCTGCAGGCCATCGCCAACGCCCCCGAGCCGGTCAGGAAGTCCGGCTTCGCCAGCGTCGCCATGGCCGTCATCGGCCTGGGCTTCATCGTGGTCACGATCGGCGCCGTTGGTGTGGGTGGCTTCTTCTACTGGCAGAGCACCCAGGCGCCCCAGGCCCAGACCTACGCCAAGGCCGCCCTCAAGGCCACCTCCATCGAGAGCCCCGCCACTGAGCAGGGCTTCGCCGCCCTGCGCCTCCCCGACGTGGAGGAGTCGGGAGGTGACGGCGGCGCCGTCGCCTCCCGGCGCGGGGGCGGAAACAACACCACCACCCGCCAGCCCGCCGGCCGCAACCCCAACGCCAACTCCAAGGCGGCCCCCGGCGGCAACGACAAGAAGAAGGACAAGCCCAAGTTCAACTTCGACGGCGGCGGCGGCGGCGGCGGCATCGTCTTCTAGGACATGCCCACCCCCAACCCCGCGATCCGGCCAGCATCACCGCCGGCCCCTCGGCGCGTGGCGGCGGCCCTCGCGATGCTGCTGGCCTGCGCCTGCGCCGGCTCCCCCCAGGCCCCCACCCTCGAAGCCCTCCTGGCCCGCGTCGACGAGCGCCTCAACGAGGCCGAGCCCGAGATGATCGCCTGCTTCGAGCGCGAGCTCGGCCCCCTCGTCGACCAGCTCAGCGGGCGCGTCGTCGCCAGCGTCGAGATCGACACGGACGGCCTCGTCAAGAACCTCACCCTCCTGGAGAGCGAGCTGGACAGCGAGGCCGCCGACCTCTGCGTCGCCGACGCCATCCGCCGCGTCTACTTCGACGTGTGGGTCGACCACAAGCCCGTGCGCGTCACCAAGCCCTACCACTTCAGCGCCGGCCGCTGATCCCCGAGCCCTTGAACGCGCGGGGCCATGCCCCTACCCTGGGGCCGCGCCAGCGAGGCGCGGACGAGGGGGCGCGGATGAAGATCTCGTGGATCATGGGGGTGCTGGCGGCGGCAGGGTCGCTGGGGGGCTGCGAGCAGCTCCTCGGACAGGGCGAGGACGACGACGAGGACGAGCGCGCCGACGCGGGCGACGCGGAGCCGCAGGGGCCTGGGAACAACGGGGAGGTCGAGCCGATCGAGGAGCGCCTGCGGCAGAGCGATCAGATGCCGCAGGTCAGGGTCAGCGCCGGGACCTTCCTGATGGGCCGGGACGACGGGCCCTCGAACGAGGCGCCGCAGCGCAGCGTGACGATCACGCGGGACTACTTCATCGACCGCCACGAGGTGACGGTGGCCCAGTGGGACGAGTGCGAGCGTGCCGGGGCCTGCAGCCCCGAGGATCGCTCGGACAAGGCCACGCTGTCGACCTGCAATGTCGGCGCCGCCGGGCTTGAGGGTCACCCGGTCAACTGCGTGCTCAGGCCGGGGGCCGAGGCCTACTGCGCCTTCGTGGGCGGGCGGCTGCCGACGGAGGCCGAGTGGGAGTACGCGGCCCGCGGCCAGGACGGGCGGCCGTGGCCCTGGGGCGACGTCGAGCCGAGCTGCGATCGGGTGGTGATGACGATCATGGGCGGCGGCTGCGATCACTTCGGGACCCAGCCGGTCGAGAGCCTGCCCTTCGGCGAGTCGCCCTTCGGGGCGCTGGACATGGCCGGCAACGTCAGCGAGCTGGTCCAGGACTTCTTCTCGGCCGAGGCCTACGCCGCCCTGCCCGACACCGACCCGGCCTTCCTGGAGGACACCGGCGAGGTGGTCTATCGGGGGGGCGCCTTCAACGACGGGTCGATCAACCGGGTGCGGACCACCCAGCGGCACCGCTCCTTCGCCAGGGTCTTCTCGGCCCAGATCGGCTTTCGCTGCGTGAACGAGGTCCCCTGAGGCGCCCCGGCCGGGCGATCAGAGGTCGCCCTTGGCCTGGGCGGGCCACTCGCCCTGCTCGTACTGCTTCCAGGGCTCGTCGTCGAGCTCCAGCTCCAGCAGCAGCTCGTCGTTGATCTCGACGGAGCCGGTGTCGCCGTGGGCCTCGCCGATGTCCTGGGAGAGCGCCTCCTCCCTCTTGCGCTCTTGGATCAGGGCGTCGTTGCTGAAGCCGGTCTGGTACTCCTCGGGCGAGAGCTGTCGGCCGTAGTTGGTGTGGAACCAGCCGATCAGGGTGATGGGGTGGTAGGTCCACAGCATGCGCTTCTCGTTGAGCTTGGCGTGCTCGATGACCTCGGCGTTCATCCACATGAAGGGCTGCCACAGGTCCATGAACTCGTCGTAGGCCTCCTTGGTCTGCCATTGCCAGCCAACGGCCACGGCGGCGGTGCGGGTCCAGTCCAGCTCGTCGCTCCACTCCGAGACGTGGCGGCAGACGTAGCCCCGGAACAGGAGCTTCTCGCGCGACTCACCCTGGAAAAACTCCTGTATTTCCGATGGCTTGAGTATCCTCTGGTTGCGCTGGAGCTTGACCTTCTCGTCCTTGAAGATGCTGACGGTTTCGAAGATGGGGCGCCAGATGTCGTCCAGATCGGCGAGGCTGTCCTCGGTCGTGTCGGTCTCGATGAGCTTCCAGACCTCGGGGTACTCGGTGGGTTCGAAGAGGGGGTCCTCGTCGCAGGAGAAGGTCTCGATGTGGACGGTGGGGCGCTGGAGATCCTCGCTGTGGCCGAAGTTGCCGATGTAGCCCAGGACCTCGGCGGACTTGATGGGGATGTCGGTCAGGACGGTCTTGCCGGCGCGCAGGTCGAAGAAGTTCTTGCCGGTCTTGGGGCGCCTGTCCTCGCGGACGCCGTCGAGGTCGTCGATCTGGATCAGCGCGGGGTCGTCGACGCCGCCGGTCTCGTCGATGCCGAGGAGCTTGTGCCAGGCGGGCCTGGCGTCCAGGTCCATCTTGGGGTCGATGTACTGCAGGTGCATGTAGAGGGAGAACCAGTTCTTCTCGATGAAGCTCTCCTCGGCGCCTGCGGCCGGCGGCTCGGGCGGCGGCGCCGCCCCCTCTTCGCCCTCGGGGGGCTTCGCCTTGGGGGCGGCGGTGCGGATGGTGTGCCGGACGAGGACGAAGTTGGGGCTGCCCAGCTCCGTGTCCTGGACATTGCGCACGGCGACGATGGTGCCGGCGGACATGGCCTGGACGGGCTGGCCGGGCGAGGCGTTGATGTGGATGCCGCTGTGCCAGGACTGGCTCAGGGAGACGGGGTAGTAGCCCGTGTCGCCAAGCTCGTTGTTGAGGTAGTACTGCTCGGTGACCTCGGCCACCTCGGCGCCGGAGAAGACCTGGGTGAGGGTCTTGGTGTTGGGCAAGGCCACCGGCATGCTGTTGCGCTCGCCGTGCAGGCCGACCAGCACGCGCCGCCAGTCGAAGCCGGGGCCGGGGTCCATCCGGTTGGTCGTCAGGTGCATGTGCCCGATCCAGCCCTGGAAGTTCCGATAGTCCTGGATCTTGGTCATGATCACGTTGCCCTCCGCGTCCATCGGCGGGAAGAGCTTGATCTTCGGCAGCACCTTGTGCAGCCCCAGGATGAGGGCGATCAGCGCCTGATACTGGCCGTCGGTGTAGCCGGGGGTCGTGACGTAGCCGCCGTTGATGCGCTCGGTGAAGAGCCCCCCGCGGCTCTTGATGTAGGCCTGGACTTCGGGCGAGTTGCGGTCGTCGAACTTGGTCCGCAGCGTCAGGTCCATGCCGATGCTGTAGTGGTTGACGTCGCCGCCGTGGAAGGTGTTGTCGCGCAGGTCGATGGGCTGGTAGATCGTCCCGTCGTTGTCGATCATCAGGCTCGTGCTCAGGCCCCGCTCCTTGAGCACCATGTAGGTCCCGGCCGAGTTCCACATCCCGTCGTGGTGGATGACGAACATCGTGATCTTGTCCGCCAGGATGTCCAGGCCCGCGTCCTTGGGCACCCCAGGGCGCTCGCCGTAGAGATCCTCGCCGAGCAGCTCCGAGTCGGCGTAGAAGTTCGGCGCGCCCTCCTCAAGCCACGTCACCACGCGGTGCTTGATGTCGATCTTCTGCCCGCAGATCATCAAGAAGGTCGTCATAACCCACACCCTCGCCCGTCATCTGGCCGCCGGGACCTCGACGCCGCCCTCAGATTACCAGCAACGGCCGCAAAGCCAAACCGCCTTGCGCGATCCTGCCCCGATGTCCACCTTCCTGCCCGCGCTCGACTGGCCGGGCGCGCTCAGGAGGCCCTCTCATGCTGGTGTGCGCGGCGGGCGACTGCCACGGGCAGCTCGAGTTGATGTACGCCATGATCGCCCAGATGGAGGCGCAGGTGGGCCGACAGGTCGACCTCGTCCTGCAGGTCGGCGACCTGGGCGTCTGGCCCGACCCGGCGCGCGTCGATCAGGCCACCCGCCGCCACGGCGACGCCGGCGACTACCCCGCCTGGCACGCCGCCGGCCAGGGCCCCCCCATCCCCACCCTCTTCATCGCCGGCAACCACGAGGACTTCCACGCCCTGCACGGCCAGCCCGTCGGCGCGCTGCTGCCCAACCTGACCTTCCTGCCCTGGGGCCGCTCGACGGTCTTCGAGGCCCGCGGACAGCGCCTCGGGATCGGGGGCGTCGGCGGCTGCTACAGCGAGAAGAGCTACCGCATGGCGGCCCTGCCGCTGGCGCGCCGCAAGCACTACACCCACCACGAGCTCCAGGCCCTCGTCCAGAAGCGCGACGCCCACCTCGACGTCCTGATGTTCCACGACGCCCCCGCCGGCACCCTGGAGCGCCTCAGCGCCGAGCGCCCCGGCATCGAGCGACATGGCGCCGAGCGCACCGGAACCGAGCGCACCGGCCCCGAACGCACCGGCCCCGAGCGTACCGGCCCCGAGCGTACCGGCGCCGATCGCACCGGCGCCGAGCGCCCGTGGCGCCGGGAGTCCACCGCCGAGGGGCTCGCCGAGGTCATCGCCGCCCTGCGCCCGCGCCTGTGCCTGAGCGGCCACTGGCATGTGCGCACCGAGCGCCGGATCGCCGGCGTGCGCACCGTCGGGCTGGCCATCGTCCCCGCCCCCGGCTGCCTGATCCTGATGGACATCCCCGACGATGGCGGCGAGCCCGTCGATCTGCTGGAGTGGGGCGGCAAGCCCGATGGCCGCGCGCTGCCCCAGCACGCGGCGCCCATGACCCCGCCGCTGGATCTGGAGCCCCTCAAGGCCCTCCTGACCGCATGGGCCGAGCGCACCCTCGCAGGGCGCGCCCTGGACCGCGACACCCGCAAGAAGATCTACGACGCCCTGGCCGACGACCCGCTGCGGCCCGCCTACATGAGCGCGCTGACCGGCTCGCAAGCCGACGCGGCCCTGGAGCGCTGCGTCGCCCCCGAGGCCGCCAAAGCCCTCCATGACCGCTGGGCCGCCGGCCTGTGGCCCTCGCTGCCAGCCCTGCGCGCGCGTTGAGGCGGGGTTGGCAAGGAGGATCGCATCGGCGAAGGTCGCGCCAGCCCCGAGCGCGCGTTGAGGCGCGAGCGTCGATCCTCGACTGCCCTTGGCGTGTTGACTGGCTCGCGCGGCCGAGCGCCTTGGGACGCACAAGGCGGCTGGCCCACGACGCGAGGCGCGGGCGGGAGGCCGCCGCTGGACCCTCATATCAAACCACAGACGAAGGGCTTGCTTTGTGGGCGAGGACAGGGGGATGGCCTGGGCCTGGGTCTGAGCGAGGCTGGTGCACCGCACCGCCCAGTGATGGCAAAGGCTCAGGCCGCCGCCTGGACCGGCCACAAAGTGAGTCTCTCGGCTGTGGTCTGTATCAGTTCATCTTCTGGATGAACTTGACCAGCGCCTTGACCTCGGCGTCGTCGAGCTTGTCGTCGAAGCCGGGCATCGCGCCCTTGCCCTCTCGGATCGCCTTCTCGATGTCCTTCTTCGAGGCCGTGTAGTCCTCGCTGGTGAAGTCGGGCGTCTTGTCCCCCTTCTCCCCGTGGCAGCCGGCGCAGAACTTGTCGTAGGGCTTTTGCGCGTCGACCTTGGCGCCCTTGTCGCCCTTGTCCTTCTTGCCGGCCTTGCCCGACTTCTTGTCGTCGCCGCCCTTGAAGGCGCGCACGTGCTTGACCAGCGCCTTGACCTCGGCCTCATCGAGCTTCTTGAAGGCCGGCATCGTGCCCTTGCCCTCCTTGATCGCCGCCGCAATGTCCTTCTTCGAGGCCGCGTAGTCCTTGCTGGTGAAGTCGGGCGTCTTGTCCCCCTTCTCCCCGTGGCAGCCCTCGCACTTGCTGGCGTAGAGCTTCGCGCCGTCGACCTCCTTGTCCTCCTTGTCGTCGGACTTCTTGTCGTCGCCCTCGTCCTCCTTGTCCCCCTCCTTGTCCGAGGACTCGCCTTCGCCGAGCATCTCTTCGAAGCTGCTGCAAGCGCATCCCGCCAGCGAGGTCGCCAGCACAAGGACGATCACCAACAAAAACAAAACGTTATCAACATACGAGGGGGTCGATCTCATAGGGGCTCCCCAGTCGAGGGTCATCAAGTTGGCGTCAGGTACAATCCGACACGAGACGTCGCGGATGGTCCAACTGATTACCACCCTCTCTCACCCGGGTCCACTGCCGCCGAAAGCGCCGCCGACCTCTACCGACGCAGACGCAGGACGCGGTGCTGGAGCACCTCGGCGACATAGATGTTCACCCCGGCGGCGTCGATGACGATGTCCTCGGGTTCGGTCCTGAAGCCCACGATCTGCGGCAGGCTCCATCGCTCCAGCGGGTTGCCCTCGCGATCAAAGACGAGGATGGCCTCGGCCAGCGAGTCGCAGACATGGACGACGTCCCGATCGTCGACGAACACCCCCGTCGGCTTGACGAAGCGCTCGCCCCCATACCCTTCCCACTGGCGCACGAAGCCCCCGTCGCGATCCAGCACCTGAACACGCCTGTTGTTGGTGTCCGCGATGTAGATGTCCCCCGCCGAGTCCGTGGACATCCCCCACACCCCGTCAAAGAGCCCCTCCGCCTGCCCAGGGCCGCCGACCATCCAGACCTCCTCGCCCTGAGCCGTAAAACGCCGGACGACATTGCTCTCCAGATCGCCGACGAGCACGTCCCCAGTGCTCGGATCGATCCCCACGTCGTGGATGTGCTTGAAGAGCGCGTCGCCCCACTGGCGCACAAAGACCCCCTCGCTCGTGAAGACCTGGAGGCGGTGGTTTTCTTGATCGCCGACATAGATCAGATCCCCGCGCCGACGATCCACGGCCAGCCCATGAGGGTGGTTGAACTGACCATCGCCCGGCCCCGGCGACCCGTAGATCGCCACCAGCTCACCCTCAGCCGTGAACTTCTGGAAGCGGTGCTCGTGCCCGGCGACGTAGACAAAGCCCGCGCTGTCGATCTCGACGCTGCTCGGCTCCAGAAACTGACCCGGCTCCCTCCCCCGCCCGCCCCAGAAGCTCACGAAGCGCGGCGCGCCCTCCGCCACATCGGCGTCCGCCGCGTCGTCCCCCGCCGCGTCGTCCCCCGCCGCGTCGTCCCCATCGCCCACCGCGTCGTCGGCCGCCGCGTCACCCACGATCGCCGCGTCGCCCGGCGCATCGCCAGCCGCGTCCCCCAAAGGGCCGTCGAGCGCGTCCTCCTCCCCGCCCGCACCCAGATCGACCTCCATCCCGGCGTCCCCGGCCACCTCGCTCGCCCCGGCGCTGGCCCCCTCAACGCCACCGCAGGCCGCCACCGCCAGCACCAGCACGATCATCCAGAATGGCGTCATCTCATCGCTCATCGATCCACCATGACCGCTTTCGCTCTCCCACTCAAGCGACGCCGCCTCGCCCTGTCATCGGGCCGTGCTCAAGATCACCGAGGTCAACCCCGCCCTCCAGCACAGGTTTGCTCAGTGAAGCCTGAAGTCCTGCCACGCCCGTCGATCGCCCCACGCTCCTCGCACCGCCCCCGTTGGGGACGGGCTCGTCGGGTGGGGCTTGGATGCGCGGGGGGGCTGCGCCCCTTGGGCGCAGGCCGGCGCGCGGGCCAGGGCGGATCGCAGGGGCGGCTCAGCGCGTCGAAGTGGGCCTGTGGATTGGGGTTTTCACGCCCCCTGGTGTCGACATCGGTCGTGCGCTGGCCTGCGACCGAGAGGTCGCAGCCCACCCTGAGCTTGTAGCCCCACCCGACGAGCCCGTCCCCAACGGGGG
>SYOX01000101.1 GCA_005804885.1 Pseudomonadota bacterium
CGAAGCTGTCCCAGCCGCTCAACGCCACCGACGACCTCAACGACATCGATCTGGCCGAGGACATCCTCGGGCGCGACGAGGAGCGGCCCCAGGCGCCGCAGCAGCACGTCGTGGTGCAGGTGGCCGAGAAGATCGTCCACCGCTACATCTCGCGGCGGCGGCGGCTGCCGAACCGCCGGGGCGGCTACACCCAGAAGGCGCAGGTGGGCAACCACAAGGTCTACCTGCGGACGGGGGAGTACGAGGAGGGCTCGCTGGGCGAGATCTTCATCGACATGCACCGCGAGGGCGCGGCCTTCAGGAGCTTGATGAACTGTTTTGCCATCGCGGTCAGCCTGGGCCTCCAGCACGGGGTGCCGCTGGAGGAGTACGTCGAGGCCTTCGTGTTCACGCGCTTCGAGCCCAGCGGGATGGTGACGGGTCACGACAACATCAAGATGGCCACGAGCGTGATCGACTACATCTTCAGGGAGCTTGGCTTGAGCTACCTCGGGCGCACCGATCTGGTGCAGGTCAAGCCCGAGGACCTCTACGCCGGCTCGACCACCCAGGGCGAGCCGGAGCACGTCGGCCTGGCCGAGGCCCCCGAGGTCAACACCTCCAGCGGGGTCCACGCGGTGCGCTACCTGCCCGGCAAGCACGGCCGGCGCAGCTCCATGAGCGTCTCCAAGGGGCTGACGATGAGCGGGCTGGCCGCGCACCACCGCCCCAACGGCGAGGTGATGGTCACGCTCGACGGGGCCGTGGAGCAGACCAACGGCGCCCGGACGGTGCGCGTCTCCAACGGCACCAAGGACGCCCACACGGTCGAGGGCATGGTCGAGCACAGGGCCGTGGCCGAGACCCACGCCCTGGCCGAGACGATCCAGATCGCGCGCCTGCAAGGCTACGAGGGCGATCCCTGCCCCGATTGCGGCAACTTCACCCTGGTGCGCAACGGCTCCTGCCTCAAGTGCGCCACCTGCGGGGCCACGACCGGCTGCTCCTGATCGCCACCCGGCGGCCCTCCCGCTCGCCGTCGACCGACGCATCCCCCCCACCTGCGCCGATCCCCCATCCTCGCGCCCTGCCCTGGCCTGTCCGGGGCGGGCCGCGTCGTCGGCCCGCTCTTGCCCACGGTCAATACTGAACGAGCCCGGCGGATCGCGGACACCACGGCGTCCGAGGTCACCAGGGGCGTCGAGGTCGTCCGCGCGGGCGCCTGCGTCGCCATTTTCTCTCGCCCTGATCCTTTACATACAGCCCGAATGAAATTATCTATTGAAGTCGAGGCGACTTACGACATCCCTGGAGCCGACCGGGCCCAGACAAGAAGGTGGTAGAGCGGCGATTGCGCCATGCGATCGTCGGCCGTTGATGTCCAAAGCAGAGCTCACCCCCAAGACGAGGTTCTCTACATGGCCAACCCCCCCATTCTTCACGCGACCTTTACGGACTCAGAACGTCCCGGCGCTGCGGAGCGCGCTGGCGGCGCTCTTCGGCAGTGGCGCGCGATGGCCACCGAGCGCTTCAGCGCGATCGAGCGCGGCGGAGAAGGGGACAAGGACATGCGGAGCGCGATCCCAGCGGCCGCGAAGCTCTCCGTGGCGCTGATCAGCGCGCTGGTCTTTGCCTATGTCGCGGGGATGATCTTCACGAACTGACGCGCGGGGAGGACCTCGCCGGCCCCCCTTTGGCCCTCACGCGCCGGGACACGCCGGGAAGCGCTCACTGGGTCCCGTCGTCGTTGTCATCGTCGTCGTCATCGCCTTCTGGCTCTTCTTCGTCTTCCTTCTCAGCCTGCTCGTCTTCCTCCTCCTGGGTGTCATCCTCTTCCTCTTCGTTGTCCTCGCCCTCGGGCTCTCCCGGGCCGCCGCGGTCGGAGAGGTGTTTTTCGAGCTGCTCGCGGGCCTCGTCGTTGATCGGCTGGTTCAAGGACGGCGCGATGGAGGGGAAGTTCGGCTTGAGGTCGAGCTGCGGAAGCCGGTTGAAGTCGTTGACGTCGAGCTGCGGCGGGTTGGCGTTCAAGGCCGAGGGCGCGAAGGCCCCGTTGGGGTCGACGGGGGCGTTGTCGCCAGGGGCGCCGTTCCCATTGCCGAGGGCGTCGTTCCCATTGCCCAGGGCGCCGTTCTCGGCGCCGAGGCCGTCGCTCCCAACGCCGAGGGTGTCGTTCAGGTTGGCCGCGCCGCCCTGTCTGGCGGCGACGGCGCCCTCGCCCTCCTCATCAAGATCATTGAGGCGACCTTCGTTGGTTCTGGGGGCGACGTACTTGTAGCGCGGGGCATCCTCATCGCCCTCGCCTTGATCCGCCCCGGCCTTTTGTGCCGAGGAGACCCTGCGGGGCCGATCGTCGCTCAACAAGGAGATCGCCCCCGCGATCAGGCCGCCGAAGATGACCACGACGGCGACGATGCCGCCGCCGATGAGCGGGGCCTTGCGGCGCCAGATCGGCGCGGGCAAGGGCGCCTCGACCTCCTCCTGCGCCTCGGGCTCGACGGCCTCGTAGACGAGCTCGTAGGAGCCGTCCTCGCTCTGCTTGGTCACCGGCACGATCCGAGGGTGCTTGCCCGTGTCGGAGACCTTCGGGAACTTGCCGGAGTCGTGCGCCCTGGCGGTGGACGGCGTGGCCGCCCCGCCGGGCTCGACCTCCTCGGCGCTCAGGCTCAGGGCGCGGTGGGCGCCCGAGGAGCGCGTGACGGCGGGCCGGGCGAGCCCAGTGCCAGCGGCGTCGTTGTCCCGAGCCTGGCGAGAGACGCCCGCGGCGGCGACCTCGGATCGATTGGCCTTTCTCTTGCGTCTGGAACCCATGAACCTCTCCCCGCTCGTCTTCTGACCGCGCCGCAGAGCTTATCATATCAAGGGACATTGCACACTTGAGATGCTTGCGACGGCGGAGCGCCCCGGCGCAGGGAAACAGCGCGAACGCCCGCGTCATTTCTGAACCACACCCCGACGACAGGCGCCCTTGAGCAACATGGCTTTGTCGGATAGATCTGTGACCCGAACGGGTGGGCGCAGGGTGACGCCATCGGCGTGGCGATCGCGATCGCCAGGGCGGCGTCGGCGTGAAGCCGTCGAGAGAATGGCGTCGGCGCGACACGGCATCGAGAAGGAGGCAGAGGCATGCGCGAGGTTGGGATCCTGGGTCTGGGGGTGATCGTGGCGCTGATGGGCTGTCAGGAGTCCAAGGAGCCGACCACGACCTTGACCCAGGCGCAGTGGGATGAGGTGCGCCAGAACATCCTGGAGACGGCGCCGACGCCTGAGTTCAAGGTGGGCGCGGACTTCGGCGGCAAGATCGAGCTGATCGGCATGGACGTCGAGCCCAAGGTTCCGAAGGCCGGCGACGAGGTGACGGTGACCTGGTACTGGAAGGCGCTCGGGTCCATGGAGGTCAACTGGCAGGTCTTCGTCCACTTCGATCACAAGGGGCCGCCGCCCTCGCGCCAGGGCATGGATCACCACCCCATGCGCGACCTCTATCAAACAACTCGATGGAAGCAGGGTCAGGTCATCAAGGATGTCTATAAGGTTCGCTTGAAGGCAGACTACCCGGACGGGGAGGCGACCTTCTGGGTGGGGCTGTGGGATCAGGCCTCGGGCAAGCGGCTGGAGCTGGTCAACAAGGGCGCGGTGGCCAACGACGGCGACAACCGGGTCAAGGCGGCGCAGGTGAAGGTCGACGGCAAGAAGGGCGGCGGGTCGAGGCGGGCCGAGGGCGGCGAGCGGGCCAAGATCGCCGCGGCCCGGCCGCTGTCGGGCGAGCTGGTGATCGACGGCAAGCTGGACGAGGCGGCGTGGGTCGGGACGGCGAGCACGGCGCTGGGCGGGACGCGGGGCGGGCCGGGTCCGGGCGGCGAGACCTGGTTCAAGGTGCTCTACGATGAGGAGCGGGTGGTCTTCGGGCTCTACGCGGCGGACGAGGACGCCTGGGGGTCGCTGACGGCGCGCGATTCGAAGACGTGGACCGAGGAGGTCCTTGAGATCTTCATCGACCCTGACGGGGACGGCAAGGACTACGTCGAGCTGCAGATCACGCCCAACAACGTGATCTTCGACGCGCGCTTTGCGGTCAAGCTCGGCCGGGGGGAGGGTTCGCACGAGGCGCAGATCGAGGCGGCCAGCGCGTGGAACAGCGCGATGCAGACGGCGACCTTCGTCGACGGGGTGGTCAACGACGCCGCGTCGTTGGACAAGTCCTGGAGCGCGGAGCTGTCGATCCCCTGGGGCGATCTTCCGGGCGGAAAGCAGACGGCGGGTGGCCAGTGGAGGCTCAACGTCTACCGCTTCGACAAGCCGCGCAAGGAGGGTCAGGCGCTCAACCAGATCGCCTGGTCCTGGGCGCAGCCCTTCGGCTCGTTCCACAACGTCGAGAGGTTCGGGACCTTGAGGTTCGTCGGGGGGGGGCCGCTTGAGGTCAAGCCCTCCAGCGACGAGGGCTTTGAGCCGGCGAAGCTGCCCGAGGTGCCCGTGGAGAAGGGCGCGGCGCCGGCCGACTCGCCGGCCGAGGTGCCGCCGACGGGCGACGAGGTGAGCCCGGACAAGCCAGAGTGAGCGGCGCGGCGAGGTGGATCGCGCCGATGGCGATCGCGAGGGATTTTTGAGGCGCGATCGCGGACTTCCGGGTCGGGCGGGGCTCTGGAGGCCGGGGTCGGATTGACACCGCGGGGTTGGGGCGTGCAATCTGCGTCGGCGCGCGGCGTCATGTCGCTAACGGCGAGGTGGTACGGATCTTGATTGGGTCGCCGGTCGCCGTGGTGACGTGTCGCTGCGGGCGCGGGGCGCGTGAGCCGTAGTTGCTGAGCTGAGGAGATGGCTGTGGCGAATGATCTCATTCTGGTGGTGGAGGCGGACGCCAAGAGTCGGAGCGTCCTGGAGCTGAGCTTGAAGAAGGCCGGCCACCGGGTTCAGCTGGTTGAGCGAGGCCGCGACGCTCTGGAGTGGCTTGAGGATCAGGACACCTCGCCGAGCTTGATCATCAGCGGCGTCGAGCTGCCCGGGATGACGGGCTTCGAGTTCTGCAGGAGGGTCAAGGAGAACCTGGACTGGGAGCCGGTCCCCTTCATCTTCTTGACCGACACGGGGTCGATGGACTCTCGGCGGCAGGGCTACGAGCTTGGGGTCGAGGACTTCCTGACCCGGCCGATCTACGTCAAGGAGATCACGACCCGCGTGCAGATGCTCTTGCAGCGGCGCGAGAAGGAGCTGCTGGCCGAGGCCGGCGCCGAGGCGCAGTCGGGGAGCCTGGACGACGTCACGCTCATCGATCTGCTCCAGGCCATCGAGGGTCGAGGCCGAACGGGGATCGTCGAGATCACCCGAGGTACGCGGCGCGGCGTCTTCTACTTCCGCGAGGGTCAGGTCATCGACGCGGCGGCGGGGAAGCTGGCGGGCGCCGAGGCGATCTACCGGATGATGTTGTGGCCGCAGGGCACCTACTCGGTGCGCTACATCGATGACATCCGGCGGCGGGACAGGATCAACATGTCCACCCAGGACGTGCTGATCGAGGGGATGAAGCAGCTCGATCAGTGGGAGGGCGTTCGGGGTCAGGGTCCTGGGCTGGATCGCATCTTCGAGGTCAACTACCGGCAGCTCGCCGATCACCTGCGCGACCTGCCCGACGAGGTCAACGCGGTCATCCGGCTCTTTGACGGCTTCAGGACCACCCAGGACGTGATCGACGACAGCGTGCTGGGGGCCGCTGGGACCTTGCAGGTCATCGGCAAGCTCCAGGGCCAGGGGTTGATCCACGACGTGACCCCGGAGAAGGGCGAGGCCGACTCGCTCGGCGAGCTGGACTCGAAGGCCTCGCTGGACGACTGGCTGGGCATGGAGGCCGGTGAGACGGTCGAGGCGAGGCCGGGCCGGCGGGCTGCGGCCGAGACGGAGGCCGAGACGGTGCGGCGGCGGCGCGAGGAGCGCAAGCGCCGCAAGCTGGACTCCAGGCGCCGGACAGGCTCGTTCACGACCCTGCGGGCCCGCGCCGCCGAGGCCCCCCAGGCCGAGCGGCTGGCCTCCGACGCGTCCGTGGACCTCTCCTCGGCGCCGGGCGAGGGCTCGGCGGAGGACGTGAGGCTCAGGGCCGAGATCGAGGCCATCGAGTCGCGCTCGCGCGGCTTGAAGGAAGAGGCCGACGCCTTGCTCAAGGCGCGCGAGGCGAGGCAGCGGTCGCGGCAGGAGGCCGCCGAGCCGCAGCTGGCTCGGGCGGTCAGCCCCGAGACAGAGCGCTTGCGGGCGCGGCTGGCCGAGGCTGAGGCCGAGGCCGGGCGTCTGGCGCGCGAGCGCGAGGCGATCGAGGCCGAGATGGAGCGCCAGGCCGCCGAGCGCGTCGCGGCCGAGGCTGCCCGCGCCGC
>SYOX01000102.1 GCA_005804885.1 Pseudomonadota bacterium
CGATGTCGTGGTAGAGGGCATCGGCCATCAGCACCACACCTGAATTTGGGCTGCTCTCGGTCGAATGAGAGTCAAAACGCCCTACTTCGTCACTGCCGATCCCGATAGGGACGGGATCCTTCAAACCAATCAGCGTTCTAGGAGATCCAGGCCCGCCGGGTGCGGCCGGTGTCCTCGTCCACGAGCACGACGCCGCCTCCTGGGCGCGCGACGATGATCTCGTCGACCCCCGGGAGGCTCTTGATCACGGCGCGGACGGCCGCCAGCGCGGGCGCCTCACAGAAGACCTTGACGTGCGGCCCGGCGTCGATGGTGAAGAAGACCGGCAGCCCGTCGGCGCGCATCCTGCGGACGTGGTGGATGAGCTGCACGGTGAGCCCGTTCCAGTAGAGGATCCCGGGTTTTGCGGCGATGGCCGAGGCGTGGAACTTGAGGCAGGAGTGCTCGGCGACCTCGCCGAGGGCGGCCAGGTCGCGGTCGAGGATGGCCTGCCGGGCGACCTCGATGTCGCGAGGGACGGACTGGACCCAGGCGTCGTAATAGGGTGAGGTGTCTGCGGTCCGGAGCATGGCCTCGGTGGAGCCCAGGGGTTTCTCGCCGTGCGTGGTCAGGACGATCATGCAGCGCAGGTCCCAGTGGGAGTGAGAGGCGAAGGGGACGGCGAAGGAGTCGGTGCCGTCCTCCTGCTCGCCGGGCAGCATCTCGGCGTAGCCGCCGGGGACCGAGCGGGCGGCCGAGGCGCTGCCGAGGCGAGCCAGGACGGAGAGCTGGTCGCGGGTGGGCTCCAGGCCGAGCGCCGCGCAGCCGGCCGCGGCCAGGGCGGCGCAGCCGGAGGCGGAGGAGGCCAGGCCGCCGGCGGTCGGGAAGTCGTTGACCGAGCGCACGTGGACGCGTTGATCGACCTGGGCCAGAGAGCGCAGGCGGTCGACGAAGCGGGTCAGGCGCTCCAGCCTCGGCCCCGTCTGGATCTTGTCGTTGATGAAGGCCATGTCCTGGTCGAACCTCGAGGCGAACTCGACCGTGGTCCGGGTCGACATGCCCTCCAGCGCGATAGAGAGGCTGCCTGCGGCCGGCAGGTTGAGATCGACGTGCCGCTTGCCCCAGTACTTGACCAGGGCGATGTTCGGGTGGGCGATGGCGGTGGCCTTCATGGTTCAGCCTGGGCGCCGCGCGGCGCGTTGGGGTCAAAGCCCGCGTCGGTGGTGATGATCTCGAGGGCGCCGGCGGCCTCAAGTGCGGCGCGGATCGCGCCGCGACGGTCCTCGGGGGAGACGCAGATGATGCAGCCGCCGCCGCCAGCGCCGGTCAGCTTGGCGCCCCAGGCGCCGGCGCCGCGGGCGGCGTGGCAGCCCCGGTCCAGCGCCTCAGTGGCGACGCCGATGGCGGCCAGCGCGCCGTGGGCGAGGTCCATCAGCAGGCCGAGCGCCGGTCCGTCGCCGGCCATCAGCGGCGCTCTGGCCCGCAGCGCGAGGTCGCCGAGCAGCCCGAGCAGGGCGTCGACGGGTCCAGGCAGCGCCTCGCGGCGCGCGGCCACGCCAGCGACCATCTGGCCCGTGTCGGCGCCCTCGGCCATCTGGGCGATGATCAGCGGCAGCGGCGGCGCGTTGATCTTGAGGAAGGCCGGGGTGCGGTGGCGCTGGAAGTCCAGGACGCCGCCGAGGGTCGAGGTCGTGTGGTCGACGCCGGAGGGGTTGCCGTGGAAGACCTGCTCGGAGGCCGCGGCGGCCCGGAGGATGAGGTCGGTCGGGTCGGTCGGCGGCGAGGTGGACAGGAGGATGAGCTGCCTGGCGGTGGCCACCGCCAGCGCGGCCGAGGAGCCCAGGCCGGCGCCGAGCGGGACGTTCGAAGTCATCGAGATGCGGGTTGGCCGCACCGGGCCGCAGTCGCCCTCGACGGCGGCCAGGATCCGGGCCAGGCTCTCGCCCATGCGGGTGCCATCGCCGGGGGTAGTCCGGGTGCCCCAGGGCGAGACGTGCAAGGAGATGTCGAGGTCGTCGGGCACAGCGTCGGTGACCTCGACGCCGATGGACAGGGCCGCGGCCAGCGCGGGGTGGCCGAAGACGGCGGCGTGCTCGCCAAAGAGGATGACCTTGCCGCAGCCGAAGACCCCCATCAATGCCCCCGATCGCCCTTGACCTTGAGGGCCTTGCCGACGGCGAAGGCCAGCAGCGCGGCGCCAGCGCTGAAGACCGCCCCCATCTTCGCCGGTCCCTGGAAGGGGCCCGCTGCCGAATAGGCCTCGCCAGAGACGAAGAGGGCCACCGTCAGCCCCAGGCCGGCGATGATCCCGGCCGTAAAGAGGTGGCGCTTGCTCATCCCCGTCGGCAGCGGGAAGCCGGCCTTTTCGCCGAGCAGGGAGAGGGTCGTGACGCCGAGGGTCTTGCCGATCACGAGCGAGGCCAGGATGATCCAGGTCACCCCGTTGATGGTGCCGAAGCTGACGCCAGCGTTGGCGAAGGCGAAGAAGAAGAGGCCCATGTCGACGAAGAGCTTGAGCTGGTGCTCGAACTGCTCCAGGGGGCTGTGGCCGTGGTGTTCGTGCGGGACGTTGTCCGCGTCGGGGATCCCGTCTTTGTTGAGGTCCTTGGGGCCGGGCTCCTCAAAGAGGCCAGTGTCGTGCCTGGGGCCGGGCAGGAAGGGGACGATGGGCACGAGCGCCAGGGCAGGGTGGAGCGAGGCCATCAGCAGGCCCACCCAGCTCAACGTGCCGCCGATGAAGATGTAGGCGACCCAGGACTTGACGCCCTGCTTGCGCAGCAGGAAGGCCGCGACCATGCCGGCGGCCACGAGCAGGAGCCAGATCGGCTCGACCGGGTGGGAGGGGTTCGGGTAGAAGACGGCGATGATCCCCAGCCCGATGGCGTCGTCGGCCACGGCCAGCAGGAGCAGGAAGTTGACCGCCGGGTGGCCGTTGCCAAAAACCATCCGGGCCACCAGCCACGCGAGCGCGATGTCGGTCGCCGTCGGCACGCCCCAGCCCCGGAAGATCGCGGCGGGGTCGCTGTCCGCGTAACTGCCTCCAGGGACAAAGGATTTGCCCAGTGCGTCCGCGAAGGCCGACATCGAGTCGGTGTAGAGCAGGCCCGCCAGGATGAAGAAGACGATGATCGGGCCGAGGACGCCGCCGAGGGTGCCCAGCAAGGGGTTGATGGCCTTCTTGATCGGGTTGAGCGCGCCGCCGGGCAGGGCGCTCTCGGTGATCTCCTTGGCTGCGATGCCAAAGAAGAAGAGCATGAAGATGTCGTTGATGATGAAGTGGAAGGTGATCTTGTGCCCGAAGAGCGTCGCGCTGTCGCCCAGCAGCGGGTAATCCACGATTTGGTGGTAGAGGTGCTCGTCGAGGTTGGCCAGGATGAGGCCCGCGAGGACGCCCAGGATCAGGGGGAGCGAGAACTGCTGGAGCGTGTGCGTGAGCTGTCTGATTTTTTCCAAGGTTGTCCCCTTTGCATGGAGGAGAGAAGAGCTGTTGGGCCAGTCGCCGTGGTCGTTATACACCAAGGCGACGCGGCTTTCACGTCCTGAGGTGCGCTGAGGATCAGAAGGGCGCGCCGCTGATCCAGACGCCGCTGGGCGGCGCGAAGAAGGGGTAAAGCGCCGAGGGGCCCGCGGGGCTCGGCGCGACGTGGAGGTCCTTGAACTCAGCCGGGACGCCCCAGCCGCGCGGCGGATCGCCGCCTTCGTCAAACCAGATCAGGGCGACGTGGAGGTGAGGTTCGAGGGAGACGCCCGAGTTCCCCACGCGCCCCAGCGGGGCGCCGGCGGCGAGCTCGACGCCGACCTGGACGTGGTCGTAGATGCCCCCTTGCTGAAAGTGCAGCAGGTAGAGGTAGAAGGCGCCGCCGACGTGGACGCCGACGAGGTTGTTGACCGCCTCCAGGCCGGGGTGGTCGCCGGGGAGGTTGTCCACGCCCTCGCGGACGACCTCGACGACGACGCCGCGGGTCGGCAGCGTGACCTCGGCGCCCCAGACCCGGTAATCCTCATTGCGGGCGCCGTCGTTGACGTAGCGCGCGCCCTGATCGTCGGTCAACACCAGATCCCAGGCGTGATCCCCGAAGCCGTTCTCCTCCAGGTGGTAGCGCTCTCCCGCCGTGATGACATGGGCGGCGCCCTCCAGCGGCGAGCGGGCCAGCAGGATCGAGGCGCGGCGCAGCGCCAGGTGGTAGGGCGTGGCGCCCTCCGAGGGGATCTCCTGCGTCTCGACGACGGCGCTGGAGGGGACAAAGCGCATGCTCCGGTCGTCGGGCCACGGCGCGAAGCGCTCGTGCTGGAAGATGGCCAGGTACTCCTCATCGGCCGCGTCCCACCACAGCCGCCGATCGTAGGACGTCACCGGCTCCCCCTCGATCACCTCGCCCTCCTCAAGCATGAGCCGGACGCGCTGGACAGGGTCCGCCTCGGGAGCGGCGTCCACGACCTCGGGATCCGGGTCGAGCGCGGAGTCCGCGACGTCTGCCTCCGGGAGGTCGGCGAGGGCGGCGTCCAGGGTCTCCCCCGCGTCCAGATCCCGATTCGAGGGGGGGTCCGGATCGCAGGCGGCCAGCGTCCAGAGCGCGATCCCCGCGGCAAGCGCCGGGGCAAGGCCGAGGCGCCGGCAGGCGGCCCGGCTCGGGGCGCTCATCCGTAGATCAGCAGCAGGGCCTGGATCGACTCCAGGACGTCGTCCAGCGGGGCCAGCACCGCGGCGCGCTGCGCGTCGGTCAAGGTGGCCCAGGCCGGCGCGGGGCGCTCGCACCCCGGCTCGCCCAGGGACAGGCTCAGGGCGACCGACCGCCCGTCCGAGACAGGTGTCCCCGTCAGGGTCCAGGCTCTGGCGCCGAGGTCGACGCCGGGCCACGCGGCGAAGGAATCCCGGAGCCGCGAGAACATCCACCGCTTGTCGGCGCTGCCGTAGCCCTTCCAGTCCACGAAGGCGCCGCTGTAGACCTCATCGCCGATGAGCGCGTCGTGGATCACCGCGTCAATCAGGTCAACACGGAGTTGTTCGAAATGCATGAGAACCTGGCCTCCGTGAGCTTGTGCGGCGATGTGCTCCGGCGTATGTGCGGGAGGTTCGGACCTCCGAATTTGTGCCTTCGGTTGTAAACCGTTAGGTTGAAGGAGGGGCGACCTCAAAGAAAGTGTATCACAAACACGGTGGCGGGTGGAGTCGATGGAGCGTCATCATTTGTTTGCAGGGGCGGTCGTCGTGGGGCTGGCGGTGCTGGCCAGCGCGACCTCGTGGGCTCAGGTCCCGACCCTGGAGAAGAGCCTGGTGGCCAGCGAGGGGCGCGCGCTGCGCGGGGTGGCCTTCAAGGACAACTCGGGCGACGTCTTCGGGGTCGACGCCGAGGCGAGGCGGGTTTTTCGCTGGTCCAACGTCCTGGGGCGCGCGGATCTGTCCACGATGCAGGCCAACTTCAGCTGGGCCGTCGACGGCACCGTCGGCGACCTGGCCTGGGCCAGCGACAGGGATCTGCTCTACATCGCGCGGGGCAACCGTGTGGAGGCCTTCGATCCCTTTGGCAACCGACAGGAGTTCTTCACGCCGCTGGGCAATGGGGCCGTCAGCGGCCTGGCCGCCGACGGCGACAGGATCTACCTGACCAACGCCGGCGGCACGCAGGGCAGCGTCTTCCAGCGGCGCTTCAACGGCGTGCGCGACGTCGTCTACAACAAGATGCTCTTCGCCGCCGGGACGCGGATCGTGCACGGGATGGCCTACGATGAGTCTCGCCGCCGGATGTGGGTCTCGGACGACGATCGCAAGATCATCATGGCCTTCGACGATCTGCTCGACAAGGCCGACCAGTCCGTCAACAGCCCGGTCTTGAGCTTCAACCCCGGCTTCGTCGAGCTGGTGGACATGGAGTTCTCCCAGGAGCTCGGGCTCTTCTTCCTGTGCACCGGCGGGGCCGACGTGGTCGCCGTCTACAACGCCCAGGGTCAGCGCGTCGAGACCTTCGACTCGAACATCGGCTACTGCGCGGGCGTGGCCGCCCACGGCGACCGGATCTGGATCAGCGACCTCGGGTCGACCGTCAAGGTCTTCCGGCGCCTCGGCCCCAACGACTACCTCGAAGAGGGCGCCTTCCAGATGGAGGACTGCGGCGGGCTGGACCCCTCGCTGGCCTACGATCACCACCGGAACCTCCTGTGGGTCTGGACCTGGGAGAACAGCGGCTTCTGCGCTCTGGACCCCGACACCGGCGCGGTGCGCTTCGGGCGCTTCGCCCAGAACCCCAACAACCCCGGGCCCTTCGGCCACTCGCTGACCTTCGCGGCCGGCAAGCTCATCGAGGGCACCGAGAGCGGGTCGCTGGACGGCTTCCGGGTCTGGAGCATCGTCGACGACGTCGACTACGTCCCGCTGTCCACCTTCGCGCTGCCCAGCCTCGGCCCCACCGGGCTGGCCTACAACCATGACAAGGACACCCTCTGGGCCATCGGCTTGAACAACGGCCAACCCGGCGACTTCTTTGAGTTTTTACCGACCAACGGGCAGCTCCTCAACCGCTTCACCCGGCCCCTCGGCGCGCCCTGGGGCTCGGGCTTGAGCTACGGCCTCGGTCGCCTCTTCCAGGGCACCGAGACGGCCAACCCCGATCAAGTCCGCGTCATCCGCATCACCTGCTTGACGGACTCGGAGTGCGGCGAGGGCCGGATCTGCGATCAGGGTCAGTGTGTCCCCGGCTGCGGCGGCGACATCGACTGCCCCAACGGCCAGATCTGCGAGGACCTGCGCTGTCAGGCCGGCTGCATCCAGGACGCCCAGTGCCCCAACGGCCAGATCTGCGAGGGCCTGCGCTGCGAGCCCGGCTGCCGCGTCGACGGCACCTGCGCCAACGGGCAGATCTGTCAGGGCGATCAGTGCGTCCCCGGCTGCCGGAACAACAACAACTGCCCCGTGGGGCGGGTCTGCGAAGGCAACCAGTGCGTCCCCGGCTGCCGCGGCGACAACGAGTGCAGCCTGGGCCAGATCTGCAGAGACAACGACTGCGTCCCCGGCTGCCGCGACGACGGCGCCTGCAACGTCGGGCAGATCTGCCGCGCCGAGCAATGCGTGCCCGGCTGCCGCGACCGCAACGACGACGCCTGCCCGATCGGCCAGATCTGCCAGGTCGAGCAGTGCGTCCCCGGCTGCCGCGACGACGGCGCCTGCGGCGCAGGCGAGATCTGCGACGGCGACCAATGCGTGCCGGGCTGCCGCCTGGACCCCGACTGCGGCAACGGCGAGATCTGCACCCTGAACCAGTGTGTCCCCGGCTGCCGCAACGACCGAAATTGCGAAATTGGTGATATCTGCCTCGCCTTGTCCTGCGTGCCGGGCTGCCGCGTGGACCCCAACTGCGGCAGCGGCGAGATCTGCCGGGGCGTGCAGTGCGTGCCGGGCTGCCGCACTGACGTGGGCTGCGAGCGGGGCCAGATCTGCGAGTTCGAGCAGTGCGTGCCGGGCTGCCGCGAGGACGGGGACTGCGGCCTGGGTCAGATCTGCCAGAGCGACGTGTGCGTGCCGGGCTGCCGGGTCAACACGGACTGCAGCAATGGCGAGATCTGCGAGGCGTCGCAGTGCGTGCCCGCTTGCGACGAGGACGGCGACTGCCCTCTGGGCGAGATCTGCGAGGACACGATCTGCGTCGACGGCTGCGTCGCGGACTCGGAGTGCGCGCCGGGCGAGATCTGCGATGAGGGCCGCTGCCAGCCCGGCTGCCGCAACGACAACGGCTGCGCGCTGGTCGAGATCTGCCAGAGCGAGGTCTGCGTGCCCGGCTGTCGCACCGACGGGGTCTGCGCCCCTGGGCAGATCTGCGTCAGCGACCGCTGCGTCCTGGGCTGCCGCACCGACGTGGATTGCGGCGACGATCAGGTCTGTGAGGGCAACCGCTGCATCCTGGGTTGTCGCACCGACGAGCAGTGCGTCGAGGGGCAGATCTGCGCCGGAGAGCGCTGCATCCGAGGCTGCCGCAACGACGACCAGTGCGGCGCCGACGAGATCTGCTCGGGCGAGCGCTGCATCCGGGGCTGCAGGGACGACAACGGCTGCGCGGAGGGTCGGATCTGCGCCGGAGAGCGCTGCATCCTCGGCTGCCGCGTGGACGTCGACTGTTCGCCGGGGCAGGTCTGCGAGGGCCAGCGCTGCGTGGTGGGCTGCCGCGCCGATACCGAGTGCGCCGAGGGAGAGATCTGCGAGGGCGACCTCTGCATCGAGGGCTGCCGCAACAACGGCGACTGCGGGATCGGCGAGGCGTGCGAGGGCGGTCGCTGCGTGGTGGTGTGCGACAACGACACGGACTGCCCCCAGAGCCAGATCTGCGAGCCGGAGCAAGGCGGCTGCGTGCCCGGCTGCCTGTCCGACGCGGGCTGCCTCAACGGCGAGATCTGTGAGGCGAGCCGCTGCGGGCCGGGTTGCACCGAGGACGCCCAGTGCCCCGAGGGGCAGTTCTGCGGCGAGGACAGCCGCTGCGCGCCCTTGTGTCAGCGCGACGCGGACTGCCTCAACGGCCAGCGCTGCGACGAGGGCCAGTGCGTGCCGCGCTGCGGCGATGACAGCGACTGCCGCCGCGGGGAGGTGTGCGAGGAGGGCCGCTGCGAGCCGGGCTGCGAGCAGGACGCGCAGTGCCTCAACGGCGAGGTGTGCGAGGCGCCCCGGTGCGTGCCGGCCTGCGGCGACGACGCGGACTGTCGCAACGGCGAGCTGTGCGAGGAGGGTCGCTGCGTGCGCGGGTGCACGGTCGATCAGGACTGCGTCAACGGAGAGGTCTGCCTCGACGAGCGGTGCGAGCCGGCCTGCGAGGCCGACGCCGACTGCCCGCGCGGGGAGGTGTGCGAGGAGGGCCGCTGCGGGCCGGGCTGCGAGGGCGACAGCCAGTGCCCCAACGGTCAGGTCTGCGAGGCGCTGCGCTGCACCCCGGCCTGCTCCGACGACAGCCAGTGTCGCAACGGTCAGATTTGTCAGGAGGGCCGCTGCGTGACGAGCTGCCTCGACGACCGCGAATGCCTCAACGAGGAGATCTGCGAGGAGGGCCGCTGTCAGCCGCGCTGCGCGCTGGACATCGACTGCCTCAACGGGGAGATCTGCGAGGAGAACACGGGCCGCTGCATCCGCGCCTGCGAGGGGGATGATCTGTGCCCGCACAACCACCTCTGCGACCAGGGTCGTTGCGAGCCGATCTGCGAAATCGATGAGGGCTGTGATAACGGCGAGGTCTGCTCAGAGGGCCTCTGCGTGTCTCCGTGCCGCGAGGACGCCGAGTGCCTCAATGGGGAGGTGTGCGAGGAGGGCCTTTGCGGGCCGGGCTGCGTTGGGGACGAGGACTGCCCTGAGGGCGAGCTGTGCGTGGAGGGCCACTGCGGCAACCCCTGCGTTGGGGACGAGGACTGCCCTGAGGGCAACTTCTGCGACACGGACGCTGGCGCCTGCCGCCCTGGCTGCGGCGACGACGCCGACTGTCCCGAGGGAGAGCGCTGCGACGAGGACCACGTGTGCAGGCCGAGATGCGTGGTCGACGCGGACTGCGGCGGCGGGGTTTGCATCGAGGGCGTCTGCCTCGAATGCGATCCGGCGCTGGGCGATCTGGACGACGACGGGATCGCGGACATCTGCGACGACGACATCGACGGCGACGGCCTGCGCAATGTGGGGGAGGGTGACATCGGGACGGACCCGCGCGACGGCGACAGCGACGACGACGGCGTCCTGGACGGCGACGAGGGCGGCCCCGGCGCAGACCCCGGCGACGACAGCGACGGGGACGGGGCGATCAACGCGCTGGACCCTGACAGCGACAACGACGGCATCCTCGACGGCACTGAGTCCGGGATCACGGCCGAGGGCCTGCGGCCGGACACCGACGTGGCGCGCGGCGTCTTCGTGCCCGACGCCGATCCCGAGACGACCACCGATCCGACCGACCCGGACACCGACAACGGGACCGTCGACGACGGCGCCGAGGACTCCAACCACGACGGCCGGATCGACGAGGGCGAGCGCGACCCCAACGATCCGAGCGACGACATCCCCGGCGAGGATGACGATCTGGACGGGGACGGCCTGACGAACGCCGAGGAGGAGCAGGGCGGGACCGATCCGCTCGACGCCGACACCGACGACGACGGGATCATCGACGGCCAGGAGCCCAACTGGAGCGTCGACACGGACGGGGACGGGCTCATCAACGCGCTGGACCCCGACAGCGACAACGACGGCCTGCGCGACGGCACCGAGTTCGGGATCACGCGCGATCTGGTCCACCCGGACACCGATCAGGAGGTCGGCGCGTTCGTGCCCGACGAGGACCCCGAGACGACCACGAGTGTCCTGCTCTTCGACACGGACTTCGGCGGGGTGCCGGACGGCTCGGAGGACGCCAACCTCAACGGCCGGATCGACGAGGGCGAGGGCGACCCCAACGATCCCAGCGACGACGCCGGGCTGACCGACACCGACGGCGACGGGATCTTCGATCCGCTGGAGGACTTCATCGGGACCGATCCCCTCGACCCCGACACCGACGATGACGGGGTGCTGGACGGCGCCGAGCACAACTTCAACCTCGACACGGACGGGGACGGGCTCATCAACGCGCTGGACCCCGACAGCGACGGCGACGGCCTGCTTGACGGCACCGAGCGCGGCGTGACCGAGGGGGATCTGCGCGAGGGTGCCACCGACATCGAGGCGGGCAACTTCCGCCCCGATCAGGACCCGGCCACCACGACCAGCATGGTCAACCCCGACACCGACCGCGGCGGCATCCCCGACGGCGTCGAGGACGCCAACCTCGACGGCCTCATCGATGAGGGCGAGGGCGACCCCAACGACCCTCGCGACGACGATGAGGACGGCGACGGGCTGACCAACGGCCGGGAGGACGAGATCGGCACCGATCGGCGCGACGCGGACAGCGACGACGACGGGATCGTCGACGGCGCCGAGCCCGACGCCGACCGGGATACGGACGGTGACGGGGCGATCAACGCGCTGGATGAGGACTCGGACGGCGACGGCATCCTCGACGGCACCGAGCTGGGGATCGTCGAGCCCCACCCCGACACCGATCTCGAGGCGGGCCGCTTCGTGCCGGACGCCGACCCTGAGACCACCACCGATCCGCTGGACTCGGACACCGACGACGGCGGCGTCCCCGACGGCGCCGAGGACGTGGACTTCAACGGCCGTATCGACGAGGGCGAGACCGACCCCAACGATCCCAACGACGACACCGCCGACAGGGATCGCGACGGCCTCGTCGACGTGGACGACAACTGCCCCGACGACCCCAACCCCGATCAGACCGACTTCGACGGCGACCGCCTGGGCGACCCCTGTGATGAGGACGGCGACAACGACGGGCTGTCCAACGACGACGAGGGGGTGCTCGGCACCGATCCCTTCGATCCGGACACCGACGACGACAACCTCGGCGACGGCGACGAGATCGACCGCTTCGAAACCGATCCGCTCGATCCCGACACCGACCACGGCGGCGTGAACGACGGCGCCGAGGTCGATCGCGGCGGCGACCCGCTGGACCCCTCGGACGACCTCCCGTCGGTCGATCCCAGCTTCAGAGTCGAGGGCAACGCCTGCCTCTGCGCCCAGCCCGCCGCGCCCCTGTCCGGCCCGGCCTGGCCGCTGGCGCTGCTGGCGCTCGGCGCGCTGATCTTCAGCCGCCGCCGCTCCCGCTCCTGAGCCCCGCACTCCAGCCCCACTCCACCCCCTGTCCCCACACTCCACCCCCTGTCCCCCTCACTCCACCCCCTGTCCCCCTCACTCCACCCCCTGTCCCCCTCCTCGCTGCGCAAGGAGGGGGGACGCTTGGATTACGGGTACGGTGGATCGGCACTCCACCCCCTGTCCCCCTCCTCGTTTCACAAGGAGGGGGGACGCTTGGATTACGGGTACGGTGGATCGGGGGGGTGGGCCGCAGGAGCCTTCGGCGGGATCACTGGCCGCCTGGGGCGGGTGGCGAGGTCGCCGGGGCGGGACTCGATCCACCGACACCCGTAATTCAAGGGTCCCCCCTCCCTTCCGGAGGGAGGGAGGCAGTGCCTCTCGGGGGACAGGGGGTGGAGTGTGGGGCTGGAGTGCGATCCGCCCATCCCGTCGGCCCCTCGAATCCTCAGCGATCTAGCCGAGATACGCGACAGTGACGCCGTCGCCGCCCTCGCCTTGTCCGCCGGGGCGGTAGGAGTGGACGTAGCGGCACGAGGGCATGAAGGCGCGCACGGCGCTCCTGAGCGCGCCGGTCCCGTGCCCGTGGATGATGTAGATCCCCGGCTCGCGGGCGCGCATGGCGGCGTCGAGGAAGATCTCGATCCGCTCAAGCGCCTCTTCGACCCGCATCCCCCGCAGGTCCACCGTGTTGCCCTCGCCCTGGGGCGGGATCGCCATGACCCTGTCCTGCGGATCGGTCTGGTTCGAGGCCGAAAGCGGGGCGGCCTGAGGGGCCTTGGCGGGGATCTCCTCGGGGCGGACGGCGTAGAGCTCGTCGAGGGTGACGGTGGCCTTGATCCCGCCCACCCGGACGACGGCCCGAGCCCGGTCCTGATCGAGGTCGAGGACCTCGCCGGTGCGCTTGAAGGTCTTGACCCAGACGGCGGCGCCGACCTCCAGAGTGCCCTCGGGGCGAGGTTCGCGGCGCTCGAGGATGGCCTCGGTCTCGCGGGCCTCGCGCAGCTCGGCGATGTTGTCGGCCACGGCGTTGATCTCGTCGCGGATGGGCGCCAGCGCCTCGTGGGAGAACAGGCCGGGGGCGTTTTTCTCTTGAAGGGCCCTGGTGTGCCGCCGGATGAGGTCGCGCGCGACGTTGATCTCGTCCATCAGCTTGCGCGTCTCCTGATGGACCAGGCCCATCTCGCGCTTGTGGAGGCTGTCGAGCTTCTTCTCGACCTGGGCGTGGAGTTTTTCGGCGTCCCGGCGCAGCTGCCGGGCGCGGTCGAGGTCGCGGTCCAGGGCGTCGCGCTTCTGCTCCAGCTGCCGCAGGATGGTCTCGACGTCGGCGGCGCCGGTGTCGCGGGCCACGGACTGCGCGCGGGCGACGATGTCCGCGGGCATGCCGAGGCGGTGGGCGATCCGGATGGCGTAGGAGGAGCCGGGCAGGCCGCTCTGGAGCCGGTAGGTCGGCGAGAGGGAGGCCAGATCGAAGCCGACGGAGGCGTTGGAGACGCCCCCGGCCTTGAAGGCCAGCATCTTGAGGCTCTCCAGGTGCGTCGTGATGGCGACCAGCGCGCCGCGCCCCGCGAGGTCTTCGAGCAGCGCGGTGGCCAGCGCGGCGCCCTGCTCGGGGTCCGTGCCGGCGAAGAGCTCGTCGAGCAGGACGAGGGAGCCTGCGTCGACGCGGTGCAGGAAGCTGTTGATGTTGGCGACGTGGCCCGAGAAGGTCGACAGATCGCGCTCGATGGACTGCTCGTCGCCGATGTCGGTGAAGATCGCGTCGACGAGGGGGACCTCGGAGCCGGCCATCGCGGGCAGGTGGAGGCCCGAGCGGGCCATCAGGCAGAAGATGCCGATGGTCTTGAGCGTGACCGTCTTGCCGCCGGTGTTCGGCCCGGAGATGATCAGCACGTTCTGGCGCGCAGGCGGGGCGCCGGTCTGTGCGCCGTCGGCCTCGGCGACGCCGTCGAAGCCGAGGCTGATGTCGTTGGCGACGACCTCGAAGGGCTTCTCGGCGTCCAGGGCCTTGAGCGCCAGCATCGGGTGTCGGGCCTGCCGCAGATCCAGCGCGCCGCGCCGGGACAGGATCGGCCGCGTGGCCCCCAGCGTGCAGGCCAGCCGGGCCTTGGCCACCGTCAGGTCGACGTAGGCCAGCAAGGCCAGGTTGGCGGCGAGCTTCTGGGCGCGGGCGGCCACCAGCGCGCTCAAGCGGGCCAGGATGCGCCGCTCCTCCTCCTCGACCGCCATCTGGGCGATCTGGAGGTCGTTGTTCATGTCGACGAGCTCGGTCGGCTCGATGAAGAGGGTCTGGCCCGAGCCGCTGGCGCCGTGGACGATGCCGGGCACATTGCCCTTCTCGCCAGCCCGGATCGGCAGCACGTAGCGATCATTGCGCAGCGTGAAGTAGTCGTCCTGCAGGAAGCTGGCGAAGTCCTTGGAGCCGAGGTAGGCGTCGAGCCTGCGCTTGAGCCGCTCGTGGTAGTTCTGGACGCGGCGGCGCAGATCGCCCAGATCGGGGCTGGCGCTGTCGGACAGCCGCCCTGACGGGTCAAAGGCGTGCTCCATGGCCTGGACGAGCTCAGGCGTCAGCTGGAGGTCGTCGGCGGGCTGGGCCAGCAGCGGCGCGAGGTGGGTCCGCGTTCGGAAGTACTTCTGGACCGCCCCCGCCGCGCGGGCGACCTGGGCCACGGCCAGCAGGTGCTCGGCCTCCAGCGAGCCCCCCCGCGCGGCGTGCTCCAGGTAGGGCCCGATGGGCAGCAGCCCCTTGAGCGGCGGCGAGACGTCCAGCGTCGACAGCCGCACCGCCTCCTCGACCTCGCGGTGCCTGCGCTCCAGCGACTCCCGGTGCTGCAAGATCGGCAGCGCCTCGGCCGCCTTCCTGGCCTCCTCGCCCGCGCAAAAATCGGCCAGCCGGGCCTTGAGCGCGCTCCACTGGAGATCCTCGCGGGTCTTGTGCGGGATGTCCACCGACGAGGCCGCGCGGTTGTCGCCGAGGACCGCGAAGGTCTCGTGCAAGATCGAGGCGTAGCCGCGGAAGGAGGCCGGATCGTAATCCGGCGCCTCGGCCACTTGGATGGTGAGGTCCTTGTTCATGGCTCAGGCTTTGGGTTCAGCGGTTGATGAGCGCGGCGGCGGACACATGGCCACCTCAGGGCGGCGGGCCGGCGCAGGGAAGTGATGAGTGTGCACGGGCCCGGCGGCTGTCAACCACCCCGGCGACTCGTCGGCGGTCTGAGGCAGGTTGGCTCGGTGAAGTCACGATCGCACCGCCTCCCACGCTCGACGAGCGTGGGGCGTCGAAGGGGCCCGGCGGCTGTCAACCACCCCGGCGCCTCGTCGGCGGCCCGAAGCCCTGTTGACTGCCTGAGGGGCAAGCTTTATCGTCGCCCTTGTCCTCAGACAGCGGCCAGGCCCCTCCAGCCCGCCACCACCCCCCCTTGAGATGGGAGGGTGACCGGTCCTGCGAGCCCGGCTCGAGAGTACCCCAATGCGCTCCCCGGAGCGCCGCGAGGAGAGTCTATGATAGGCAGCATGTTTGGCGTGATCTGTGGAGGCGTCGCGTGGTTCGTCCTGCGCTACGTCATCTTTGGCTTCTACACCGTCGACCAGGGGGAGCGGGCGGTCAAGACCAGCTTCGGGAGGGCGATCCGGCTTGGGGACAACACCACCCTGAGCCTGCCCATCGCGGAGGCCCTGAGCGAGTCGGATCGCGAGCGCTACGAGTACCCTCAGCTGGTCGTGATGCAGCCCGGCGGCCCCTACTTCAAGTGGCCCTGGCAGCGGGTCCACAAGGTCTCGGTGGCCACCGAGACCCTCAACATGGCCTACGATCCCGAGACGCCCTCGGCCAACGACGGCGGCACCTTGCTCGCGGCGGTGACCAAGGACCAGCTCAACATCGGCCTGACGGGCCAGATCCGCTACCGGATCTCCGAGCAGAACCTCTACGCCTACCTCTTCGGGATCAAGCGCCCCATCGTCCACGTCCTGGGCTACTTCGTGGCCATCCTGCGCGAGCGCATCGCCAACTTCGAGGGCAACAGCGGCACCCCCGCGGCGCAGAGCGACGTCGGGGAGGGGCTGGCCGACGGCATCTCCATCAACGATCTGCGCAAGAACCTCAACGCGATCAACGACTTCATGGAGATCGAGTGCGCGGGCTCGGAGGCGCGCTACGGGGTGGTCTTCGACGCCTCGTTGATCACGGGGATCGACCCGCCCTCGCACGTCGACTCTGCGCTGGCGGCCATCAACACCGCCCACAATCATGTCTCCTCCGAGATCAGCCTCGCGCAGGCCACGGCGGACCAGACCATCGTCCAGTCCAAGCGGGCCGTCGAGATCGAGACGCTCAAGGCGCAGGCCGAGGTCGAGCCGCTGCTCTCGATGGCGCGCCAGCTGGCCCAGTTGAGGCAGAAGGGGCCGGAGGTGCTGGCCGCCTACCGCCGGAACGTGCGCCTCAAGCTCTTCTCGAAGGCCACCAACGTCATTCTGGAGGGCAGCAACAATGGATGAGATCGTCGGCTTCATCGCCTCCTTCGGCTTCTGCTTCGTCGCCCTGCTCTTCATCGATCCCCTGGTGCGCTTCTTCCTGCGCTTCCTGGGCGCCTACGCCATCGTCGAGGAGGGCACCTGTCACGTCTACGTGCTCTTCGGCAAGGTCATCGGCGTCTTGACGGAGCCGGGCCTCTTCATCCTGGTCAAGAGCCTGGGCCTCAAGGGCCTCATCGTCGGCTTCTTCGGGCAGCGCCACATCATCGACATGCGCCTGGACCAGCAGTACCTGCGAAGCCTCCCGGTCAACTCCGAGGAGGGCGCCCCGATGGGCATCGGCGTCTGGTACGAGATGTACGTCAGCGATCCGGTCGACTTCCTCTTCAAGAACAGCGACCCGCGCGGGTCGCTCTCGGCCAACGTGAGCAGCTCGGCGGTGCGGATGCTGAGCAACATGCCGCTGGGCAACATGCTCGAGACGCGCCACACGATGAGTCGGGCCGTCCGCGCCGACGTCAGCCCCAAGTCCAACGCCTGGGGATACAAGCTCGGCTCGGTCTACATCCGCAAGGTGCACTTCCGCGACTCGGGCATGATCCGCCAGATCGAGGAGAAGGTCGTCAACCGCCTTCGCCAGGTCACCTCAGCCATCCAGCAGGACGGCGCCAACCGCGTCGACATCATCACCAGCTCGGCCCAGCGCCAGGCCGCCGTGGCCTTCGCCCAGGCCACCGCCACGCGCCCCAAGGTTGTCGGCGAGGCGCTCGAAGAGATCTGCCAGGACCCCGCCGTCGCCAACCTGATGTTTGAGCTGCTCGAAGTCGAGAACCTCCTCAAGAGCGGCGCCAAGGTCACGCTCGTCCCCCCGGGCAGCAACACCGAGATGCTCAAGCAGCTCATCGCCGTCAGATCGTGAGCCGGCCCCGCTTCGGCGCCTGTGCGCCCGCCGAGGCGCGCCGGGGCGCAATTCTTGCCGGGATCGGGGGTGTGTGGTAGACCCACGGTGGTGCGATTTGTTGTTTGACAGCGGGCCTGTCCTCCTGAAGACAGAGAGGTGCCGTGGAAATCGGGTTCAACGACGACGTTCAATACAGCGGCGTCACCTTCCACATCCAGACTGAGGATCACGGCCTCCACGATCCCCGCGTGTCGACCCAGCTCTTCTCGGGTGGCCGCGTGCTCGACAACAAGGTGGTCGGCTACGGCCACCTGATCGAGGGCCTTGTGGACGAGGAGGAGCGCAGGAGCAAGATCCGCAAGGTGATGGTGGCCTCGCACCGCAACGTCTACAAGCGGCTGGTCAGCGGCGATTACGACGAGGCGATGGGCTTTGGCCAGAAGGCGGCGGTCGGGGACGATCTCGATCAGGTCGTCGAGGCCTTCGTCCCGAGCCAGTCTCGCGTGGCCGAGGCCGCCGAGGTCATCGAGGACGAGGACGGGCGGCTGACCTTCACCTTCGACCACGGCGAGCAGATTGACCTGTCGATGCTCCGCAAGCAGCTCAACCAGGTCGATCTCTTCCCCAAGGAAACCGGCGTGGCGGCCTTTGCCGACCTCGCGTCCGAGTTTGAAGACGACGACGAGGAAGCCGACGCGCCGCCGCCGACGCGGGGCGCCCACACCGGGGCGCGGCCCTCGCCGACCTTGACGAAGTTTCCCAGGACGGGCCGTCGGGCCTTCCAGGGGTTGCTGGAGCAGCCCTCGGCGGTCGACGTCACCCGCCTCGTGCTCGACTTCCTGGCGCGCCGCTGAGGGCGCCAGCGCAGCATCGTTGAACCCTGCGGGGTCGCGGACGCCATGGACAGGCGGCCAGACCCCCGGGCCAGACTCGGGAGCCACGGAAGGTGATCCGAATCGAAGATCTCAGCCTCGCCCCAGGCGGCGCCAGGCACCCCTCGCTCGTCAACATCAACCTCCACATTGAGCGGGGCCAGCTCGTCTGGCTGCTGGGTCCGACCGGCGCGGGCAAGAGCTCGCTGCTGAGGCTCCTGCACAAGGCCGAGCGGCCGACCTCGGGGCGGCTCTTCATCGCCGGGCGCGATCTGTCGACCGTCCAGCGGCGGGCGCTGCCGGCGCTGCGCCGGAACGTGGCGCTGGTCGACAGCAGCGCGCGGCTGCTGCCGGACAGGACCCTGCTGGGCAACGTGGCCCTGCCGCTGGTGCTGGCCGGCGAGGACGCCGAGATCGCCGAGCGCAAGGCGCGGGCGGCGCTGATGGACGTGGGGCTGGGCCACAAGGGTCGGGCGATGGCCTCGGAGGTCTCTCAGGGCGAGCGGCTGCTGTGCGCGCTGGGCAGGGCGCTGGTCGCGGGGCCCTCGGTGTTGCTGGCCGACGAGCCGACGGCGGGCCTGGACCCGGCGCTCAAGGCGGACTTCGAGCGGCTGATCTGGCAGGCCTCCGTGCGCGGCGTCACGGTGCTGTGGGCGACCTGCGAGCCCTCTCTGGTGCACGAGACGCCGCACAGGGTCGTGCGCCTGGAGCGAGGGCAGATCGTCGAGGACAGGCCGGCGGCGCGGCTGGCCCAGGTGGGCGGCTTCGGGATCGAGCGGGCCGGCGGGGTCGAAGGGGCGGCGCTGGGTTGATCGCGCCCCGGCGGGGGGTCGAGCCAGCGGGACGTTGAGGAGGCGGGGATGAGGCGGGCGCTGTTGAACTTGAGGCGACACTGGCTCCTGTCGGCGGGCTGCGTGGCGGCGATCGCGGCGGGGCTGCTGGTGCCGCTGGTGCTGGTGATCGGCGCGGCGGGGCTCGGCGAGGTCGAGGCCAGGGCGGTCGAGTCGCTGCAGGCCGAGGTGATCCTGGCGCCGGGGGTCGGCGCCGAGCAGGCCCGGGCGCTCTCGCAGGAGGTGGCCGGCTGGCCGGACGTGGCCTCGGCCCAGGTGCTCGACGGGGCCGCGAACCTGGCGCTGCTGCGGCGTGAGGTCGGCGGGCTCGACGGGCTGGACGCGTCGATGGTGCCGACGACGATCAACGTGCGCCTGAGGCAGCCGTCCGAGGGCATGGGGCGGGTCGCCGAGCGGCTCAAGGCCCTGGAGGTCAGAGCGGAGGTCGAGGGCGTCGAGGCCGGCAGCGTCGAGGTCGCGCAGGTGGTCGCGGACATCGAGCCGCTGCGGTGGGTGCTCGTCGGGCTGGCGGCGCTGGTGGCGCTGGTGGGGCTGCTGGTGGTCTCCAACGCGCTCGGGGTGGGGATCTTCAGGCGCCGGGAGGAGATCGAGATCCTGCGGCACATCGGCGGCGGCGATCGCCACATGATCTGGCCCTTCTACGCCGAGTCGATGTGGCTCGGGCTCTTTGGCGGGGGCGTGGGGGCGGCGGCGCTGGCGGCGGGGCTGGTGGCGCTGTCGAGGCCGCTGGCCGAGGCGCTGCCCTGGGCGGCGCTGGATCTGGGGGCGGTGTTCTTGTGGGCGGCGCCGGCCGCGATCCTGTCGGGGGTGCTGCTCTCGTGGGCGGGGACGGCGTTGAGCCTGCGGGTCTACCTCAGGCAGGTCGAGGGGGTGGCCTGGTGATGGGCTTGGGCTTGTCCAGGGGCTGGATCGCGGGCGTGGTGGCGGCGCTCATCGCGGTGTCGAGCGCGGCGCTGGCCGGGGATCTCGCGGGCGCGGGGCAGGGCACAGCGGCGGCGCGGGGCGCGGCGGCGCCGGGCGAGGTGGCTCAAGATCCCGCGGCGCTGGAGGCGCTGGCTCAAGAGCGCGCGGCGTTTGAGGTGCTGACCGAGGGGGCGCGGCGGGACGTCCGCCTCCTGTGGCGAGCGCACCGCAGGGCCCAGCTTCGGCCCTCCTGGTTGTCGTCGGGCGCGTCGCCGCGCGCCGGGATCGTCGTCGAGGCCTCCTTGCGCCACACCTCCGCGCGGCTGCTGGAGGCGCGGGCGCGGGTGTCGGCGGGCGAGCAGGGCAGGGGGCTGCGGGTCGAGGTCGTCCCGGAGGCGATGGGGCGGGGCCGTCAGGCGATCAGCGCGGCGCTGGAGGGGGCGCGGGCGGTGTCCGAGGGGATCGAGGAGATCGAGGCCGTCGAGGCGCCCGTCGCGGAGGTCGTCGAGGAGGCCGTCGAGGTTCCCGTGGCCGAGGTGGCGCCGGATCGCGCCGTCGACCTGGGGCCTGAGTCGGCGATCGGCGTGGCGCTGGCGGTGGTCCCCGCGCCCGTCGACGCGCGCGTCGCCGTCGAGGCGGATCGGGAGGCGCCGCCGGTCGCACCGCGCTCGTGGGACGAGGCGCGCGGCAAGCTGCACCTGCCCTTGATCTACGGCAAGGTGCGGGACAAGTTCGGGGTCACGAAGGCGATGCGCCAGTCCGTCCAGGAGGTGCGGCACACGGGCTGGACGATCGCGGCGCCGCAGGGTCACAGGGTCAGGTCGGTGGAGGAGGGCGTGGTGGTCCTGGCGCGCCCCTACAAGGGCTTCGGGCAGATGGTGATCGTGGATCACGGCGACGGCCTGCACTCGATCTACGCGCACCTCAAGCCGGCTCTGGTGAAGGAGGGTGTGAGGTTGGAGCGCGGCGGGCTGGTCGGCATGGTGGGCAACCCCTTTGGTGAGCAGCCGCCCCGGATCTATTTCGAACTGCGGCGCGAAGGCAGGCCAGTGGATCCGGAGGGGTGGTTTGCGCCGGTGTCGGCGCACGAGAATCGCTGAGGCGGGGGGCGAGATGGGTCAGCGGGCGAGCGCGGTGGTGCGCGGCGGGGACAGGGGGCGCCGGGCGGTGACGGCGTCGTCGCTGCTGGCGCTGGGCTTCGTCGGCGGGCTGCTGGCCGGCACCCCTGGGTCGGTCGTCGCCAACTCGGGGCCCGATCCCTACGCGCGGCTGACCCCGCTGGGCAAGGTCTTGAGCTACATCGAGCGCTCCTATGTGGATCCGGTGGATCAGGGCGCCTTGATCGACGCGGCGATCAAGGGGGCCGTGGGCGCCCTGGACCCGCACTCGGAGTGGTTCTCGCCGCAAGAGGTCGCGGCGATGCGCGAGGAGTCCGAGAGGGACTTCGTCGGCGTGGGCCTGGAGCTTGAGGCCCGCGGCGGCCGGCTGGTGGTGATCACGCCCGTGGAGGGGTCGCCGGCGGAGGGGGCCGGGGTGAGGCAGGGAGACGCGCTGGTCGGGATCGACGGGGTGTCGGTGGCGGGCTGGACGGCGCGGCAGGCGATAGACCGCCTGCGGGGGCCGGAGGGCAGCGCGATCCAGCTCGAGGTGCTGCGGGGGGCCGGGGAGGGTCAGCGCCTGACCTTCGACCTGAAGCGGGCCGTGATCCAGATCGACGCGGTCAGCGTGCGCTCGCTCTCTTCGGGGATGGGCTACGTGCGCATCAGGTCCTTTCAGGAGGGGGTGGCGCGGGAGGTGAAGGCGGGGCTGGAGGAGCTGGCCGCGAGCCCCGGCGGGCTCAGGGGGTTGGTGGTTGATTTACGAGGAAATCCAGGGGGTTACTTCCTTGAGGCGGTGCAGGTCGCGGATCTCTTCCTGGACGAGGGGTTGATCGTGACGACGCGGGGCAGGGAGGATCGGCAGACGCAGCGCTTCGAGGCGCGGGCCGAGACGACGGTCTTCGGGGGGCCGCTGGCGGTCTTGATCGACGGGGGTTCGGCCTCGTCGAGCGAGATCCTGGCCGGCGCGCTCAAGGATCAGGGCAGGGCGGCGCTGGTGGGGGTCAGGACCTTTGGCAAGGGCACGGTGCAGACGATCGTGGACTTGAAGGACGGCTCGTCGTTGAAGTTGACGACGGCGCGCTACTGCACGCCCTCGGGGGCGTCGATCCAGGATCGGGGCGTGGCGCCGGACGTGGAGGTCGCCCAGGAGGGGCCGCTGTCGCAGCCGGGCTCGGAGGGGTGGCTGGAGGGAGACGCGGCGCTGCGGATGGGGGTGGCCCACCTGCGCTCGGTGTCGAAGGTGGGGGAGCGCGAGCGGTGAAGGAGGGCGCGTGATCGCCAGGAAGAGGGTCGCGGTGGTCATCCCCGCGTACAACGAGCGGCAGCTGCTGCCGGTGACGCTCTCGACGCTGCCCGGCTACGTGGACGTGGCGGTGGTGGTCGACGACGCCAGCGAGGACGAGACGGCGGAGGTGGCGCGCAGGGCCGGCCAGGAGCGCGCGGTGGTGGTGTGCAGCCACGAGGGCAACCGGGGCGTCGGCGCGGCGATCGTGACGGGCTACAGGTGGTGCGTGGAGCACGGCTACGACGTGGCGGTGGTGGTCGGCGCGGACAACCAGATGCACCCGGACGACATGGCCGCGCTGCTGCTGCCGATCCTGCAGGGGGAGGCGGACTACGTGGTCGGCGACAGGCTCTCGTGGCCTGGGGGTTGGCGGCGCTTCCCGAAGGAGCGGCTGATGGGGGTGATCGTGCTGGCGGCGATGACGCGGTGGGCGACGGGGCTGGAGCGGCTTCAGGACGCGCAGTGCGGGTACACGGCGATCTCTCGGGAGGGGTTGGAGCGGCTGGATCTGACGGCGCTCTATCCGCGCTACGGCTTTCCGAACGACATGCTGTCCAAGGCGGCGCTGGCGGGCTTGAGGATCTCCAGCAGGCCGGTGCGGCCGATCTACGCGGGCGAGCAGAGCGCGCTGCGGATCCCCGAGGTCGTCGGGCCGCTGTTGAGGTTGACCGCGCGCAGCTGGCTGGCGCGGCAGGCGGCCGAGGAGGCCGGCGCGGGGCGGGGGAGGGCCGATCGTCGTGCCGCGCCCGCGGGCCAGGCGCGGCGCGCGGC
>SYOX01000103.1 GCA_005804885.1 Pseudomonadota bacterium
CTCGACGTGCCCGTCATCGAAGTCGATTCGATGATCTCCCCTTGCCCGTCACCGAAGTCGACTCGCCGATCTCGACGTGCCCGTCATCGAAGTCGATTCGATGATCTCCCCTTGCCCGTCACCGAAGTCGACTCGCCGATCTCTCCGTGACCATCAACGAAGTCGACTCGCCGATCCCGACGTGACCCTCATCGAAGTCGACTCGTCGATCTCGACGTGTCCGTCAACGAAGTCGACTCGCCGATCCCGACGTGACCCTCATCGAAGTTGACTCCCCGATCTCGACGTGTGCGTCAACGAAGTCGACTCGCCGATCCCCCTTGTCCATCATCGAAGTTGACTCGCCGATCTCCCCTTGCCCGTCCACGAAGTCGACTCGCCGATCCCGACGTGACCCTCATCGAAGTTGACTCAATGATCTCGGCTTGCCCGCTGTGTTAAAGGCGAGGACAGCGGGAGGTGATGGCACGAAGGACGCCGAGGTGGTGCCAGAGGTGGGGGCTCAGGAGGTGCTTGCCGGTGGTCATGAGGCAGACGCTGATGTCGCGGGTGGGGTCGGCGAAGGCGGTGATGGTGGTCAGGCCGAGGTGGCCGAAGACGCCTGCGGTGTTGGGGCCGTAGATGCTGATCCACTCGTCGCCGAGGAAGAAGCCCATGCTGTAGCGCATGGGGAGGCCGAAGTTGACGTCGACCTCGCGCCAGGTCTGCTCGGTGGTGGCGCGGCGCACGGCGGTCTCGGAGAGGAAGCGGTGGCCGCCCAGGGCGCCGCCGCGCAGGAGCATCTCGTAGAAGAGGCAGGTTTCGTTGGCGGTGCCGACGGCGTTGCCTGCGGGGATGACGCCGGTCAAGTAGCGGTGATCGTTGGAGAAGGCCACGGCGTCGGCGAAGGGGACGCCGAGGACGCGCTCGATCATGGCCGAGAAGGGGAAGAGGACGGGGGGGCCGGTCAGGGCGCTCAGGGCGACCGTGGGGGCCAGCTGCGGGCTGGTGCCGAAGTCGAGGTGCTCGACGCCGAGGGGGTCGAGCAGTTCTTGTCGCATGAACTGGCGGACGGTCTGGCCGGTGACCCTCTGGAGGACCTCCGCGAGCACCCAGCCGCCGGTCAGGGCGTGGTAGGCCAGGCTGCGGCCGGGCAGGTGGGAGGGCTCGGAGCCGCAGATCAGCGCGATGATGGCGTCCCAGTCGGCCAGGATGTCCAGGTTGAGCTTTTCGGCGGGCAGGCGAGGGATGCCGGCGCGGTGCGTCAGGACGTGGCGCAGCGTGACCCACTCCTTGCCGCGCTGGGCGAACTCGGGCACGTAGGCCGCCACGGGGTCGTCGACGCGCACGAGGCCGCGATCGTCGAGCATGTGGATCAGGGTGGCGATCAGCGCCTTGGAGGCGGAGAAGAGGTTGAAGAGGGTCGCGGGGGTCGCCTGCACCTTGGGGACGTCGGGGCCGTCGGCGGGGCTGTTGCCCGAGGCGTGGCCGATGGCGCGGTCGAGCATCACCTGCCCACCTCGGCGCAGGCACAGGGCGATGGCCGGCTGCAGCCCGGTGCGGTAGAGGGCCACCACGGCGGCCCAGATGGCCTCCACGTCGTCGGCCAGGAGGCCGACGGAGAGCGGATCGGCCTCGGGCTGGCCGCCCTCGCGGCTGGTGACGGCGTCTGGATCGAAGGGGGCGATGTGGCGGGAGCGCAGGCCCTCGGCGAAGGGGAGCCTCAAGGCGTCACCCCGATGATGTCGGCCCCCTGGCCTTCGAGCCGCAGGAAGACGCTGAAGGCGTCATTGCGGCGGTTGTTGTCGGTGTCGACGTCCATCTGACCGGGCAAGATGAGCATGATCAGGCCGCAGTTGTCCGCAAGGGCGCCGCAGAGACCCTGGCCGCGCTGCTCGCAGGTGCCGCTGTCGAACTGGCCCACGCAGGCCCTCGGGCCGTTGCCCAGCGACAGGTCGATCATCGGCGAGTCCAGGCCGAGGCAGGAGCAGAAGTCCGACTGGAGCAACGCGTTCAGGGCGCCGATGAAGTTGCCAAAGCGGATCACCCCGCCGACCGTCCCGTCGGCCAGCCCGATCCCCGGCGCGTCGACCGACACCTCGCCGCGCAGCGTCGCCCGGTCGATGATCAGCGGCAGCGGCACGTCGCCAAGCGGGATGATCATCCGGAAGTTGTCCGCCGGGCCGGCCTCCAGCGCGCCGCCCTCGATCACGCCGCCGACGAAGCGCGTGCGGGGCGCGATAAAGCCCGGCACGAAGCTGTCGCGATCGGCCCGCCAGACCTCCTGGGTCCGGGGGTTGTTGTCCACGTCGACCAGGTCGAAGAAGTCGACCTGGACGCCGATGGCCTCGGAGACGTTCGGCGGGGTCAGCGTCGGCCACGTCGCCCCGAGGGCGAGCTGGCCGGTGCTGATCAAGAAGCGGAGCTGGGCGTTGACGTCCGCCCCGAGCAGGCTGCCCAGCTCGCCGATCATCGGCCCGAAGGCGTTGTCCACGTCGCCGTCGCCGTCCACGTCGTCGCCCTGCGCCCGGTCGGTGACGATCACCAGCGCGCTGAAGAAGGTCGCCGGCACGCCGAAGTCGTAATCCTCGGGCTCGCCCTCGTCGCAGCTCTGCCCCTCGCACACGCAGGCGCCCTGGACACAGCTCAGCGACAGATCGCACGCGCGCCCGCAGCCTCCGCAGTTGAAGCGGTCGCTGAGCCGATCCGCGCACACCCCCACCGGGTCAAAGGGGCAGGGGAAGACCTCCGGGTTGGCGTCGTCGCAGTCGCCGCCGCCCGAGTCGATCGAGGCGTGCTCGTCCCCGTCCCCGTCCACCCCGTCCAGGCCGTCGCAGCTCTGATCGACGCCGTCGCCCACGAAGTCCACGGCCCCCGGGAAGACCAGCAGATCCAGATCGTCGCAGTCCGCCCCCGCGCAGCGCCCGCCCTCGGCGGCCACGCCGTCCTCATCCTTGTCGCAGTTGTTGATCCTGACCCTCGCCTCGATCGACGACCCCAGCGCCCCGGCCCTCGCCAGGGCCCGGATCACCACCTCGCCGTCGTCCAACTCCAGCGTGTCGAGCAGGTATTCGAAGGGGGCGCCGTTGTCCGTCAGCACCCCGCGCCCGTCGATCAGGAAGTCCACCCGGGAGATCGCCTCGTCGTCGGACTCGACCCGCACCCGCACGGCCCCGCTCAGGACCGCGCCGGGCTCAAGCGGCGCGCAGGCCTCCTCGCAGCGCAGCAGCCGCAGCCCGAAGCCCCGCTCCACCAGGACGCCCACGCTCGCCACCCCGCGCTGGCCGCGATCGTCGGTCGCCACGACCTCCAGCGTCGACGGCCCCGAGCCCACCGGCGGATCCCAGGTCAGCGCCCCCTGGTCAAAGAGCCCGGCGGGCTCCCCGTCGACGAAGAGCGCCACCTCGACCAGCGACACGTCGTCGCTGGCCTCGACCCGGACCTCGACCTGCCCGGTCACCTCGGCGCCCTCGACGGGCGACAGGATCGACACCACCGGCGGCCTGTCCACGACGAAGGCCCGGCTGTCCGCGCCGACGAGCCCGCCCAGATCGACGGCCTCGACCTCGAGCGTGTAATCGCCGGCCTCAAGCCCCGAGACGTCCAGCGCGCCCTCGAAGCCCTCGGCCCCCAAGGCCGCCTCGATCCCGGCGCCATCGACCCGCGCCACGCCGCCGCGCACCCCGAAGTTGTCCGACACCGCCGCCTCGAAGCGCACCGAGTCCGCCACGACGTCCTCCACGCCGGGCTGCGCCAGCACCACCGTCGGCGGCGTGTTGTCCACCGTCAGCCGCGCGCTCGCCGACAGGGGCTCACCCGCCGCGCCCTGCGCGCGGGCCTCCAGCGACACCGCGCCGTCGACCCGATCCCGCGTGTCCCAGAAGATCGCGAAGGGCGCCGCGCCCGCCGCGCCGACCTCGGCGCCGTCGACGTGGAAGGTGACCGCCTCGACCCCCGACGCCTCCTCCACCTCGGCCACCACCTCCACGACCCCGTTGACGAAGTCCCCTTCGGCGGGCCTCAGCAGCGACAGCGCGCCGCCGCACCCTGGCCCCTGGCAGCCCTCCACGAGCAAGGTGATCGACGCCTCTCCGATGTTCCCGGCGGCGTCCTCGGCCTTCGCCGACAGCGTATGCGGCCCTGGCGTCTCGGCCGACGCGTCCCAACTCCAGGTGTAGGGCGCCTCGACGATCTGAACCGCCTCCACCCCGTCAACCAGGAGCGTCACCTGCCGCACGCCCGCCGCGTCGGTCGCCTCGATCTCCACCGGCACGACGCCCGACACCGACGTACCCTCTTGAGGCTCGACGAAGGCCACCAGCGGCGCCACCACGTCCTCGACCCTCACCGAGCCGCCAGCGGCCGAAGGGTTGTCCCCGCCGCACGCACCCAGGACCAACAAAGCCAACGCCAGCGCCAGGATCTTCGCTCGCATCATCGCCCTCGAGTTGAAAAATTACCCCAGAGTTCTCCCGCCACCACTCTAACCAAAGAACCGCCGGGTAGCGAGCGCGCCGGCAACTCCCCCTGGCTTGACTCCCCCTCCTGTCCTCCCCCTCGCTTGACTCCCCCTCCTGTCCTCCCCCTGGCTTGACTCCCCCTCCTGTCCTCCCCCTCGCTTCGCAAGGCTGTCTCTTAGTCACATCTCCTCCGGGACCCGGCGCAGAGCCCTCTGAGCCCTTTTGACAGGCCCACGGGTCGATGAAGGATGGCGGCCAACACGGGATCGAGTTTTTGAGCAAGGCCAATGCACTGACCCCAGAC
>SYOX01000015.1 GCA_005804885.1 Pseudomonadota bacterium
AGGTCGTCGAGGCCGACAGGGTCGAGGCCAAGGAGGAGAGCGCAGGCGGGCCTTTGGCCCGTCGAGCATCGACGACGACGGCATCGGCTCTGTCGGACCGATGACCGACGGGAGTCAAACCAATCAGCGCTCCAGCCGCAGATGGCCTCTTTGGACCCCCACAACGACGGCCTTCAGTTTCCCAATGGCTTCTCACGACTTCGCCCCCTCGATCTCGTCCAGGAGCGCCTGGGCACGGACCACCAGCGCCTCGGCGGGCTCCGAGAGCGCCCCGCCGAAGCGCGCCTGATCGCAGACCTCTCGCAGCGCCAGGAGCTCCGCGACGCGCTCCGGCGACACCCCACGCTCCGGCAGCAGCCGCGAGAGCCGCGAGGCCGTCACGCCCCCAGGAGCCAGCTCCAGCGCCGAGGCCAGCCACGCGGTCATCGCCGCCGAGATCGTCGCGCACGCCTGCGCCTCCTGCCCCGCCGCCGCCTGCGCCGCGGCCTCCTTGAACTGCGCTCGGGCGAGCTTCGGCGCGCTCTGGCGCTTGCGGACCTCCGCCCCGCCCTTCCAGCGCCGCCGCCACGCCCCCACCAGGACCCACGCCAGGAACCCCGATGGCGGCCCCACCAGCCCCAGCAGGAACCACGGCTCGCCGAACACCTCGCCTGGACCAGCTCCCCCCTCGACCGCCAGCGGCCGCAGCGGCTCCAGCGGCATCTCGGCCAGCCTCAACGCCTCCGGCTTGGAGACGTCCCGCTCGACGAGCTCGACCTCCTCGTCAGGGGCCACCGAGGTCCCCGTGACCGCCACCGAGATCGCCCGCGAGGACTGCGACACGTAACGCCCCTCCGTCGGCTCAAAGGTGTGCAGCGTCAGCGCCGGGATCGTCAGCACCCCGGCCCGCGTCGGCGTCACGACGACCTCGGCCGTCTTGTCGCCGCCCATGAGCTGCCCGATCGGGCCGCTGTTCTTGCGCTCGACGGGCTCCAGGAGCCTGTAGCCCTCGCCCTCCGGGAGCTCCGGCAGCTTCAAGCGCCCGATCATCCCGGTCCCCTCCACCTTGATCTGCACCATCAGCGGCTCGCCGACGCCCACCTTCGCCTTGTCCACCGTGACCTTGAGGCGGTACTGGCCCACATTGCTTGACGAGAACCCGCCGGGCGCACCAGCAGGCAACGGGCGCACCTCCATGAGATCAGGCTCCGTGGTCAGCGTCAGGCGCTGGCGGCGCAGCGAGTTGCGGCCGCTCGCCTCCACCTCCATCTTCATCGCCCCGATCTCGATCTCACCGGCCCGCAGCGGGAAGATCGACATGATCTGGATCGGGCGCACGGCGTACTCCCGATCCCCGACCACCGCGCGCCGCGCGCTGGCGCGGATCTGCTCGCCCAGGTTCTCGATCCAGAAGCCGTCAAAGGCCGGCGCCTGGAGATCGACCACGTCCACGCCGAAGGGGCCGACCCGCCGCTCGTCGAGGTACATGGCGTACTCGGCCTGCACCTGCTCGCCCACATAGGGCCGGGGGTTGCTGAAGGTGGCCTTGATGAAGACCGCCTGGGTCCCCTCAGCGCCGACCGGCGGCGACTCGCCGCGATCGACCACGATCACCTTGACCTCCCGACCCTTGAGCGCCTTGCCGCCCACCACCGCGCCAGGCCCCTCGATGGCGTGATCGCCCACGGCCGTCGCCCGCAGCGTGAAGGTGAAGGTGTAGCTCAACTCCGCGCCCGTGGGCGTCGAGACGAACTCGGTCCCGCGGCTCGTCCCCAGCACCTCCAGCGACCCGAAGCCCGGGTTGGACGTCAGGCGCGCGTCCTGATGGCCCCCGGTCTGGAGCCGCAGCGTGTACTGCACCGTGCCGCCCAGCGCCACAGCCGGCGGATCGACCGTCACGAAGATCTCCGGCTCTCCCTGCGCCGCCGCCTCGGGCGCCGGCCCCAAGACCGACGCGGCCATCAGCAGCGCGATCAAGGCCGCGCTACCAGTCGTTCTCAATGTATCGCTCCGGCACATCCTCAAGGGCCTTCCTGAGTTGGAAGTTGTCGTCGCTCTCTTCAAGGTTCTCCAGGAGCTCCTCGATGTTGGCCCGCTTCTCCTCCTCGGCCTCCTCCTCAGAGGGCTTCGGCTGCCCCTCCTCCTCCTCCTGAGGCTCCTGAGGCTCCTGAGGCTCCTGATCCGCCTGATCTTCTTGATCTTGCTGATCTTTCTCCTCCTGCTCCTCGTCCTGAGGCTCCTGCGGCTCCTGCGGCGGCGGCTGGGACTTGTCGCCGTCCAGCGGGATGATGTCGTAGTAGCGCGCCGCGGTCGAGCCCGGCGCGTCCACCTCCAGGATGAAGCCCGCGTCCTCCTTGAGCTCCTCCCCGGCCAGCGCCATCTGAACAGGGCTGACCTGGGGCGGCGCCACCACGACGGGCTGCCCCTCGGCGATCAGCGTGTCGCCGCCCTCGTTCCAGAGCCGGAAGACCACTGGCGGCCCGCCGATCCCCCCGTCGCCTTCAAGCGCGTCGTAGCGAACCCCCAGCACGATGTGATCCCCCTTCTGCCCCGCAATCTTGAAGTGATCAGGATCACCAGGGCACAGCCGCAGGTGCCGGGTCGGCCCCTGGCCGCGCGGCAGCTCGGTGGCCGCATCGCGCGCGTCGTTCTCCTCCAGCCGGTCGTCGCCCCCCTGCTCACAAGGGGGGTAGCGGAAGAGCTGGATGCGGTAGGGCCCCTGCTCGGCGTTGTTCGCGCCGCGCACCCGCAAGAGCACCCGGCGATCGACCTCGGCCGCCCGCAGCCCGACCCCATAGAGCCGCCCTGCAGGCGTCTGGACCTCCTCGACGGCGCTGGCGACCGCCACCCCGTCGGCCTCGAAGAGCCCGACCTCCAGCGGCGGCGAGCTCTCCGTCTCCGCGTCGGTCCCGGCGATCACGTCGATGAAGAGATCCTCGCCGGCCTTGACCTCGACGGCGTACCAGTCCTCGTCGCCCTTGCAGACGTGCGCCGCCTGCTCGGCCTCCTCCTTGATCGGCGCCGCCGCCGCCGCGCTGTCGTTGTCCTCGTAGTCGTCCTCCAGCGCGAAGCAGGGCGGGATGACCTTGAGCGCCAGGTCGTACTTGAGCTCGATGTTCTCGTCGGCGACCACCCGCAAGAAAGCCTGACCGAGATCCCGCGAGCCCGGCGCGATCGCCAGCATGTCCTCGGTCAAGCGCAGCGGGCCAATGGAGCGGGCCGCCTTGTCGCCCTCCTTGCCCGCATCAAACCCCTCGGGATCGGCGTCCGAGACGCCCAGGACGGTCTCGCCGTCGGGGCCAAAGAGGACCAGCCGCAGGCTCTCGGGGCCGGGCAGCATCGCAGGATCGCCCGGCTCGCGCTCGCGCAGCCGGCCGAAGGTCGCCTCCGCCCGGACGATCGAGCCGCCGTAGATCGGCACCGCGTACCAGTCCTCGTCGCCCCCGCACAGCACCAGCTCCTTCTTCTCGGGCTCCTGAAGCTGCGTGGCCGCCTCGCGGCCGTCGTTCTCCTCCAGCGCGTCCTCCAGCGCCGAACAAGGCGGATAGACCTTCATCAGCGCCACCTCGAAGGCCCGCTTGGCCGCCTCGTCATCCGGCCTCAGCCGCAGCGCCCCCTTGAAGGCCTCCAGCGACTCCTTCCACTGCTCCTTGCGGTAATGGGCCACCCCAAGGCTGAAGAGCGCCTCGAAGCGCAGCCCCTCGTCCGGCGACTCCACCGCCCGCGAGAGGCTCGCGATGCTCTGATCGAGGTCCGCCACCCCCAGAAAGCCCAGCCCGAGGTCGTACTGGAGCGCCGGGGTGGCCGGCACCTGCGCCTCGGCCGCCTTGTAGCGCTTGAGCGCCTCATCCGCCTTCCCCTCGATCAGCAAGCCGTTGCCGGCCTCCACGTCCCGCACGCGGGTCATCACCAGGTGCTCGTGGATCGCGTCGCAGCCCTGGGCCGAGACCGCCAGCGCCGCCACGGGCGCCACCAAGAAGGGCAGGAGCCGCGCACCGTCGAACCTCGTCTCGTCACCCCGGTTGCCCCGCGCGCTCGGCTGGCGGTGCCAGAAGGCGAGGTGCAGCCCCCGCCGCTCGCCGAGCAGCGTCGCCAGCAACAGCAGGATCAACGCCGGAAAGAGGAAGACGTAGAATCGATCCTCGCCCTCCACTCTAAGTATCGAATCCAGCTCATCTTTTTCGAGGGCGTTGAGGGCGGTCGTGATCGCGTTGGCCATCGACCCCTCACCGCCATAATGGACGTAGCTCCCCCCCGTCTGGCGGGCGATCTCCTCCAGCGGCTTTGCGTTCAGGCGAGTGTAGACGGTGTTGCCCTGGCGATCCTTGAGGAAGTCGGCGCGCTGGCCCTTGGTGTCGTAGACCGGGATGGGCTCGCCCTTGTCCGATCCGAAGCCGACCGTGAAGATCTTGATCCCCCGCTCGCTGGCCATCCTGGCGGCCTCCAGCGGGTCGCCCTGGTGATCCTCGCCGTCGGTGATCAGGACGATGACCTGGGTGCGGGCGCGCTTGAGCGCCTTCTCCCCCGCCTCGGCGTCCTCCCCGCCGCGCTTGAGGCGCTCGCCGGTCAACAGCTCGATCGCGTCCAGCAGCGCGCGCCCCGAGGCCGTGCCGCCGACGGGCATGTCCGAGGGGTCCAGCCGGCGCAGGTAGAAGCCGATCGCGCCATAATCGGTCGTCAGCGGCGACTGGGCGAAGCTGACCCCCGTGAAGACCACCAGCCCGACCCGGTCGCCGCGCAGCTGCCCCAGCACCCGCATCAGCTCGTCCTTGGCCGCCCGCAACCGGCTCGGGTTGACGTCGGCCGCCAGCATCGAGCGCGAGATGTCCAGCGCCAGCACCACGTCGATGCCCTCGCGCTTGACCGTCCTGGAGCGCTCACCCCACTGCGGCCTCGCCAGAGCCACCACGGACAGCGACACGGCCGCGGCCACCAGCGCGAACTGGAGCACCTGCTTGCGGCCGCTGCGCCCGGCGATCAACAGCGGGTTGCCCAGCCGCGCGGCCACCCGCCGCTTCCACGACCAGTGCCAGCCGTACAGGCCCACCAGCAGCGGCAGCGTCGCCAGGAGCCAGAGCATCTCGGGTCTTGCAAAGGACACGGCCTATCTCTCCTGTCGTCGGCTCAAGGAAAGGGGCGCACGACCGCGAAGGTCAAGAGCGCCTCCAGGAGCAGCAGAACCACGGCCCCAAGGGCGAAGTTCCCGAAGTATTGCTGGCGGCTGACGCTGGCGGCGTCCTCGACCGGGGCCCGCTCCATCGCGTTGAGGATCGCGTGCAGGTTCGTCTCCAGCCCCTTCTTGTCCGCCGCCCGGTAGAAGGTCCCGCCCGTCTTCTCCGCGATCTTCTCCAGCAAGGCCGGGTCGACCGGGTAATCCTGATAGCGGTAGGTCATCCGACCCGAGAAGAGATCCTTGCCCACCGGCACCCGCGCCCGCCCCTCGCCGCCGACGAGGATGGGGAAGATCTTGACCCCGTGCTCGACGGCGAAGTCCGCCGCCTCCAGCGGAGACAGGTTGCCGCCGCGCCGGTCGCCGTCGGTGATCAGCACGATGATCTTCGTCCTCGAATCTTCCTGCTGCGTGGTCATCAACGCCGACTCGCCCTGCTCCCGCAGGCCCGCGACGCCGCGCCCGAGGGCATTGCCGATGGCCGTCCCCGACCCGTCGATGTCCCCCAGCTCGAGCTGTTCGAGCTGGCGCAGGATCGTGCCGTAGTCGAGCGTCAGCGGAAACTGAAGGTAGGCCTCCCGGGCGAAGACCACCATCCCGATCCGATCGTTGTGCCGCGAGCGGATCACGTCGGCCAGCACCTCCCGGGCGATCTGGAAGCGGTTGGGCGGCTCTCCGCGGCGCTGCTGCCAGCCGCGCAGCTCCTCGTCGGTGACGTCGATGGCCTGCATCGAGCCCGACAGGTCCAGCACGAGGTAGATGTCGATGCCCTCCACCTCGACCTGTTCGGCGTCCGGGATGCTCGGCCGCGCGCAGGCGATGATCAGCAGCGCCAGCGCCGCCAGCCGCAGCAGCGGCATCCCCTGCTTGAGCAACACACGCGGGCCGCCGCTGACCGCGCGCAAGAGCGCCCCGCGGCTGAACATCATCGGCCCGCTGCGCCGATCCCGGCGCCCGTAGAGCACCAGCGCGTAGAGCGGCAAGAGCAGCAGCGCCAGCAACACCAGCGGATATTCGAAGAGATCAAGCATCCTGCTCACCTCCCTTCAACCCAGGACCCGCGCCCGGATCTCCTTCGGCGTCGTCGGCGACCTCCCCAGCGGCCGATCGCGCGTCGGGCGCCGATCCGGCATCGACGCCATCGGTCGCATCGACCTTCTGCGCGGCGCCGTGGGGGTCGGCCGAGAGGGCGGCATCCCCGAGGGCGGTGATCCGGGTCAGCTCGACGAGCTGGAAGGCGCGCCTGAGCAGGTCGTCGACCTCGTCATCGGCGGGGGTGTAGCGGGCGAACTTGACGATGTCGCAGTCGTACAGGAGCGCCTCGACGAAGCGCATGCTGACGCCGCGGGGCCAGCGCACCTCCCTGAGCAGCCCGATCAGCTCCTCGGTGGTCAGCTCCAGCCCGGCTTGATCGGTGAGGCTCAGGTTGTAGCGGCGCCCCAGGTACTCGCGCACGGCCTCGGAGACGCGCACGTAGAACTCCTCGACGAGCCCCTGCTCGGGGAGGTTGGCCGCCGCGACGGCGCCGAGCTTCTCCAGCGCGATCTCGTGGGCCGGGCGAGGGGGCGGGGGCGGGGGCGGGGGCGGCTTGGGGCCGAGGACCCTGTAGAGCCAGGCGCCGAGCAGGCCGGCGATCAGGAGGCTCAACAGGACGCCGCCGATCCAGACCAGCACCCAGTCTTCGACCCAGACCGACACCGGCGGCCTGGGGTCGGCCATCTTCGGGTCGGCCTCGTTGGCGATGACGCTGGCGATCAGGACGTCGACCGGGCGCGTGGTCACCGACGAGATCCCGCCTTCGGCGTCCATGATCTTGAGCGAGAAGGCCTCCAGGACGTGTCGGCCGGGCCTCCAGACGGCGAAGCGCAGGTGGATCGTCTCGACGATCGAGGCCGCGCCGGGCTCGACCACCTCGGGCGCGCGCTCGACGCCGAGCAGTTCGAAGCGCCCGGTGTCCTGCTCGCCGGGCAGGGCCAGGGAGGTCCCGGCGGGCCGGACCACCTTCAGGCTCAAGAGCAGGGGGGTGCCCACGCTCGCCCTGGGCGGCGCGTCGGCGTTGGCGTCCACCGCGACCGGCTTCCCGCCGATCACCACCGCGAAGGACTGCTCCATCGACACCTCGCCGCGGACCGGCGGGGCCACCACGGGATCGGAGGTCGCCGGGTCTTCGGCCGGGGCCGCCCCGCTGGGCGCCCCGTCGCCCTTCGAGGCGGGATCGCCGCCCCTGGGCGAGGCCGCGTCGCCCACAGCCGAGGGGTCGGCGCCGGTCGGCGGCGCCTGCGCCGAGGCGGCCGAGGCGACCAGGAGCGCCAGCGAGAGCCCTATCGTGAGCGCCTGGGCGCCCTTTGCGCGACCTGTGCTCGCTCTCCAATCTCCCATTAGAAGCGCCTCGACCTGAGCTTGAAGTAGTTGATCAGCGGCTCAAGGGAGCTCTTGTGCGTCTCGATGTGGATGGCGTCCATCTTCATCTGACGGAACATGCGCTCGCGCTTGAGGCGCAGGTCAGCGGCCAGGGCCGCGTAGCGCTTCGCGCCGGCGCGGCTCATGGTGTCGATGTGGAACACCTCCCCGGTCTCGGGGTCTTCCAGCGAGACGGTGCCCATCTTCGGCAGGGCCTCCTCGGCCGGGTCGATCAGGACGATGGGGACGAGGTCGTGGCGGCGGGCCACGATGGCGAGCTTCTGCTTGTAGCCGGCGTCCTGAAAGTCGGAGATCAGGAAGGCGACGCTGCGCCGCTTGCAGACTCTGGCGAAGTAGTCCAGCGCGGCGCCGATCTGGGTGCCGCGTCGGGCGGGGCGGAACTCGAGGATCTCGCTGATGACGCGCAGGACGTGCTTGCGGCCTTTCTTGGGGGGGACGAAGACCTCGATGAGGTCGGTGAAGATGATCAGCCCGACCCGGTCGTTGTTCTTGATGGCGGAGAAGGCCAGCATGGCGGCCATCTCGGCGGCCGCGTCCTGCTTGGTGCGCCCGCCGGTGCCGAAGCGCTGGCTGGCGGAGGCGTCGTAGAGGACGAAGACGGTCAGCTCGCGCTCCTCGACGAAGCGCTTGACGAAGACCTCGTCCATGCGGGCCGAGACGTTCCAGTCGATCAGGCGGATGTCGTCGCCGGGCTGGTAGGGGCGCACCTCGTCGAAGTCCATCCCGCGGCCCTTGAAGACCGAGTGGTAGGAGCCGGCGAGCTGCTCGTTGACGACGCGCCGGGTGACGATCTCCAGCTTGCGCACGCGCTTGATCAGCGCCTTGCGGCGCTCGACGGTCTCCTCGTCGCTGAGCGCCTCAAGCGCCAGCGGGGCGTCGAGCGTGGGCGGCTTGAGCCACGATCGGATGAGATCAAAGACCATGGCCTGACCTCAGGGGATCTCGATCTTGTCGAGGATGACCTGGATCAGATCCTCGCTGGAGCGCTCCTCGGCCTCGGCCTCGTAGGTCAGGACGATGCGGTGGCGCAGGATGTCGGGGGCCACGGCCTTGACGTCCTCGGGGGTGACGTAGCCCCGGTGTCGCGAGAAGGCGTGGGCGCGGGCGGCCTGGTTGAGGAAGATCGAGGCGCGGGGGCTGGCTCCGTACTCGATGAAGTCGGTCAGCTCCTTGAGGCCGAAGCTGCCGGGCTCGCGCGTGGCGAAGATGATGTCGATGATGTAGTCCTTGATCTTGTCGTCGATGTAGATCTGATCGACCACGGCGCGGGCCTTGACGATGTCGGCCTCGGTGGCGACGGTGCGGATCTCGATGGACTTGCCCGAGGTCATCCGGTCCATGATCTGGCGCTCCTCCTCGCGCGAGGGGTAGCCGACCTTGATCATGAGCATGAAGCGGTCGATCTGGGCTTCGGGCAGGGGGGAGGTGCCCTCCGGCTCGATGGGGTTCTGGGTGGCCAGCACCAGGAAGGGCTCGGCGAGGTTGTGGGAGGTGCCGCCGATGGTGACCTGGCGCTCCTGCATGGCTTCGAGCAGGGCGGACTGGACCTTGGCGGGTGCGCGGTTGATCTCGTCGGCCAGGATCAGGTTGTTGAAGATCGGCCCCATGCGCGGCTCGAACTCCCGCGTGGCCTGGTTGAAGATCATGGTGCCGATGAGGTCGGCCGGCAGCAGATCGGGCGTGAACTGGATGCGCCCGAAGCCCACGCCGAGGGTCTCGGCCAGGGTCTTGATCGTCAGGGTCTTGGCCAGCCCCGGGACACCTTCGAGCAGCACGTGGCCGCCGCAGAGCAGGCCGATGATAAGGCGCTCGATCATGGGGCGCTGGCCGACGACGACGCGCTGGGTCTCCTCGATGATCCGGTCGATGAAGACCGACTCGGCGCGCACCATCTCGTTCAACTCCCGGACGTTGTACTCCATCGACTCCCTTCTCCTGTTGGCTTTGCCGCTTCGCCTGCGCCCTGGTCGGGCGACGGGCCTAATTGAGCGAGGCGCGCATCCTATTCCCGGATCCGCAAAAGACAAGCGCTCGGCGCGCCCTGGCGAGGTTTTGAGGGCGAGCGCCCGATTGACAGGCTCTCGCGCGGGTTGCTAGAAAGCGGGGCCGCTGGCGAGGGGGTGCCCCGAGGGCCCCGCAACCACCCAGTCAGGCCCGAGGGCGAGATGTTCAAGAAGGTGTTGATCGCCACCCGCGGCGAGATCGCCGTGCGAATAGGGCGAGGCCTGCGAGAGCTGGGAATCAGCCCGGTGGCGATCTACTCGGAGGCTGATCGCAACACGCTGCACGTGCGGCGCGCGGACGAGGCGTGGTGCGTGGGGCCGGCCCCGAGCGCCGAGAGCTACCTCGTCGGCGCGCGGATCATCGAGGCGGCGCTGGCCAGCGGCGCCGAGGCGATCCACCCTGGCTAC
>SYOX01000104.1 GCA_005804885.1 Pseudomonadota bacterium
CAGGGGTAAAACCGGTAAAGAGAGAATAGTTGCAGCGATGCACAAGCTGCTTCGCCAGGTCTACGGCGTCCTGAACAGTGGCCAACCCTTCGACGAAAGGAGGTCTCTTTCGACTTGACTCCAACACAGTATCTACTCTGTGTCGCCCCTTTGGGGGCTCCAATTACCGAGCCGCCCCGTTGGGGCGGGGTTGACGCGGGAACGCACGGACAAGCCCAATCCGCGGGTTCATTGGGGGTGCTCGTCCCTTCAAACCAGCTCGGCCCGTCAACCTCACCAAGGGGGGACACGCACTTTGGAGCCCCCAAAGGGGCGACCCAGAGTAGCCGCGGCGTGCAGCCGGACCCGATCAGGGTCCGGCAAACCCGTCGGTCCCCGGAAGGACCGCGTGTCCGTCCATCGAAGCCGACCCGCCGGGATCGACGTGTCCATCCAACAACGCCGACCCGTCGCGATCGACGTGTCCATCCAACAACGCCGACCCGCCGGGAGCGACGTGCCCACACAACAACGCCGACCCGTCGTGATCGACGTGTCCATCCAACAACGCCGCCCCGACGACCTCGCCACCCGCCCCAGGCGGCCTGTGATCCCGACGATGGCTCCTGCGGCCCACCCCGCCGGCCTCGCCTCCTCCCCGCCCCCACCGTGCCCCTCAACGGAGCCAGTGCGCTGCCCGCATTGCAAAGCATCGGGTTCCAGGCACAATGGAGGCCGACCCCCGATCTGCGAGGAGCAGTCATGACCAAGATAAAAATCCTTGATCGCACCTACACCGTGCCTACGGCGCCGGCCCACCTCGACACCCTCAAGGTCGAGATCCAGCAGCGCAGCGAGCGGGTGCGTCTGGGTCAGCGCCCGGGTCGCCGGGAGAAGCGGGTCGTGGGGCACAAGACGGCCTTCCTGTTCTTCAAGGGCGATCCGATCGTCGAGGAGGTCCAGCTGCCCCCCGAACCCATGGGTGAGGACGAGCGGCTTCGGGAGTTGGAGACGCTGGTGTCGAACTACGACGCCATGATCGGGCACATCAAGTCCAGCCAACGGGCCTATGAGCGCTTCTTCGGGGAGCTGGCCCAGGGCGTCCAGCAGGCCGTGGAGGCGGGCACGGGCCGGGTGCGCGAGATGGAGCGGCGCCGGGCGGAGCTCGACGGCGAGGCGCAGAGCGTGGGCAATGAGGCGCTGGCGGGTCGTGCGCGCGAGATCGAGCATCGCTTGATGCGCTCAGTGCGGATCATGGCGCAGGCGACCTTGCTGCTCTTGCGCAAGATCGCCTTGTGCGAGGAGGGCTTGCGGGCGCTGGCCGGGGATCATGAGGCCCAGCAGAAGGTGCTGGCTGGGCTGCGCCAGCAGATCGATCTCAACCGCAGGCTGGCGTTGCTGGAGCGTGACGTGGCCCAGTTCGAAAAGGACGTCGAGGCGATGGCCCGGATGTCGCTCCAGTTCGAAACCTACATGCGGGACTACTTCGGGCCGCTTCAGAGCCTGCTGGAGCAGATCGCGGAGGTCGATGAGCGCTTCCACGGCGCGGTGCAGGAGATCGAGGATCTGACCCGGGTGCTGCTCGACGAGGGCAAGTCGGATCTGGCTCTGCCCGCTGGCGACGATCGCCTCCTCGACATTCTGGTCAAGGGGACGTTGGATCGAGACATGCTCGGCGATCTCCTCGATCGCGTTGAGCAGCACGACGAGCGCCTGGAGGCCTTCGACGTGGAGATGGCCGTCGGCGAGGCCTCGATCGAGAACGCGCTGGCCAACGTCGAGGCGCTCGTGCAAGTGCGCCTGGAGCCGCTGCTTGAGTTGGCGCCGCCCCCCGCCACAGCGGCCATCCCTGCGGGGCGCGGCGCGCTGGATGACTTCGTGATCGTCGAGCCGAACACCTTCTGGATGGGATCGGGAGACGATGATCCTGAGGCGAGTGACAACGAGCGACCCCGTCACGAGGTGATCCTGACCACGCGCTTTGCCATCCAGCGCACGCCGATCACCCAGCGCCAGTGGTTGGCGCTGATGGGCAACAACCCCTCGCACTTCAAGGGTGAGGACAGGCCAGTCGAGCAGGTGTCGTGGTTTGACGCGGTGGCGTACTGCAATGCGCGCTCGCGCCAGGAGGGCCTGGAGGAGTGCTACGCCTTCAAGGGGGCCAGGGGGAGGCCCGGCCAAGAGGGCTTCGCGATCGAAGAGGTGTTGTTCAAGGGGAAGACGTGTCCGGGCTACAGGCTGCCGACGGAGGCGGAGTGGGAGTGCGCCTGTCGGGCAGGAACCAGCACCCCTCGGTATGGAATCCTTGACGAGATCGCATGGTACGGTGGCAACAGCGTCGATCAGACTCACCCCGTAGGTCAACTGAAGCCCAACGCCTGGGGCCTGCATGACATGCTTGGGAATGTCTGGGAGTGGTGCTGGGACGGCTATAGCGACGACTGTAGATTCGCTCTGGAGACGTCTCCAGAAGGCTCTCAAGCAAGCACTGAAGGTGGCGTCACCCGGGTCAAGCGCGGCGGCGGCTGGGACTCCATCGCCCGCAGCTGCCGCGCCGCCTTCCGCCGCGGGGACGCGGCGCCTAGGCGCCGCCGCCTCCTGGGCTTTCGCCTCGCGAGGTCTTACGACTGAGCGTCTTTACGGCTTTACTGTCTGGGTGGCGCCTGGGTGGTATGAGGGGTGGATGTGAGCAAAGGCCGTGGGTTGAGAGCGCGAGCGCCGAGGGGAAGGTGCGAGGGAGGGTCCACGAAAGGACCCCGAGCACCTGGAGAGAGGCGCGAGCGCGGGAGGGAATCCAAAGGGGGGGAACGCCCCTTTGGTGGCCTCGAAGTTGGCGAGGTGATCGGGGTGGGGTGAATCGGCGAGAGTGTTCAAGGCAGGGGGGCGTGCGGCGTGGGCTGAAGGAGCCTTTGGCGGGATCGGCGGCCGGTGACCCCGTCGGGAGCGTGACCCCGGAGGGTGGCGAGGGCGCCGTAGCAGGGATCGGTAAGGATGACGGGTGAGGGCGGGTGTGGGAGGGGTGTGGAGCAGTCTGTGACCAGGGACGCAGAGCCCGCTCGCCCCAGGCGTAGGGCCGCCGCCCTCGCGCCCGGCGCTACAGATCCAGCGACGCCTCTTCGAGGCTCTCGACGAGGGGTCAACCTGCGGGCATGGTGTCACCCAGGACAAGGGGCCCTTGATGTTGAGGCCATCGAGCCGAGCGACACGATGCTGCGGGCTGGTCCAGAGCCCCTCGTCAGCCTCGAAGAGGCGTCCCTTCCCTGTAGCGCCGGGCGCGAGGGCGGCGGCCCTACGCCTGGGGCGGCCCGGTGCGCTGGCCGCACGATCAGAGCCTGCTCCACACCCGTGTGGGAGGGCTTCGAGTGTCCAGTCTCGCAAGACCTCCAAAGGGTCGATGACCCCTCGCGCTTTGCCGTTTAGCCCGCCGTGGGGTGGTGATCGACCCCCTCGCCTGGCCTGACAGCCCGCCCTTGGGGGGTGCTCGACCCCCCCGGCTGGTCTGACAGGCCGCCGTGGGGTGGTGATCGACCCCCTCGACTGGCCTGACAGCCGGCCCTTGGGTGGTGCTCGACCCCCTCGGCTGGTCTGACAGGCCGTCTTGGGGTGGTGCTCGACCTCATTTGCTGGCCTGATGGACGCCATAGGGAGGTGACTGACCGCCTCGGCTGGCCTGACAGGCCGCCCTTGGGGGTGCTCGACCCCCTCGGCTGGCCTGACAGGCCGCCCTTCGAGTTCAACGGCCACCCAGGGCCGCTCGCCCTCGGGTCAGAAGCGGTGGCCGACGCCGTAGATGAGCGCCAGGGTGTCGACCCGGAAGGCGAAGGCGGCGCCGAGGTAGAGCGCGAAGCCCTCGTCCTGGAGCAGCCGCAGGCGCACGGCGGTCAGGGGGAAGATGTCGCCGCCGGGCTTGAGGACGCCGCCGCCGACCAGGGCGAGCTGGATCTCGAAGCGCGACTTGTCCATGAAGCCCCACATCAAGGGGGTCCAGGTGGCCCCGAAGGCCAGCGAGGGCGCGGCGAACTCGCTGCGAAGCTCCCCGTCGACCACGCGCCGCGTGGGCGTCAGCGGCAGGTTGAAGAGCCCGACGAGGCTCCAGCGCCGCGCGATCAGGCGCTCGCCGATGAAGAGCGCCGAGGTGGTCGGCAGCAGCTCCTGGTCGATGCTCAGATCCTCGACGAGCTGGCCCGAGAAGAGCTGCGAGGTGCCGAAGCTGAACTCCCAGAGCCGCGGCGGATCTCCCTGGGCCTGCGCCCGGTTGGAGAGCTTGGCGTCGGCCCTGGCCTCTCCCTTGTCCTCGCCCTGGGCGTCGGCCCTGGCCTCTCCCTTGCCCTGGGTGGTGGCGGCGCCGGCCACCCCCTCGCCCTGGGCGGCGCTGGCCACCCCCTCGCCCTGGGCGGCGGGGCTGGCCACGAGGAGCATCCCGATCACGACCGCGGTTCGCGCGAGCATCTTGTTGACCTCCTCCTTCCCTGCGTCACCCGAACCACTGGTGAGCCAGACTCGCGCGCTGGCGTCAAGGGCGCGCAGGCCGCGCCCAGGGTGATCGCAGAGTCGGCGCCTTCGTCGGGTTGTCAGGCACGCCGGGATCGACGCGCCGACCCCGACCCAAGGACCGCACACCCAACGGCGCCACCTCCTCGCCCTCGACGCGTGCGATGGTCGTGCGTCGGAGGGGATGGTCAGATCCACGCGGCGGTGCTAGGACAGATCGCAGAACATCACGGCGGAGGGACAGGACGTGGATCAAAACGCACTGCTGGCCGAGCACTTGCTTGGGTCGGCGCTCTTCGAGGGGCTCGACGAGGGCGAGCGGTCGAGGCTCAAGGAGGAGCTGGAGCCGGTGTTGATCGACGCCGGGCAGGATCTGTGTCGCGAGGGCGAGCCAGGGGAGGGGCTCTTCCTGATCGAGCGCGGCCAGGTCCGGGTGCACAAGAATACGGCCGGGGGGCTGGAGGAGGAGCTGGTCATGCTCGGGCCGGGGGACGTGCTCGGGGAGGTGGCCTCGCTGGACGGCGAGCCCTGCTCGGCGACGGCGACGGCGCTGGGTCAGGTGCGGGTCTACCGGCTCGGGGCCGCGTCGCTGGTGCGGATGAGGCTGGGCTTCGAGCCGGCGCTCTACAAGGTTTTTCGCAACCTGACCGTCACGCTGTGCGGGCGCCTGCGCCAGACGCTGGCGCAGATCGAGGCGCTGTCGACCGATCCGGCCTTGATGGCCAGGGTGCAGCGCCAGCGCCGGCTCCGAGCCGAAGCGCGGGGCCTCGACGTGTCCCCGGGCGGGCCAAGGGGGGCGAAGGAGGTCGGGGCGGACAGGCTCGTGGCCTTGAAGTACGACGCGGGGGCGAGCCACCCGAGCGCGTCGACGATGGCGGATTTCTTGAGGCAGATTCCGATCTTCCAGAGCCTCGACGGCGCAGAGATGGAGGCGCTGGCCGACGCCTTGAGGGAGGAGCGGCACCCGGCGGGGGCGGTGATCGCGGCGGAGGGGGGGCGAGGCGGCGCGTTTTGCCTGGTGGCCGAGGGGAGGGTGGAGGCGCACCGGGAGGACGGCGAGGGCGGGACGCGGGTGGTGTCGATCTTCGAGGCCGGGGCGATGTTCGGGGAGGTGGCGTTGATCGACGGCGGCGCGCACCCGGTGACGTGCGTGGCGTTGACGGACGCGGTGGTGTTGACCCTGGCGCAGCGGGACTTCGAGTGGCTCTGGAGCACGAACAGCCCGCTGGCCTTTCGCTTCGTGGAGATCGTGGGGATGGATCTGAGCCTGAGCCTGCGGGGCGTCGATCGGTCCTTCGCCGAGATCTTCGCCAGCGTCGACAGGATGGCGCCGGAGCACCTGGACAGGCTCGCGGAGATGAGCGCGCTGCTGGAGATGAAGAGCGTCAGCACGGGGGCGCTGCGCAAGCTGGCGCGGGTGGAGGGGTCGGCCGAGGGCGGTGGGTCAGCCGAACCAGCGGCCTTTCTTGCGCAGGACGATGACAACGTCGCGCCAGGGTAGCTCGGCGTCGTCGTCGTCGAGGTCGATGTCGGGCAGGGCGTAGACGATCCCGGCGCGCAGGTCGGCCGTCGGGACGGGGTGGACGACGCAGCGGATGCCCTGCCACTCGATGTCGAGGGTGTGTCGTGCGAGGGAGGGCCACTCCTTGTGGGGGATGGGGGCTTCGATGAAGAGCTCGCCGTCGACGGTGTAGACGCCCTCGTCGAGCCTGGGTCCGCGGCGGTGGTAGTCCAGGGCGAAGGGTCGGCCGTTGATCCGGGCGAGGTTCTCGAGCTGGAGGTCGTCCTCGTCGCCGAGGTAGTCGACGCCGGCGCGCCACTCCAGGTGGTGCCGCAGCTCGTGGGTGAGGGTCTCCCAGAGCTCCTCGTCCCAGGGGAAGTCGTCCTCCTGGCGGGCCAGCTCGACGAAGGAGCCGTGGTACAGGTGGATGGTGGTGCGCAGGGCGGCGTCCGGGATCAGGGCCACGACCTCGTCCACGGCGCACTCGCCCATGAGGAAGACGCCGGGGTTGAGGGGGTCGGGCTTGGGGGGCTCGTGGACGACGAGGGACTGCACGCCGACCTTGAAGACGGCGGGGATGCGAGACCACATCGCGCCCGCGAGGGCTTCGAAGCTCGAAAAGTCCATGGTTGGCGGTGAGTTAAGGGTTGTGATCGTGGGCCTCGGGGGTTGGGCGTGGGCCTGAGGTGTGGCGGTCTGGTGCGGCCAGCGGGTCAGCGTCGTCGTCGCCGGAGGGTGACGAGGGCGGCCTGCGCCATGACGGACAGAGATCGGATCATGGGTGCTCCTTGTCGTGCGGCGCTCAGGAATCTAGCACAGCCCCTCCATGGCATCCAACGCCGCGCGTCGGCTCGGCCAGGTGCTCGCCCCTCAAGGGGAAATTGGCCCGCTGATGGCAAAAGTCGGGTCGCGCCCAGGCTCGTCGGACGGCAGCGTGTTGGTGCGAGCGGCGGCCTGGGGCTTTGGCTTGACCCGAGGTGGATTTCAGCCGATTCCTGATGATGGAGTTTTTAATCGTGCAGCAGGAGAGGAGTCGGAAGCGATGGGATCAAGGGCGGATGTGAGCGGGGCCAGCAGAGAGGCCCGGGTGTTGATGATCGGGTTGGCGTTGTGCGCGGTGATGGCGTCGTGGCGGGTCGAGGCGCAGGACGACAGCCGCTTCGCCAAGCCGACCAAGGAGCAGCTTGAGCTCTACGAATCGGGCTTCGAGGCGTACAAGGAGGGTCAGTACGAGCGGGCGGTGGAGCGCTTCGAAGCCTCGTTGAAGATCGGGGAGATGAACATCACGTACCTGAACCTGGGTCGGGCGCTCTTCAAGGTGGGGCGCTGCAAGGAGGCCTTTGGGGCCTACGACAAGGTGTCGGTGGCGCTTCAGGTGCAGGAGCCGAGCCCGGCGCAGGTGCTCGACAAGCTCGACGAGTACCGGCAGGAGCTCAAGGGCTGCCCTGGGGTGCTGGCGGTGGACTGCAAGAGCCCGGAGTCGAGGGTCGAGGTCAGCGGCGGCCGGTCGGTGGCGTGCGGTGGGCGGCTGGAGCTGCCGCCGGGCCAGTATGAGGTGGTCGGGCGCCTTGGGGACAAGGTGGAGCGGCGGTCGGTGGTGCTCGTGTCGATGGAGGTGGCGCAGGTGTCGATCGAGCTGGTCGGCGCGGCGCCGGTGGGCGATGGCGGCGGCGGGGATGGAGCGGGGTTGCGGGTTGCGGGGTGGATCTCGGCGGGGGTCGGGGCGGCGGCGCTGGTTGGGGCCGGGTCGATCTTCGTGCTCAACAGCACGGACGCGAATCGCTTCGAGGAGCTCAACCAGAGTCAGCTCGCGTGTCCGGGCGCGCCGGAGTGCATCGAGCGGGACGCGCTCAAGGTGAGCCTGGATGGTGCCAACACCCAGATCGGGCTGTCTGCGGCGGTGGGTGCGGTGGCGATGACGACCGGCGTGGTCCTGCTGGTGCTGGGCTACAGCGCCGAAGGCGAGGGCGACGAGCTGTCCGGTGTTGAGATCATCTGGTCACCTGCGATGGTGGGTGTGCGCGGCAACTTCTAGCGTGGTGGCTCCGGCCCAGGAAGGAGAAGGATGAACAAGACGACGACGAAGACGTGGTGGTCCCTGTCCCTCTGCCTCCTGCTCGCGGCCAGCTGCAATGACCCCTCGATTGACGGGATCGAGTTCAATCCTGGCGAGGACCCGTCGCCAGAAGCGACCCCGGAGTCTGAGCCGGAGTCGACCCGCGAACCGGAGCCGACGCCGGAGCCCGAGCCCGCGCCCGAGCCGGAGGGGGAGGAGTGCGGGGGTGCGGCGCGCAACGCGTGCGGGGGGTGCGAGGCGCTTGTGGGGGCGGTGGGGGACGTGTGCGGGGTGTGCGGCTCGGGCCGGCTGGCTTGCGACGTGAACAACCTGGACGTGTACCTGTGCGTGGGGGATCGGGGGGAGTCGGCGCGCAACGCGTGCGGGGGGTGCATGACCTTGGCAGGAGCTCCCGGTGATGTGTGCGGGGCGTGTGAGAGGGCGATCTTGGTGTGTGGTCAGGACAATGAGTCGCTGGCTTGTGAGGGTGACGCCAATGCCTGCGGAGGATGCGAAGCACTTGCTCAGGAACCCGGTCAAGCCTGTGGCAATTGTCTTCTTGACCGCATCGAATGCGATGGGAATGAAGCGGTGCGCTGTACCGGAAATACGGACTGTCCAACGGGTTTTATGCCGATCCCTGCAGGCACCTTCCAGATGGGCTCGCCGCTCAGCGAGCCGGGGCGTGGTCCAGATGAAACCCAGCATGAGGTGAGGCTGACGCGAGCGTTCCTGATGCAGACGAAGGAGGTGACGCAGGGTCAGTGGGAGGCCTTGATGGGCAACAACCCGTCGAGATTCCCCCAATGCGGGAGCGACTGTCCGGTGGAGCAAGTCACCTGGTATGAGGCGCTGGCGTATGCCAACGCGCTGAGCAGGCAGGAGGGCCTTGCGGAGTGCTTTGCGCTGTCGGGTTGCATCAGGGCTCCTGGTGAGGGCATGGAGTGCACGGTCGTGAGCGTGAATGCGCCAGGAGGCAATGTGTACGAGTGCCAGGGATACCGCTTGCCCACGGAGGCCGAGTGGGAGTTCGCGGCACGAGCAGGGACACAGACAGCCTTCTTCAATGGCGGGCTCACGGAGACGGGTTGCGGGCTGGACCCAAGCCTGGACAGGGCAGGATGGTACTGCGGCAACGCGGGGATTACGACGCACCCCGTGGGGCAGAAGCAGTCCAATGGCTATGGTCTGTTTGATGTGCATGGCAATGTGCATGAGTGGGTCTGGGATTTGTATCTCGGTGACTACGCATCTCTTGGAGGCACCGATCCTGTGAACAATAGCTCAGGCTCGACCCGCGTCCTTCGCGGCGGGTCGTGGACCTTCTTCGCAGAGCTCTGCCGCGCGGCCATTCGCTTCGGCTTCGACCCCGCCAACCGCTTCGACATCCTCGGCTTCCGCCTCTCCAAGTCAATTGATCGCTGAGCGGATGATCCGTTGAAAGGTGGTTCATGGAGTCGAGCAAGAGGCCAGCGGCGGGGGCGGGCACCTCAGGCGCAGCATGAGCGGTGCTGGGCGACAGCGCCCAGGGTGAGGGTGAAGAGGTGTCCGGTTTGGAGATCATCTGATCACCTGCGATGATGGGTGTGCGCGGGAACTTCAAGTGTGGTGGCTCTGGCCCAGGAAGGAGAAGGATGAACAGGACGACGACGAAGACCTGGTGGCTGCTGGCGCTGGGGCTCTCGATGGCTGCGGCGCCGGGCTGCTTTGACACTCAACTCAACACGGACGTCGCGGTCGAGGACGTCGGCGGCGAGCCCGAGCCGACGCCGGAGGCCGAGCCCGAGCCTGAGGGGGCGCCCGAGCCCGAGCCGACGCCCGAGGCTGAGCCGGCCCCCGAGCCTGAGCCGACCCCCGAGGCTGAGCCGACTCCTGAGCCTGAGCCGACTCCTGAGCCGGAGGGCGAGGAGTGCGGGGGGGATGTGCCCAACGCGTGCGGGGGGTGCGAGGCGCTTGTGGGCGCGATCGACGACCCCTGCGGGACGTGCGGGACGGGGCGGCTGGCCTGCGCCGAGGACAACGAGTCGCTGGAGTGTGAGGGCGACGAGGGCGAGGGCGCGGTGTTGAACGCGTGCGGAGGGTGCGCGGCGCTGGAGGAATCGGTCGGGGAGGCGTGCGGGACGTGCAACACGGGGACGCAGACCTGCTCGGAGGATGGAGAGTCGCTCGATTGCGAGGGCGACAGGGGCGACGAGGCGCTCAACGGCTGCGGGGGTTGCGGGACGCTCTCCGGCGCGGTCGGCGGCGCTTGCGGGACATGCGGGACGGGGCAGCTGGCCTGCGTCCAGGGCGATCGGGACGCGCTGGAGTGCGAGGGCGACGCAGGAGACGCGGCGCTCAACGCCTGCGGGGGATGCACGGTGCTGGTGGGCGCGAGCGGCGACGCGTGCGGGGTGTGCGATACGGGTCGGCTGGCCTGCTCGGAGGATGGCGAGTCGCTGGAGTGCGAGGGCGACGCGGGCGTCGGTGCGCGCAACGGGTGTGGCGGGTGCGGGGCGCTGGTGGGTGCGGTTGGGGACGTGTGCGGGGTGTGCGGCTCGGGCCGGCTGGCCTGCGACGTGAACAACCTGGACGCCTACCTGTGCGTGGGGGATCGGGGGGAGTCGGCGCGCAATGAGTGCGGGGGGTGCGCGACCCTGGCGGGCACGGTCGAGGCGCCGTGCACGCAGGGCGGGTGCAGCGGTCAGTTCGAGTGCAACGGCATCGACGCGCTGGTGTGCGTGGGGCCGGGGCTCAACGAGTGCGGCGGCTGCGTCACGCTCCCCGGCGAGCAAGGGGACCTGTGCGGCGAGTGCGGGCTGCAGGTGTGCGACGGGACGGACGGGCTGGCGTGCGAGGAGCAGGTCGCGACCTTCTTCGCCGATCGAGACGGCGACCAGTTCGGAAACTCGCAGGACAGCCGGCAGCTGTGCGTGGGGCAGACCCCTTATGTGGCGACCGTGGGCGGGGATTGCAATGACAACGACCCGGACCTCAACCCCTCTGCGACCGAGCTGTGCGACTTGCTCGACAACGACTGCGACGATGACATCGACGAGGGCCTGCCGGCCAACGGCTGCGGGGGATGCGGGGATCTGGAGCCTGATCTGGGGACGACGTGCATCAACTGCGGCCCGAGCCGCTTCATCTGCCTTGGGCCCGAGGAGACAGAGTGCGAGCTCAACACGACCCTGCTGGCGCGCTGCCTGCTGGACATCTGCCTCCACGATTGCGGCGACGGGGTCTGCTCGCCGTCCGAGAGCTGCCAGCAATGCGATCTGGACTGCGCCTGCAATGTGGGGTGCGGCGATGGGGTCGTGGGCGGCACGGAGGTCTGTGACGACGGCAACCGGGTGGCGGGGGATCTGTGCGACAACAACTGTCGACCGCAAGAGATATTCAGATCCTCAAGCAGTTTCGTGCACTTGAGGAGCATCCCCGGGGGCTTCGTGGCGGCCGCCGGGCGCGACAACCGCCAGCTGGAGTGGCAGCGCTTCAACCACGCCGGCGTGGTCATCGATCCGCAGCCTCTGGCCGTGCCGGGCGCCAACAACCTGACGGTACCGTCGATGACGCTCGGCGGGCTTCAGTTCGGGGACGGCAGCTTCCTGATCAGCTTCGTCCAGGACGGTCGAATCCAGGGGCGTCGCTTCTCGGACTTCTGCCAGCCGACCATCCTGGGCGGTGGCAGTGACTTCTACGAAAGGGTCCCCTTCGGGACGCTGACCGGTGCGCAGCACGACAAGGCTGTCATCGCTCCGAACACCCTCGCGCTGGTGTGGGCCGCCAGCGGCACGTTCCCGGACACGAACGGATCGGGGATCCTCGTGATGCGCTTCAACAACGAAGGGCAGCCCATTGACGCCAACCCGCTGCAGGTCAACGGGGCGACGCAGGGCTTTCAGATCAACCCTCAAATAGCGGCCCTGGGCAATGGGGGCTTTGTCGTGGCCTGGATCGACACGGGGGACAACAACCGGGTCAAGGCGCGGCGCTTCGACGCCCAGGCGCGGCCTTTGGGCGGTGACATCAGGGTCAACGCCACCGATCGTGGCGTGACCGATATCGTCAAGATCGTGGCGCTGTCCAGCGGGCGTTTTGCCGTGGCGTGGGGCTACGGCTTGTTGGATGGGGACACGTTCTTGAGGGTCTTCAGCAACACGGGGACTCCCCTGAACCCCAACGATGTGCTGGTCAACCAGGAGACCGCCGGAGCGCAGAACCTCTCGAGCATGGCGGCCAGCCGCGAGGACAAGCTCTTCGTCACCTGGAATGACGCCAACGAGGACGCGATGGGGCGCTTCTTCGACGTGACTGGAAACTCCCTTGGCCCCGAGATCGTCTTGAGGGCGGCCGCGGCGCGCGGCCCGCACACCGTCATCTCCCTCGACGACGGGGACTTCGTGCCCACCCTCGCCTTTCCCCAGTCGCCCGACACCAACCTCAGGCGGATCCCCGCGCCCTGAGATCGTCCCCTGAGATCGTCCCTTGAGAGCGCGCTCTGGGATCGCGCTCTGAGATCGCGCTCTGAGATCGCGCTCTGGGATCGCGCTCCGAGATCGCGCTTTGGGATGGGTCTGGACCAGCCATTGATCATAGGGCCGACGATGGGGCAAGACGATCCCGACGGGTTGCCTCCGATGGGTGGACACACGGTCCTTCCGACGACCAACGGTCGTGGGGCAAGACGATCGCGACGGGTCGGCTTCGATGGGTGGACACACGGTCCTTCCGGCGACCGACGGGTTTGCCGGCCCCTGATCGGGTCCGGCTGCACCTCGCGGCTTGTATGTTGGAGCGGACAGCGGATGATGAGAGAAAGCCCCGCCAGATGATGGTCATCCAGCGGGGCTCCTCTCGGCAACGGTCAGGCTCGATTCGTCGAGTCTTGGTTCAATAAACCCAACACGCGGCATGGGC
>SYOX01000105.1 GCA_005804885.1 Pseudomonadota bacterium
GCTGGTCTTCGAAGTGCACGCCGGCCGCCCCGGCCTCGATCATCGACTTCATCAGCTCAAAGGCGTTGAGCGGCCCCCCAAAGCCCGCCTCCGCGTCCGCCACCATCGGCACCAGCCAATCCCGGCTGACCTCGCCCTCCACGCTCTCGATCTGATCGGCCCTCAAGAGCGCCTGGTTGATCCGGTTGACCAGCATCGGCACGCTGTTGACCGGGTAGAGGCTCTGATCCGGGTAGACATTGCCGGAGAGGTTCGCGTCGGCCGCCACCTGCCAACCGCTGACGTAGATCGCCTGGAGCCCCGCCCGCACCATCTGCATCGCCTGGTTGCCGCTCAAGGCCCCCAGGCAATGGACGTGCGGCTCCGTGTGCATCAGCTGCCACAGCCGCCTCGCCCCCCGCTCCGCCAGCGTGTAATCGATCTTGATCGACCCGCGCAGCCGCCTGACATCCGCCTCCCCATAAGGCCGCTCGATCCCCAGCCAGCGACCCTCGATCTCCTCAGTCACCTTGTCCAGGCCGCCGTCGTTGTCCTGCGTCATCGCGATCCCTCTATGGCTTGGCGCGGGCCGAGGCCCGCCGTCATCATCAAAGGCCCTCTCCGCCCGACGACGCCAAACCCGGCGACGTGAGCAGCCCATAGGCCGGCAAGGTCAAAAACTCGATGAACTGCGGGTTGATGCACAGATCCTTGAAGAGCTCCACGGCCTCCCTGAAGCGGCCCCCGTCGAAGCGCTCGACCCCGAGCGCCTCGCGCAGCCCCGCCACCTCCCGCTCCAGCGCCCGACCCAGGATCTCCCCGGTCAAGACCACCGCCTGCCCGTCGTCGTCGGTCAGCGCCGCGCCGTGGCGCAGCCACTGCCAGATCTGCGTTCGGCTGATCTCCGCCGTCGCCGCGTCCTCCATCAAGTGGTAGAGCGGCACGCAGCCCATCCCCCGCAGCCACGCCTCGCAGTACTGCACCCCGACCCGGATGTTGTGCCGCAGCCCCTCCATCGTCCGAGGCCCCTGCGGCACCGCCAGCAGATCCTCGGCGCCGACCTCGACGTCCTCGCGCAGCCTGTCGATCTGGTTCAGCCCCGGCATCCGGGCGTCAAAGACCCCCTCGGCCAGCGCCACCAGCCCCGGGTGCGCCACCCAGGTGCCGTCGTGCCCCTCGGCCGCCTCGCGCTCCTTGTCCACCCGGACCCGCTCCAGCGCGGCGGCGTTGGCCGCCTCGTCGCCCTTGATCGGGATCTGCGCCGCCATGCCCCCCATCGCGTGGACACCTCGCCGGTGGCAGGTCTTGATCAAGAGCCGCGCGTAGGCCCGCATGAAGGGCTGCGTCATGCCCACCGCGCCCCTGTCGGGCATCACGCAGGCCGGGTCGTTTCTGAATTTCTTGATGAAGCTGAATATATAGTCCCAACGGCCGCAGTTGAGCCCGGCGGAGTGCTCGCGCAGCTCGTACAGGATCTCGCCCATCTCGAAGGCCGCCGTGATCGTCTCGATCATCACCGTCGCCTTGATCGTCCCGCGCGCCACCCCCAGCCGCTCCTGCGCCATGACGAAGACGTCGTTCCACAGCCTCGCCTCCAGGTGCCCTTCGAGCTTCGGCAGGTAGAAGTAGGGGCCCGAGCCCGCGTCGATGAGCGCCTGGGCGTTGTGGAAGAAGAAGAGGCCGAAGTCGACCAGCCCGCCCGGCGCCTGCTGGCCGTCCACCCGCAGGTGGCGCTCGGGCAGGTGCCAGCCGCGAGGCCGCACCATCAGGGTCGCACGCCGCTGGCCCAGCGCATAGCGCTTGCCTTGCCGCGCGTCGTAGAGCTCGATCGTCCCGCGCACCGCGTCCCGCAGGTTGATCTGCCCCTCGACGACGTTGCGCCACGTCGGCGCGTTGGAGTCCTCGCAGTCGGCCATGAAGACCCGCGCGCCCGAGTTGAGCGCGTTGATGACCATCTTGCGGTCCACCGGCCCCGTGATCTCCACCCGCCGGTCGAGCAGGTCCGCGGGCAGCGGGCCGACCCTCCAGCTCCCCTCGCGCACCCCGCGCGTCTCCTCCAGGAAGGCCGGCCGCTGCCCCGCGTCAAAGCGCGCCTGCGCCGCCTCGCGCGCCTCAAGCAGCGCCCCGACGCGGCCCCGGAAGGCCCGCACCAGCGCGGCCACGAAGCAGAGCGCCTCTCGCGTCAGGATCGACGCGCCGCCCTCGACCCTCGGCCCCGCGATCTCCACACCCTCGACAAGCCCCAGATCCTCGCCCGACATCGCCTCCCTCCTCTGCACGATCTGACCTTTACTTTATTGACATTCGATCGTGAATCAAGCAACCTGTTGATATGACTATGTAAATATGTCGACGCTTTGTAAATCACGACCCTGTCAACCTGTCAAGCCTTGTAAAAGACCCGACGCGGGGAGAGGATGGCGGAGAGCTGGATGGGTGGCCTGGGTGGGTCGCCGGGCGAGGTTTGAGCGCGAGGGGGGGGGGGCAGCGGGGTGACGGACAAGACACCGGGGATGGGGGCGAGGATAAGGGGGCTGAGGCGGCGCCAGAAGATGACGCAGGTGGCGCTGGCGGAGCGGCTGGAGATCTCGGCGAGCTACCTGAACTTGATCGAGCACGGGCGCAGGCCCCTGACGGCGCCGCTGTTGATCAAGCTGGCGGGGGTGCTGGATCTGGACTTGAGGTCCTTCGCGCCCGAGGGCGACGCGCAGGTGGTCGAGGATCTGATGGAGGCCTTCGGCGACGGGGTCTTCGACGGCCACGATCTGACGGCCAGCGACGTGAAGGACTTCGCGGCCCAGTCGCCGAGGATCGCGCGGGCGGTGCTGGCGCTCTATGAGGGGTACAGGGACTCGGCGGCCTCGGTCAGGGCGCTGGCCGACAGGGTGTCCTCGGATCAGGAGGTGCCGGGGCTGGCGTCGTGGCGGCTGCCCTCGGAGGAGGTCAGCGATCTGATCCAGCGCAACACGAACTACTTCCCGGAGCTGGAGGCCGCCGCCGAGGCGCTCTGGGTCGAGGCCGAGCTGGATCTTGACGATCTCTACGGGGGGCTGGTGCGGCACCTCAAGCGGCGGCTTGGGGTGAGGGTGGAGATCGCGCGGCAGGGCGACGAGACGAGGGCGCTGCGGCGCTACGACCCCGATCGGCGCCGCCTGGCGCTCTCGGAGCTGCTGCCGACCGCGGGGCGCAACTTCCAGCTCGCTCATCAGATCGGGCTGCTGGCGCACTCGGAGATGCTCGACCGGATCGCCGCCGACGCGCACCTGAGCGCCGACGCCTCGCGGGCGCTGTGCCGGGTGGCGATGGCCAACTACTTCGCCGGGGCGGTGCTGATGCCCTACGACAAGGTGCTGGAGGCGGCCCAGGTGCTGCGCTACGACGTGGAGAACATCGAGAGCCGCTTCCAGGCCAGCTTCGAGCAGGTCTGCCACCGGCTCACGACGCTGCGGCGGCCCGGCCGCGAGGGCATCCCCTTCCACTTCCTCAAGGTCGACATCGCCGGCAACATCTCCAAGCGCTTCAGCGCCAGCGGGATCGCCTTCGCGCGCTTCTCCGGGGCCTGCCCGCGCTGGAACCTCGTGGCGGCCTTTTTGACCCCCGGCAAGATCCGCAGCCAGCTGTCGATCATGCCCGACGGCTCGACCTACTTCTGCATCGCCCGCACCGTGCTCAAGGGCGCGGGGGGCTTCCGCGCCCAGCACAGCGTCCACGCCATCACGCTCGGCTGCGACGTGCAGCAGGCCCGCAAGATGATCTACGCCGACGGCGTGGCGCTGAACAACCCTGACGCCGCCGTCCCCATCGGGGTCACCTGCCGCCTGTGCGAGCGCACCGACTGCGAGCAGCGCGTCTTCCCTGCCATCGTCCAGCCCCTGGACATCCGCGAGAACGTCCGCGGCTTCTCCTTCTACGCGCCCCCGCCCGAAGACTGAGCACCCAACGACGCCGACCCGCCGATCCGTCTTGCCCCAACCGCGAGCGTCCCTCCCCCTTGCGAAGCGAGGGGGAGGACAGGAGGGGGAGTGGTCGAGCCCGTCAGCGATCGAGGTGGACGTGGGGCGTCGAGGCGCCGCGCACCTCGATGACCTTGTCGGCCCGGCCCTGGGTCAAGAGCGCCGTCAGATCCACGCCGAGCGCCCCGAGCGCCTCCAGGTGCGCCCGCTGGCGGGCGTCGCGGGCGGCCTCCAGGGCCTCGGTGCGCTGGGCGTCGAGGTCGGCAAGCTCCCGCTCGGAGGCGCGGCGGGCGGCCTCGGTGGCCAGCGCCGCGTCCTGCTGGAGCCGCTCCAGGGCCAGCTTCTGGTCAAAGTCCAGGGTGCGCTCGCTGCGCTCCTTGGCCGCGCGGGTCAGCTGCCGCTCCAGCTTGAAGTCGGACAGCTCCTGGGCCTGCTGCTCGGTCTGGCGCTCGAACTGCAGGCGCGTGCGGGCCTGGATGGCCTCGTCGTGCATCTTCTGGAGCGCCGGCGGCGCCCCGTAGCCCCGGTAGACCACCTTGCCGATGCGGTAGCCGCACTGCTCGGCGCGGGCCGAGAGCTGCTTGTAAGTCCCCAGATCGTTGAGCTTTGCGGCGTTCTTCTTGAAGGACTCGAAGTCGTGGCGGCTGAGGAACTCGACCGTGTCGGAGGTGGCCGCGTTGACGAAGTCGCCGATGGGATCGTGCGAGGTGGCCAGCATCCGCTCGATGTCGATCAATTCGAAAAAGAGCATCAGCTTGATCGTCAGCACCGCGTCGTCCGCCGTCCGCACCTCGTTGACGTCGTGGTACATCTGATCGGGCATCAGCCAGAGCTTCTGGAAGACGAGCGCGTTGGGCACCTTGTGCCCGCCGATCGAGCCGTGCCACGAAAACGTGTGCAGCCACTCGCCCGGCTCCGGCACGAAGGTCGCCGGGCCGTGGGCGATGCGCCGCGCGACCGCCCCGTCCTGCTCGCTGTAGACCACCACGGCCTCCTTGGCCGAGATCTGCAGCGACTCCTCCTTCATCACCGACCGGTGCTTCCTCGGGTCGAACCAGCAATGGGCAGGCCCGGCCAGGTGCTCCTGCTTCCCGTCCCGGTAGCGCAGCACCAGGAACTCGCCCGGGTGGGCCACGTAATGCGCCATCGCCTCAAAGCGCCGCTTCCGGCTCCAGACTCGCCGAGGCCCCTCGATGACCTCCATCGCGCCATCCTGCTCGATCATCAAGGCCCGCTGGCCCTCCTCCACCGTGGCGAAGAAGAAGCTGTAGCGCAGCCCCCGGCGTTGAGGGTCCAGCCCGCTGTCCGAGGCCGGCTCTGGCGCCTGCCCGCCCATCCCCTGGGCCTGGACGAGGCTCGTCCGAGAGAGCGCCGGCATGTTCACCCCCGTGTTGTGGGCCTCCACGTAGTTGTTCATGTCGGCCCCCATCGCCTCCTGCAGCGCGCCGGCGCGCTGGTTGTAGCGATACTTCCTGGTCTCCATCGTCGATCCTCCTGTCCAGTTCACAGATCGTCGCGCTGACACGATTAGGTTTGGCCAACGCGCGCCCGACACGGCAAAGTCCAGCCTCCCGACCGCGCCTCGGACAAAGTCCTGCCTCGCTCGCGCCTCAGATCTGCGCGTTCAGGAGCTCGATCAGGTCGGCGCGCTTGAGCTTGGAGACCCGGGGCAGGTTGAACTGCCGCCCGGCCGCGCGAAGCTGGGGGACCGAGCACCCGCCCAGCAGGTTGACCCGATCCTCTCGCGGGATGTGCTGGCTGGTCAGCAAGGCCCGCAAGCCCCCTGGCAGGCTGCTGTAGCTGAAGAGGTTTTCGACCTTGCCGATGAGCGGCGATGACGCCAGCACCTCGACGTCCTCCATCACCAGGGTGCTGGAGAAGAGATCCACCCGCGCGACCCGCTCCAGGTTTGGCGAAGCCAGGAGCGCCCTGAAGCCTGGGCCGCCCATTGGATTCTCCTGCAAGATCAAGACGTTGAGCCTCATGATGTGCTCCGACTCGGCCAGCGCCGCCAACCCCGCGCCGCTCACCCGGTTGTGGGACAGGTCAAGCTCGGTCAGCCGCGCCATCGACGGCGACCCGGCCAGCGCCTCCAGCCCGGCGTCGCCGACCTTGTGGCCGCTCAGGTCGAGCACCTCCAGCCCTGCGATGGGCGAGCCAGCCAGCGCCTGGGCCCCTCGGTCCCCCGAGCCCCCCGAGGCCGCCGCGCTGGCGACGCGGCTCAGCTTGAGGCTCTTGAGCCGCTTGAGCGAGGTCGTGGGGGCCGCGATCGCCAACAGCGCCGCCTCGTCGGCGGTGTTGCCGTTGAGGCTCAGGTACGTCAACTCCCGGACGCCCGGCGAGCGCGACAGCGCCTGGATGCCCTTCGTGCCGATGTTGCAGTACTCCAGCGAGAGCCGCTCCAGCGTCTCGCCCCCCAGAAAGCCGCCCAGCAGCGCCAAGCCCCTGCTCCCGATGTTGTTGCCGTCCAGGTTCAGCGACCTCAACCCCGAGAACCACCCCGCCGCGCCGAGCGCCTCGATGTCGGCCGCCTTGAAGCTGTCGTTGCACAGCCTCAAGTTCCGAAGCCCCGCAGGCCGCGGGAGGGCCGCCAGATCGAGCCTGCCCCTGGCGCCCCAGAGGTGGGAGATATCCAGCGTGGTCAGCCCGGGCAGCCGCTCAAAGGCCAGCATCAGGGTGGCGGGATCGAGCTCCCAGCCGGGGAAGCGCAGGCTCGTGATCCGAGCCATCTGCGGCGAGGTGATCAGAGCGCGGAACTGCTCAGGCGCCAGGCCCCCCGAGCTCATATCGACGTCGCGCACCAGCGGCCACGTCGGCGGCAGGTCATCCTCCCACCCCTCCTCGGCCGCCCAGGGGCAATGGGTGCGGGCTCTGTCCGGCCAGCGCGACAGGTGTTGTTCGGCATAGTCCAGCCCCACCGGCAGGCTCCCGGCGTCCTCCCAGCGGTGGAAGATGTCGCAGAGCCCTGACCACCGATCCCACCACAGGAGGCTGTCGTCATCCAGGCTCGCGTCGCCTCGCTCAAAAAAGAACGCGCGCAGCTCATCGAGCCCCGCCTGCGTCGACAGCGGCACGATCCCTCGCCCCACCCACGACTCCCACCCGGTCAGCTCCTGGCGCAGCGCGCCCAGATCCACCCCGTCGAGGCGACCGAGCAGGTCGATCGCGAGGCGCAGCTCGTCCAGGCTCGCGCCCCCCTCGAAGTGCTTGCGCAAGAACTCAACGACCGCCGCATTCGACATCCGCCCTCCTCCCTCCAGTCCTCTTGCCTCGCCCTTCAGGATCGGACGCTACCGCGCCGACAAGGGCGAGGCAAGCCCCTCGGCGAGCGCGCGGATCTCCTGCCGATCTGCGGCCAGGGCGCGGGGGATCAGAGCTTTCGGTAGATGGTGCGGGTGGCGATGCCGAGGAGCTGGGCGGCCAGGCGCTTGTCGCCGCCGGTCATGCGCAGCGTCTCGTGGATGACGCGCACCTCGATGTCTTCCAGCGAGGTGCCCAGGGGGATGGTGATGGAGCGGCGCTCCTTCTCCGAGGCGCTCACGCGCGAGGGCAGGTCGTCGACGCCGATGACGTTGTCCTTGTCCATGACGATGGCGCGCTCGATGGAGTTCTCCAGCTCGCGGACATTGCCGGGCCAGGGGTAGGCGGCCAGCGCCTCCTGGGCCTCGCGGGTGATGCCGTTGATGGTGCGGCCGTCGCGCTCGGCGTAGCGCCGGATGAAGTGGCCGGTCAGCAGGGGGATGTCGTCGGGGCGCTCGGACAGGGGCGGCAGGTGCAGGGCGACGACGTGGAGGCGGTAGTAGAGGTCCTCGCGGAAGTTGCCGGCCTTGATCTCGTCGTCGAGGCGCTTGTGGGTGGCGGCCACGACCCGGCAGTCGATGTGGATGGGGGTGTTGGTGCCCAGGCGGACGATCTCGCCTTCCTGAAGGGCGCGCAGCAGCTTGACCTGGACGGTGGGGGGCACGTCGCCGATCTCGTCGAGGACGAGGGTGCCGCCGCTGGCGGCCTCGAAGCGGCCCTGTCTGCGGTGGGAGCCGGTGAAGGCGCCCGGCTCGGTGCCGAAGAGCTCGGCCTCCATGATGGCCTCGGGCAGCGCGGCGCAGTTGACGGCGACGA
>SYOX01000106.1 GCA_005804885.1 Pseudomonadota bacterium
AGCCCAGCCGCCCGCTGCCCACCGGCGGCGGCCTCGGCGGGCCCGCGGGTCCGCCCAGGCCGGCCACCGCGCCCTCGCCGCCCTCGCCGGTCTTCGCCGGACCCCCGATCGGCGGACCCCCGACCTTCGGATCGCCCTCCCCGAGGAGCCCCGAGGTCGACCTCAAGCAGAGCCCCGTGCCCTCCTCCAGCAGCGTCAGCTTGCCCCCCGGCCCCGTCGGCGGATCGCCCGGCGCCATCCCCGTGCCGGCCAGGCCCCAGTTCATCTCCCAGATCGATGAGGCCTTCGCCAACCTCCAGGCCCAGGCCGCCGAGGCCTTCTTCAACACCATCGACCCCCAGGGGCTGCCGCTCTACTACCCCCCCAGGCCCGAGGATCGCCTCCCGCTGGAGCAGCCCATCCACGACATCGCCGCCAGCCTCGGCGCCGACCCCTCTCTGGCCGAACACCTCATCAGCGAGGCCACCGGCCTCGGCCCCCTGGAGAACCTCCTGGACGACCCCACCGTCGAGGAGATCTACGTCAACAGCTACAACCAGATCCTCTACCGCCAGAGCGGGCGAGTGGCCACCGCCCTGCGCGCCTACAGCCACCCCGAGTTCCTCTACATGGCCGCCCAGCGCCTCCTGTCGGCCCGCGCCGAGGAGTCCAACGAGCCCGCCGACGAGGTCCGCTTCTCCGACGGCACCCGCGTCCACATCCTGATGCCGCCCCTGGCCCCGCGCGGCCCCGTGCTGACCGTCCGAAAGGCCCGCAGCGCCGCCCGCTCCCTCGACGACCTCGTCCACGCCGGGGTCCTCTCGACCCAGATGGCCGAGATGCTCCGCTGCGCCGTCGAGGCCGGCCGCAGCATCATCGTCAGCGGACCGATGGCCAACGGCCGCACCCAGCTCCTCAACGCGCTCGGGGACCTCATCCCCGACGGCACCCGCATCGCCGTCGTCGAGAACGTCACCAACCTCAAGCTCTCCCAGAAGAGCGCCGTCTACCTCGAAGAGGGACAGGGCCACCGCACCCGCTTTGACATGCGCTACCTCCTGCGCACCGCCATGCGCATGCTCCCCGAGCGCCTCGTCGTCGACAGCCTCAGCGGCGCAGAGACCTACGAATGGGTCTCCTCCGCCGCCGCCGGCACCTTCGGCTCCATGGCCTCCTGCCCCGGCGTCAGCACCCAGGACGTCCTGGCCAGGCTCCAGACCCTCTGCCAGCTCGGCGCCCCCGACCTCTCACCGCGCGGCCTGCGCGAGCAGATCGCCCGCGCCGCCCACGTCGTCGTCGTCGTCCACCACCTCGCCGACGGCTCGCCCAGGGTCCAGCAGATCTCCGAGATCCAGGGCATCGACCTGGACGCCTTCCGCACCCACGACGTCTTCTACTTCCGCCCTGAAGGGACCGCGGGTCAGTTCGTGGCCACCGGCTATGTCCCGATGTTCTATGAGGCGCTTCGCAGCGCCGGAATCAACGCCGACACGCGGATCTTCAACACCTGAGCCAGCGGCGCACGCCGCCAGCACGCCCAGGACGCCACGGAGATCAGGGCGAGCCCATGTACACGCTCATCATCGAGGACAAGAACGGGGTCATCGCCGACGAGTTCTCCTTCCACGAAGGCACGTTCTCCATCGGACGCGTCGACGGCAACGACATCATCCTGCCCAGCAGCAACGTCTCCCGACAGCACGCGCGACTCTTCGTCCGCGCCGGCAAGTGCTACGTCGAAGACCTCGGCTCCTCCAACGGCATCATCGTCGACGGCCAGCGCATCCAGGGCGAGCGGGACCTCGGCTCCGCCGCCCAGATCCGCGTCGGCGACTACTACCTCTACCTCGAATTCAACAAGGAGGCCGGCGGCAACCAGCAGGACGTCGTCTCCACCCACATCGTCAGCCAGGACGAGAACGCCTACAAGCTCGTCCGCATCGTCGACAAGTTCGCCGGTGAGGTCTTCGTCCTGTCCGACCGCCGAAACACGATCGGGCGCACCGAAGAGAACGCCATCTTCCTCAACGACGCCTCCGTCTCGCGCCGACACGCCAAGATCGACGTCGAGGGCGTCGTCTACTGCCTCGAAGACCTCGGCTCCTCCAACGGCACCTGCGTCAACGGCAAGCGCATCTCCGGCCCCACCATCCTGCGCGAAGGCGACCGGGTCAGCTTCGGCAACCTCGACTTCGTCTTCATCCCCAACAACGAGAGCGTCGACCCCCAGGTCTTCGCTCAGGTCGCCGCCGAGGCCTCCGGCGGACGCTCCGGCCTCAACATCGGCCTCATCGTCGGCATCCTCGCCGCACTCTTCATCATGTTCCTCGTCGTCGTGGCCCTGGCCTTCGGCGGCTACTTCCTCTACAAGAGCTCCTCCTCCCAGGAGGTCGAAGACAAGCCCCCTGTCGCCCAGGAGCTCGGCCAGGACGGGAAGGTCGCCGGCCTCGTCGAGGAGGGCCGCGCCAAGATGCAAAAAGGCCGCTACGGCGACGCCATCGAGAGCTTCGACAAGGCCCTGGCCCTCGACCCCGGCAACCAGATCGCCACCCGCGAGAAGAAGAAGGCCGAGAACGAGCGCGCCGCCACCGAGAAGTACGACGCCGGCCTCAAGAGCAAGAGCAATGCCGAGTACGAGGCCGCCAAGGAGAAGCTCAAGTCCATCTCCAACGACACCTCCGTCTATGAAAAAGCCCAGAAGGAGATCAAGGAGATCGACAACATCCTGGCCGGCAACTTCAAGAACAAGGGCGACCAGGCCATGACCAGCGGCGACATCCAGGCCGCCCGCGACGCCTACATCGAGTCCATGAACCTCAAGTGCGACGAAGAGCTCTTCCTGGCCATCAAGGACCTCGAGAAGAAGATGAAGCGCAACCGAAAGACCCGCGACATCGAACCCTACGAAAAACCCGCGCTCTGCAAGTAGCCCAACGGCCGCCCAGAGACGAAGAAGCCGACCTTTGATAAAAAGGTCGGCTTCTTCGTCTCTGGGCTCAGCCCGCGATCAGCGCTTCTTGAGCTCGGCCAGCTTGTCCTTCATCCGCTTGATCAGCGACCCCCAGCCCTCCTTCTCGATGATCGGCACGTAGGAGTCTCTGTAGGTCTCCTCCAGAGAGATGTCGTCGAAGACGATGTCGAAGATCACGTAGGCCTCCGCCTTGGACAAGAGCTTGTAGTGGATCTCGAAGTTGTCCGCGCCGTACTTGATCGAGGTCTTGACCAGCGCCATCCCGCTGCCCTCGCGCACCTTCTCGTCGATGTACTTCACGTCGTAGGTCTTGTCGCCGCTCTTGTCCTTGAACCGGTTGGCGTAGTTGAGCTCGACGAGCTGCTCAAGGAGCTCGATGAACTCCTTCTTCTCGACGTCCGTCCGCGACTTCCAGTGAACCCCCAGCGCGCGGCTGGCCAGCTCCTCGTAGTTCACCAGCGCGCGGACCTCCTTCTTCATCGCGTTCGTGCGCGCGTCGCCCACGGGCTGGTTGACGATCCCGAAGAGCTCGTCGCTCTTCTTCTTGACGAACTCCGTCGGCGCCCCCGCAAAGGCCTGCGCCGCCACCGCCATGGTCAAAAGGAGGGTCAACCCGAAGAGGGCCAGCCGGCGAGGCGTCGAGGTCGAAAGAACACGTCGTTGGGCTTTCATCATCATCATCCGGGCTTGGGGGTTGTCTCAGTCTCGCGGCGCTGGCGCGCTCCAACCGTTGAAAACGAACTGGCGGGCCAAAGATTCAATCGCGGCCCGCTCAAGGCGCCCCGGGGTCCAGGGCCAGGGCCTCGACGTCCGTCAAGCCGACCTTCTGGCCCAGCTTCGCCATCGCGACCCGGAAGCTGTACCGGGCCGCCAGCAGCGACAGCCGCGCCTCATAGTAGGCCTTGAGGGGCAGGAGGAAGTCGTTGAGGCTGGCGCCGCCGGACTCAAAGGACACCGCGACCTGCTTGCGCCAGCGGTCGGCGGCCTTGAACTTGCGATCCAGGATCTCGATCTTGCGCCGCTCGTCGTCGGCCTCCACCCAGCTCTTCTCGATGTCCAGCGCCACGCCGCCGATGGCGGCCTCCTGGAGCGCCCGGGTCTCGGCCAGCTTCGCCTTGGCCTCCTTGTATTTGAAGGTCTGGTTGGCCGGGTCGAGCTTGAGCCGCAGGCCCACGACGAAGCCCAGGCGCGTAAAGTTGTAGGGGTCCGAGAGCGGCTCGACCTCCAGCGGCAGGTTGCCCCCCTCGGCCACCACGAAGCCCTTCTGGTTGGGCGCCTCCTCGGTCGAGACGCCCAGGCTGAAGTCCAGGGCGAAGAAGACGTCGGGCAGGAAGTCGGCGAAGGCCAGATCGACCTGGAGCTCGCGGGCGCGGACGGCCTTGGACAGCAGGTTGAGGTCGACGCGGTGCTCCAGCGCCAGAGACTGGTAGCGCGCCAGCGGCAAGAGCACCGAGGTGTCCACGTCCTCATCGAAGGCCGGCACGTCGAAGGCCGCCGGATCGAGCTGGACCAGCACCCCCAGGCTGGCCTTGGCCAGCCGGATCAGCCGATCGTTGTCGACGAGCCGGGCCGCGATGTCGGCCTCGGTCATCTGGAGCTTGCGCAGCGCCACGACGTCGACCTCCTCGTCGCCGAACTCGCGGGCCTCGTTGAGGCGCTCGATCTCCTCCTGCATGATCGCCAGGCCGTCGGCCATCGTCGCCTGGATCGTCTTGCCCAGCTGCACGCTGTAATAGGCCTCCCGGATCTGCGTGATGATCTTGAGCCGCTGCTCCTCGGTCTCCAGCGCCGCCTGATCCACCCCCAGCTCGGCCAGATCGACGGCCGCGGCCAGCTTCCCGAAGCTGTAGATCGGCACCAACACCTTGAGGCTGGACGTGCTCAAGGGCCCGATGTCCAACTCGAAGAAGCTCTCCAGGTTGGTGCCGACCTCGTTGAAGTCCGCCTCGGCCGGCACCGCCGTCAGCGCGCTGGTCAACTCGAACTTCGGCGCATAGGCCCAATCAGCCTCGTCCTGGCGCAGCCCCGCGAAGAGCTCGGCGTGCTTGCGCGCCACGAGCTGCGGGTTGGCCTCCAGGCCCCGCTCGACCAGCGGCCCGAGCCCGTAGACCTCGCCGATCGGCTCGGGCAGCGAGATCCGCCCCGTCCCCAGGCGCGCCAGCCTCTTGCGCCGCGCCTCGGCGGGCTCATCCCCCTGCGCCTTGGCCGGCTCGGCCGGCTCGGCCGGATCGGCCTCGGTCGGCTCGATCCCCTGAGCCAGCAGGGGCGCCGCCCACAGCAGCGCGAGCAGCGCCGACAAGGCCCCCCCGAGCCGCGGCCGCGCGCGGCGGCTGACGGGGGCGTCCTCGGTGGCGCCTCTCGGGGGGCGCTCGGCGGTCTTGGCGTCCGACTTCATGGGGCTCCTCTCGGTGGGTCGCGGCGCTCAGGGCATGGCGGGCATGCGGTACTCGACGCGCGGCGCCGAGACCTCCTGGGCGCCCTCGATGAGCCCCTGGCTCAAGCCGCGGGCGCCGCCCTCCAGGAGCTGCCGCAAGAAGTCTTCGTCCTTCTTCGGCGGGTAGATCAGCTTCGGCGCGCCCTCGATGCCGACCTCGGCGGCCAGATACTCGGCCGCCTCGCGCAGCCCGCCCATCTCGTCGACCAGGCCCTTCTCCCTGGCCTGCTCGCCGGTGTAGACCCGCCCGTCGGCCAGCTTTCGGACCTCGTCCAGATCCATCCCGCGCCCCTTGGCGATGTCGCGGATGAACTGCTCGTACATGTTGTCGATCATCTGCTCGAAGAAGGCCCGATCCTTCTCCTCAAGGGGCCGGAAGGGGTTGCCGCTGTCCTTGTAGGGGCCGCTGGTCAGCGTGTGGACCTTGACGTGGGCCAGCTCGGCCAGCTCGCTGACGTCGGTCAACTGCGTCACCACGCCGATCGACCCCGTGATCGTGCCCGGGTTGGCGAAGACCCTGTCGCCGGCGCAGGCGATGTAATAGCCCCCCGAGGCCGCCATCGTCCCCATGCTGATGACGACCTTCTTCTTCTCCCGCGCCCGCACCACCCCACGGTGGATCTCCTGGCTCGGGCCCACCGCGCCGCCAGGCGAGTCGATCCGGACGATGATCCCCTTGATCGCCTCGCTGCGCTCGAAGCGCTCAAGCTGCTCCAGCGCCTCCCGGCTGTCCATGATCGGCCCGGTGACCTCGACCACGCCGAGGCCCTCTTCCATGGGGTCGAACTCCCCGTCGGCGCTGCTGACGACCAGCAGCACGAACAAGAAGAAGACCGAGAAGAGGAAGCCGAAGACGAGCAGGATGGTTAGCAGCCCTTTGCGGTTCATCGTCCTCCGAGCCCGTCAAGGCCCCAGCGCGTCGCGAGCCCGCGCAGTCTACCTCAAACCTCGCCGCCCTGCGAGTCGAAGGGCCCCTCGACCACCCAGCGCATCCAGCGCTCGTAGCGAAAGAGCGACACGTCCGCGTGCGAGCGATCCAGCCGCGGGTAGGTCCGCGCCACCAGGTGGGCCAGCGGCATCCGACACAGCACCGGCAGCAGCCGAGAGAGCATCTTCGGCGCCCGCGCCGCCCCCGCCACCAACCTCGGCCACTCGGCCGGCCGCACCTTCGGGGGGCGCTGATCGAGCGTGTCGGCCGACATCCCCGCCGTAATCAAACCGCTGGACATGAGCAACTCCAGCTCCTCGGAGGTCAGGCGCTGCGAAAACCGCCGAAAGAGGTCGCTGCTCGACAGCAAACCGCCCCAGCGGCGGTGAAAACGGGTCGGGTAGCGCCACAGCCCCGCCAGCGACCCCGGGTCCTCCCCCGCGCCGATCGCCTCGATCACCGCGTCGGCCAGCATCCGGGCCGCGATCAGCCCGATCCCGATCCCGCTCCCGTGCGGCGGGAAGACCTGACAGCCCGAGTTGCCCAGCAAGGCCAGCCCCGGCGCGATCAACCTCGTATAAGGCCGCCGCAGCGGGATCGCCGCCGCACCCCCGAAGATCCGCTCCCCCACCCACGGGTGCGCCTCGACGAAGTCGTCCAGAATCCGACGCCCCGAGCGATACCGCGGCAGCGCGATCGAGCCCGTCAAGATCGACACGTCCTCGAAGTGCTCGCCCAACCTCACGTTCAAGATCGAGAAGCCGCCCTCGCCGCCCGCCCAGGCCATCACCTGCCCCGGCGCTCCGCCCTTGGACTCAAGCCACGCCCGCGCCGCGGCCGGATCCTTCACCTGGCGCACCTCCTGGGCCGCCACGCACAGATCCTCCGGCCCAGGATCCGGACACGAGGCGCCCAGCAGCGGCACCTGCCGCCGAAGCACCGAGGCCAGCCCCGTCGCGTCGACGAAGAGCCGCGCCGACATCCTCACCCGCCCTCCGCCCTGCCGCACCAGCGCCGCCTCCGGCCGCCCCTGCGCGTTGAGCTCGACCCCCTGCAGGCTCGCCTCCCACATCACCGCCGCGCCGGCCGCCTCGGCCTCATCCACCAGCCGCAACCCCAGCAGCCGCATGTCGACCTCCAGGACCGGGTTGGCCTCCACCTCCACCCGGCTGCCGCCGCTCGGCGACAAGATCGTAAAGCGGTGCCCGGCACCCAGAAGCTCCGGCGCCTGCGGCCGCCCCGCGCCGGCCTCGTCAAACATCCAGGCCGCCACGCCGTTGACCCACTGCGCCCCGGCCTCACCCCTCTCCCGGCGCTCGACCAGCGCCACCCGCACCCCCGCCCTGGCCATGCAGGCGGCCGCGTGCGCGCCCGCAGGCCCCGCGCCGACCACCACGACGTCTCCGCTCCAGCCCACCTCCGGGCCGCCGCGCTCAGGCGCCTGGCCGCTCAAAACAGCCTCCCGTCACGACCCTCGGCGCCCGAGAAGACGAACGCCCTCACCTGCTCCACGAAGCGCGCGCGATCCTCCGGCTTGCGGATGTCCAACACCGAGACGTCGATCGTCAGGGTCGGGATCTCGTACTTCTTCTCGCAGATGTCCGGGAAGGTCGCGTAGTAGTGCGCCAGCCCCCGCAGGAAGCTGGCCGTGATCCCCCGCTCCTCGACCCGCCCCCGATCCGCGATCCGCCGCAGCAACACGTTGACGTCCGGGCAGACCAGGCAAATGATCCGATCCGGCTGCTTGATCTTCGGGATCATCTGGCGGCAGTAATCGAAGTAGAGGTCCAGCTCCGCGTCGCTCATATTACCCAGGCCGTGCAGGTACTTGGCGAAGACCTCCGGGTCCTCCAGCAAGGTCCGGTCCTGGATGCAGCTCACGGCCCCCTCGTGCGCCTGGACGTGGTGCTCGATCCGCCGCAGCAAGAACTCCATCTGCAGCGTGAAGGACCACCGCCGCATGTCGCCGTAGTAGTTCTTGAGGAAGCGGTTGTCGACGACAGGCTCGTGCAAGCTCCGAAAGCCGAGCTCCTCGGCGATGACATTGCACGCCGTCGTCTTGCCCGCGCCGATGTTGCCGGCCAGGGCCACGAAATGGGACATGACCTCTCCCCGCGCCAGTCGCCCCGAGGCGACGCCCGCTGCCCTGAGGCTGCGTGTGCCGGCGCTGCCCGATACGCCGCGCCGGGGCCACCATTACCACAAGCGGGCTGCGGGACAAAGCGGCCTTAGAACTGGCCCAGCTCACCCTGCAGGCGCAGGATCCAGTTCTCGACCTTGCCCTTGTCGTCGGCCTGCGGGTCCTTCTCCAGGTAGAGCTTGAAGTAGCGCAGCGCCTCGCGAGCGTTCTTGGCCCGCCGGTTCATCGCCCCCATGTTGAAGTAGGCGTCCGGGTGCTTCGGGTCGATCTCGATGGCCTTCTGGTAGAAGCGCTCGGCCTCGGCCATCTTCCCCTGGCGCTCGTTGAGCACCCCGAGGTTGTTGTAGGCCTCCGGCTTGTCCTTGAAGAGCCGCGTCGCCTCCTCGAAGGCCGCCTCCGCCTCCCCGAAGCGCTCCAGCGAGCTGAGGCTGTTGCCCAGGTTGTTCAGCGCGCTGGCCTGCCCCGGCTCCAACTCCAGCGAGCGCCTGTAGGCCTTGGCCGAGGGCTCGAACATCGCGTGCATCGAGTAGAAGTTGCCCAGGTTGAAGTAGAGCCGCGCGCTCTCCGGCCCCAACTCCAGCGCCTCGGCGAAGTCGGCCAGCGCCTTCTCGAACTTGCGATGGCGCATGTAGGCGAGCGCGCGGTTCTCGTACGCCTCCCCGAAGCGCGGGTCGTTCTCGATCGCCTCGCTGTAGCGATCGATCGCGCCCTCCCACTTGCCCGCCTCCAGCAGCTTGTTGCCCTCGGTGAAGTGGTTGCGCGCCTCGACCGAGCGCGTTGAAGTCAGGATCTCGCCATCCTGGGTCAAGCCCGTGCCCTGCTCGCCGAGATCATTGCACGAGGCGCCCGTCAGCAGCCCCGCCGACACGATGATGACGCAGACACGCAGCAGGGAAGATCGAAGGGTCATCAAGCAGTTCCTCATCCGTCACCTCAAGGCGCCGCACGCGGCGACCCCGCGCCTGGCTTCGCGCGGGACGCCATCCACAATGGCCGCTGAGTCTGCCCGTTTCAAGTGCCCGGCACAAGAGCCCCTCGGGCGCTGGCGTGTCCGCGGGCCATCTGATAACACTGCCCGCCTCGCGGGCTTCACCTGACGTCGGGACAACACCGACAGAGCGCCGCTTGCTTCCTGAGCGCGCCCGCAAGGCGCCCACGCCCCAGGAGCCCGACCCGTGCACGCCGCACCTCCCGACCACACCCCGCCCGCTCGCCGGGCCCTCCGATCCGGCGCGGTCGCGGCGCTGCTGCTCGCGCTCGCGATCGCCTCGCCGGCCTGCTTCACCCCCGAGGAGCTGCGCGCCCGCTCCGAGGCCCTGCCCGACCCCAGACAGGCCGAGGCCGACCTCATCTGGGCCGCCATCCTCCAGGTCGTCGAGGCCGAGGAGTCCTGGCCCGTCGACTTCAAGCGCCGCGAGGACCTCGTCCTGACCACCGAGTGGATGCCCCAGGCCGAGGGCCTGCGCAAGCGCGTGCGCTTCATGGTCGTGCTGGCCCCCATGGGCGTCGGCATCAACGTCCTGATCAAGCACCAGCGCCTTGACCCCGACGCCGAGGCCCAGTGGCAGGACTTCTCCGACGACGCCCTCGACGAGGCCGAAAAACGCGAGGAGGCCCTGCTCGTCCAGCGCGTCCAGCGTCTGTGGCAAGCCTCCCGCTGAGTCGATCTTCGCTTGACCCCTGGCCCGCCATGAAGAAGTTCCCTCACCGCGCGCTTCCAACCCCGGCCTCGCGCATCTGAGCAAAGAGGGCCTGTGCCGGGGAAGCGACCGGCCCACCCAAGCATTTCATGGTGAAGCGGCGCCACGCGGCACATCCTTGCACACCACCTCGGCGCTGGCCCACCACGAGAGGAGCCTGATGGTTTCCACCAAGTCCGACGACAAGCGCCACGACGAGGATGAGGGCATGATCGCCGAGATCGTCCCGGATGACGACGACCTGGACCTGGGCGACCTCGACCAGGAAGACGCCCCCATCGACCTGCGCATCAGGCCCATGCCCGGCGGCGACGACCTGATCAGCACCGACCCCCTGACCCAGTACCTCGCCCGATTGCGCTACGTCGAGCCCCTGCCCGCCGACGAGCAGCAGGCCCTCGCCATCCGCTACAAAGAAAAAGACGACATCCGGGCCGCCCAGAAGCTCGTGCTGACCAACCTGCGGCTCGTCGTCAAGATCTCGCGCGAGTACCAGCGCCGCTGGGCCAACCTCCTGGACCTGATCCAGGAAGGCAATGTCGGACTGGCCGAGGCCGTCAAGCGCTACGATCCCTACCGCGGCGTCAAGTTCACCTCCTACGCCCAGTACTGGATCCGCGCCATGATCCTCAACTACCTCATGAACCACTTCCAGCCCGTCAAGATCGGCTCGACGCGCGCCGGCCGCAAGCTCTTCTTCAACCTCAAGAAAGCCCGCGAGCAGCTCCGACAGCAGGGCTTCCAGGCCACCCCCAACCTCATCGCCGACATGCTCGGCGTCGACGAGGCCGAGGTCGTCCGCGTCAGCGAGTACCTCGACGCCCCCCCCCTCTCCATCGACGCCCGCGCGCCCGGCTACGAGAAGACCACCTACGGCGAGCTCATCCCCTCCGATGTCGACACCCCCGAGGAGGTCGCCTCTCAAGGACAGCGCAGCTTCCAGCTCGGCGAGACCATCGCCGCCTTCGGCGACAACCTCACCGACGATCGCGAGCGCGCCATCTGGTTCGAGCGCATGATCGCCGAGGACCCCGCCTCCCTCGTCATCCTCGGCGACCGCTACGGCGTCTCCAAGGAGCGCATCCGGCAGGTCGAGGCCCAGATCCGCAAGCGCTTCAAGGCCTTCCTCATCGAGCGCCACGGCGAAGAGGTCAGCCTCGAGTTCTTCGAGGACTGAGGATCAAGGCCGCCCCAGGCTCGCGCCTGCGGCTACAGAGCAGGGACGCCCCTTCGGGGCTGTCGACGGCTCTGGGCCTGCCATTGGCATCGTGTCGCTCGACTCCAGGACCTCAACATGGAGGGCCGCTTGTGTGGGGTGACATCATCCCTGGAGGTTGACGCCCCGTCGTGAGCCCCGCAGGGGCGTGCCTGCTCTGTAGCCCCAGGCGCGAGCCTGGGGCGAGCGGGTTCCGTGCCCATCGACATGATCTCCGTCCCTGTTCACGGCCTGCTCCACACCCCCTGCCCATCCCGCCGGATCGAGGCCGTACCGCTGTCGCAGCTGCCCGCGCACCTCCTGAGATCCCATGGCGTCGCCTTCAGGTTTCTGCACCGTCCAGACGGTCTTCATCATCCCAGACGAGACTGGGATCAAGTCTGGACGTCTTGACCTGGAAGGAGCCGGGATCGACGGGCGAACAAGAGGATCAGTACGGCAACCATGATCAGGAGGGAGGGAGCGCGCGGGGCCTTCGCCGGCGAGGCCTGGCAGACCGCCGCGGCCGAAGCGTCTGGGGTCTGCGCGGCCTCGTCCGCCCAGCCCTGGCCGCCGGGATCGGCCCAGACGCCGTCGGGGTCCGGGGCGGCGCCATCGTCGCCGGGCGTGCGGACGTCGGGGGAGGTCGCGCGGCAGACGGCCAGGCCGCCCTCGACGACGCAGATCGAGCCCTGCGCGCCGCAATCCAGGCGCTGGAAGCTGCCCCCCGAGCACGTCACGACGGCCTCGCCGGCGCAGAAGCCGCGCTCGTCGACGTCGCCGCAGGAGGGGGTGTCGGTGCAGAAGTAGCCCGTCTGCGCGCTGACGAAGCCGCAGCCCTGCAAGCGCTGGCGGCAGTCGACGCGGGCCAGCCGGCCGTTGTCGCAGTACTCGGCCACGTCGCCGTTGCAGCGGCCGACGGCGTCGACGTCGCCGCAGTCGCAGATGAAGCCGACCTGCGCGTTGATGTAGGCGCACTCGGTGCCGAGGGCGGCGCAGTCGCGCTGGGCGAGCTGGCCGTCCTGACACCACTGGGCCAGATCGCCCTGGCAGCGGCCCTCGAAGCCGATCCCCTGACAGGCGTCGCCCTGGGGCGGATCGTCGACCGGGGGATCAACGGGGGGATCTTCCGGCAGCTCCTCGGGCTCCTCGGGCGGGTCGATGGGCCCCGTGATGGGGTCCATCCAGTTCGTGATGGCGTCCAGGCGAGTCATGTAATCGCGGCCGACGCAGGAGTCGTCGCCGGAGGACTCGACGGCCAGCACGATCGGGCGGCCCTGGCCGTCGCGAGAGAGCAGCGGCCCTCCAGAGTCCCCGAAGCAGATCCCCCGGATCCCCTGGCCGTTGACCACGACGCTCTCGCTCTCGACGCTCTCCAGAAGCAGGGTGGCGAACCAGCGGCCGTCGCGGCTGGCGTCGCGGGTCTCGCCGAAGCCGGAGGCCTCGACGGTGCGGCCCTCCCAGGAGCCGCCGAGGACCTCGCGGTTGGCCCGGATCGGCACGAGCCCGGACACCCGGCGGGTGGCGTCCTCGGAAAGCACGAGGATGGCGGCGTCGCGCGAGGGGTGGTTGTGGATCTGGGCGACCCGGAAGCTGGCCTGGGCCTGGGAGGGGAAGAGGCCGACGCCGAAGCCGACCTGGGACGCCGAGGTCCCCTGCGTACAGTGGCTGGCCGTGATGACGATCGTCGGCGCGATCAGGGTCCCGGTGCAGAAGTTCGCGTCGGGGAAGCCCCCCGAGTGCAGCCAGCCGATGGCCAGCTTCTCGCCGTCGCTCAGGGGCACGGCCTGCGGCTCGCGCGTGCCGTTGACGATCGCCTGTGATCGATCGTCCAGGTCGAGGTCGTCCGCCTGCTGTCCGAGACACCCCGGAAGCAGCGCCAACGCCATGATCGCCCATCGAGAGCGCCTTTCGGCCATGGAGATCCCCCGCTGGCCCATCCACGTCTACGCGTCCCGCCCTCGCCCATCATAGCACAAAGGCGGCCGCACGCACCTTCATCAACTCCACAAAGCGTGCCACCCCGCCCTGACGCGCTCGCCGACCCGGAGGGTGACAAGATGGCGCAGATCGTCGCCTGCTTCGCCCCTGATTGAGACATCCGCGCCACAGGCAGCGCGCCGATCCGCGCCTCTCGCCCTTGATCGCGAGCCCTCGCGACCCGCCCCAGGCGGCCAGCGCCCCATCGCAGGTGATCGCGGCCCGCCCACGGCGACCCGCTGCGGGGGCGGGGGCGGGGGGCAAGGGCCGGTGTCGGGGCGCAGGTCCGGTGGGGGCGGGTCGCGAGGGCGGCGAGTCGGAGGGGGGGGTTGACGGGCTGGCTCAAAACAACCACCGTCAAGCTCCTTGGAGGGTCATCGAGCGCGTGAGGGCGTCGGGGCGGCGCGCAGGAGGCGCTGACCGCGCCAGGGGAGGGCCTGAGGGTGAGGCAGCTTTATCGGCCGGCGAGGATGCCGGCGCACTTCTTCGACGTGTACCAGTGGAGGCCAGGGCGGCTGGGGCTCTACGAGTCGAACTACATCAAGGCGAACAGCCCCGACGGCCAGCGGGCGATCTGGATCAAGCACAACATCCTGGCGCCGCTGGACCCGCGCCAGCCGGCGGTGGCGGAGATCTGGTGCGCCCTCTTCGAGCGAGGCCGGTGGCCCGCGGCCCGCGTCATCAAGCAAGAGATCCCGATGAGCGCGATGTCGCTGGCTCAGGACGAGGCCCGGATGGAGGGGCCTGGGGTCTTCTTGAGCCCGACGAGGACGCAGACCCGGATCGCGCAGGGGGGGCGGCAGGCGGCGTGGGAGATCGACATCACGGTCGAAGAGGCGCCCACCGGAGCGCCCATCGTGCACTTCCCGTCGGCGCGGCTCTACACGCTGCCCTTGCCCAGAAAGAAGCTGCTCACGCCGGCGCCTCGGACGCGCTGGGAGGGGGCGCTGATCTTCGAGGGCGAGCGGATCGAGATCGAGGGGTGGGTCGGCTGGCGCAACCACAACTGGGGCACGGAACACGCCCGCACCTACGCCTACGGCAACTGCAACCTCTTCGCGGGGCGCCCCGACGCGATCTTCGAGGGCTTCAGCGCGCGGCTGAGGATCGGCGGCGGCCAGACGCCCTTCATCAGCGCGGGGGTGATCCGGGTCTACGGCGAGGATATGGCCTTCAACAGCCCGGGCTCGTTGCTCAGGGCCAGGGCGGAGGTCAGCTTTCCTGAGTGGAGGCTGGAGTTGAGCAGCCCGGCGGGGCGGGCCTCGGTCGTGCAGCGCGCGCCGGTGGAGAGCTTCGTGGGGCTGCGCTACCGGCACCCGGACGGGGCCTTGAGCCACTGCTACAACAGCAAGTGGGCCGAGACGACGGTGAGGCTGCGGCCTCGCCAGGGTCGAGAGGTGATCCTGAGCGGCGAGCTGGGGGAGCTGGAGTTCCTCTTCGTCGATCCCATCGAGGGGATCGCGCTGCATGGGGAGTGAGCGGCCCTGCGCGGCGCCTTGAGAGGGCGCGGAGGCCGTGATCGCGGCGTTTCACGTGAAACAAAGGGGGGGCAGGGGGAGGATCTAGAGCGAGCCGAGGTCCATGGAGGGGCTCCAGTTGTCGATGACCATCAGCTCGGTGCGGTCGCCCAGGAGGCTGCCGAAGCCAGCGAAGAGCTCGCCGGCGAGCTGCTGGGTGAAGGGCGGATCGTCCGGGCGAGCGGTGCGCAGGGTGGCGTTCCAGAGCTTCTTGCCGGTCTTGTTGCGGGCCAGGCGCGGGTTCTCGAGGTTGACGACGAAGCTGTCGACCTTGCCGTTGAGGTAGGACAGGACGTGGATGGTGCCGTCCTCGTCGACGCCTTCCACGAGGCCGACGTGGGTGTACCAGTCGTTGTTGCGGCCGTCGTTGTTGCGGTCAAAGGTGTTGTGGAAGAAGATCACGTCCCCGACCGCCGGGCGCGTGGCGTGGTAGATCCGCCCTCGGCGCTTGAAGTTGTCGTGGAGGGTGGCGATGACCTGCTCGCCCTTGCCGGCCTCCAGATCGACGCCGTTGACCTTGTAGATCGCGCGGATGAACTCGGCGGCGTGGAGCGGCCCCTTGTCGTCGCTGAGCGAGGGGGGGTCGAAGGCGTCGTCCTCGGGCGCCGCGGGCAGCTCGACCTCGAAGGTCTGCTCATCGGGGGGGGCGTCCTGGGCGGCGAAGGACTTCGGGGGGTTCCTCGACCCGCTCTTGTGCTCAGCGGGGTCGTCGAGGGGCGCCTCGGGGCGCCAGTCGACGATCTGGGAGCCCGCCGAACTCGACGGCCTCAAGCCCGCGCTGGAGCGAGAGCTCGAGGCGCTCTGGGAGACGCCGACGGCGCCGGGCTCCTGGACGAGGTGGGCCGCCCGTCGCCCGGTGGGGTCAAAGCGGATTTTAGGCGGCGGGCTGGTCGAGGCCGCGCCGTTGAGCTGGGCGCTCTCGTAGAGGGTGAAGGGGGGGCGGCGCGCTTCGAAGCCGCTGCAGGCGGACAGGACAAGCGCCGCGCCGACGATCCACTCAAGCTTCAAGTTCTTCATGAGCCCTCCATGCTCCGCCGCCCCTCTCGGAGCCTCAGCCATCCTGGCGGCTCTCCTGCGGGGGGAGTTGAATGTAGGATAGTGTGCCCTGGGCCACCACCCTTCATGACACTACGGAGCCTCGGGTCGCGGTCAAAAAAATAGCCCGATCGAGGGCGTCGGCGGGTGTGGGCGCTCCGAGCGCTGGCGTGCTACAATGGGGCGTGGTCAGCGGCATAAACGCGCCGGACAGCCGGTTCGCAGGTTGGGGAAGCCGTCGTGGTCGAGCCGCAACGCGTGGGGGGTGCTTTGGAAAAGCCTGGCAATGTCAACGCCGCAGGGGCGCTCCTGCTGGCCGGCGGGATCATGACGACGCTGGTGTCGGTGGGGATCGCGCTGGGGACCTTCTTCCTCTGGATCCCGTGGATCTACGGGATCATCGCGGGCATCTACGCGATCGTGAAGGGCTCCCAGCTCCTGGGCTACAACGGGACAGGCCCGGCGCCGGGGGTCCCGACGGCGGCGGCGGTGATGCTGATCGTCAACGTCCTGAACTGCGACATGATGTCGATGACGCTGGGGATCGTGGCGCTGGCGCTGCTCAACGACAACCAGACCCGCGCCTACCTCGAAGGCAACACGCAGCAGGGAGCCGCCGGCCAGCACTTCGCCCAGGCGCAGCAGACCCAGCAGGCCCAGAGCTTCGCCCAGGCCCCCGCCCAGAGCTTCAACGCCCCGACGCCCTCCTCCTGGGGGCCGCCGCCGACGGCCTCGCCGCAGACCATCCCCGAGACGCCGAGCTGGAAGGCCCAGGGCTGGGGATCGCAGCCCTTGAGCACCGGCGGGGTCGCGGGCGGCTCGCCGCCGACCCTCAAGGAGGCGCCCGCCAAGGAAGCCCAGATGTGGGAGGACGACATGGACGACTGGGACCGGCGCTTCAGCGAGGTGGCGAAGGAGCCCTCGGAGGCCGCCGAGGTGGCCGAGGTCGGCGCGGGAGCGGGCGGCTGGGGATCGAGCTGGGACAAGGACAAGGGCTAAAGTGGCGCGCGGGCTCGCTTTTTTGAGCGAAGACCCGGTGCGTCGGGCCGAGGCTGTGTCCGACCATTCTCCCGTCGGTCGGTTCAGGTTGTCGGGTGTCGGCTAGCGCTGGAAGGCGTCGCGCGCCAGGCGGAAGCCGATCCCGGTGTTGCGGGCCATGCGCAGCACGCGGATGCGGCTGGCCAGCCGGCACCCCTTGGCGTCCTGGTTCCAGGCGCCGCCGCGCACGATGCAGGTCTGCGTGTCCGGGTGGGTCGGGCAGTCCGGGTCGGGCAGGTCCGCGACCCACTCGCGCACCCCCCCGGCCATGTCCCGGACCCCATAAGGCCCCTCGTCGCAGCGGAAGACCCCGACAGGCTCGGGCTGGGCGTGCTCAGGGCGAGAGAAGAGCATCTTGCAGAAGGTGGGGTCGAAGTGGTTGCCCCAGGGGTAGGTGCGGCCGTCGGTGCCGCGGGCGGCCTTCTCCCACTCGGCCTCGGTCGGCAGGCGGTAGGTCACCTTGTCGCGCGCGCTGCGCCAGCGCGTATAGGCCAGCGCGTCGTCGAAGGAGACCCCGAAGACAGGCAGATCCCACTCGATGCCCCGGCCGGCGGGGTAGCGCTCGCGCGCCTTGCCCTCGATGACGATCTCGTCGGGGACGAACATCTGGAGATCCGGATCGAAGCGCGCCAGCAGGCCGTCGCTGCCCCGAGATGAGGGCAGGAGCTGCCGGGCCGTGGCGGGGTCCTTGCGCCAGATGTCATTGACGCACTCGAGGTACTCGCGGAAGGTGACCGGGAAGCGCGCGATGAGCATCGCCTCGATGAAGGGCTCGGAGCGCTCCAGCGCGTCGAAGGCCTCCTCGTCCCCGCCCATGATGAACTCGCCGGCCGGCACGTAGACGAAGCCCTCGCCGATCTGATCGTCCGTCAGCAGGTCGACGACGAGCTCCACCTCGGCGCAGCGCTCGACCAGCACCGGCATCTCCACCTTGCGAACCCCCTCCAGGCGCAAGGTCACCTGGTAGGTGCCCATCGGCAGCTGGAGGCCGTGGATCGGGGTCCGGCCCAGGTAGCGCGCCTCGCCGGCGACCTGTCGGCGCTCGTGACGCTCCAGCGGCTGCATGAAGACCTCGGCGCCCTCGGGGAAGGTCGCCAGCGTCAGCTCGCCGTGGCCCTGAAGCAGCGGCAGGTAGGTGCCGTCGTCGAACTGCCGGATCAGCGCGTCGAAGTAGATCACGTCGAGGATGTCGTTCTTGCGCTCGGCGAACTTGAAGCGCGACCAGTAGAGCTGCGCCATCCCCTGCCGCGCCGCCGTCAGGTCCGGATCGTAGGTCAGCGCCTGGGTGTAGGCCGTGACCGCCTCCCCGAAGGCCCGCGCCATGCGATGCCGGGCGGCCTGAACCTCATCCTGGAGCTTCCAGACGAGGCGCTTGCGCGAGACCGGCTCCCAGTCCTCGACCGCGTCGGCGGCGTCCTTGGCCCGCCGCTCCAGCGTCTGGATCTCGCCCAGCGCTCGGAAGTAGGACTCGGCGTGGCGCGACGCCAGCGTACAGCGCCGCCCGGCCTCTCGCGGCCGCAAGCCGTCCAGATAGACCTCGACGTCGGTGTAGAGGGAGCGGGCCGCCTGCGTGCGCTTCTTGCGATCCCCCTCCAGCGCCCGCATGCAGATGCCCTCGAGGTCCTCGGGGATCTGGCGCGCCGGCGCTCGCCGGCGCGGCGGCACGATGGGGTCGTTGACGACCTTGACCATGACTTCGAAGGGCGTCTCGCCGTGAAAGGGCGGCTCCAGCGTCAGGATCTCGTAGAGGATCGCGCCGAGCGCGTAGACGTCGCTGAGGTCGTCGACCTTGTCCAGCTCGCCGCGGGCCTGCTCGGGCGGCATGTAGGCTGGCGTTCCGAGCGTGTGGCCGGGCTTGTGCTCCTCGCCGCCCTGCAGGAAGAGGTCCGTGACCACCTCCCGGCCCTGCACGTTGGCCAGCCCCCAGTCGGTCACCAGCACCTCGCCGAAGTCCCCGAGCATGATGTTGTCGGGCTTGAGGTCCCGGTGGACGACCCCCCGGACGTGGGCGAAGTGCAGCGCCTGGCAGACCTGGCGGAAGATGTTGAGCAGCCGCGTGAGCGTGTACTCCTCCTGGATCAGCTCGTCGCCGGCGCGCAAGCCCTGCAGGACCTCGCGCAGCGAGTGCCGCCGCACCTCCTTCATCGTGTAGTAGAGCCTGCCGTCGGCCAGCACCCCCATGTCGTAGACCGGGATGATGTTCGGGTGCTCAAGCTGCCCCGTCGTCTGGGCCTCGGCGATGAAGCGCTGGATCGTCTGGTTGCTCAGCGGCCCGCTCTCGACCGGGCGGCTGAGGATCTTCATGGCCACCGTCCGGCCCAGATCCCGATCAAAGGCCCGCACCACCTGACCGCCGCCCCCGCGCCCAAGCTCCCGACCCAGCACGTAGCGATCGCGGGTCACTCGCCCGCGCCCTGGCCGGACCATCGAGCCTGCCGAGGTGGCCCCTTCGGCGGGCTTCTGGAGGGGTCGCGCGTCGAGGGTCTCGGCGCGGCTCTCCTCTTCGACCGAAGGGACCTTGGCGATGGGCTGCTCCCCGCCGTGGCCCGCGTCGTTGGAGGGCTGGAGCGTGCGCAGGACGTCGGTCAGGCTGATGTCGGCGATGGGCAAGGGGCGCGGGACGCCGTGCGCGTTGACGTGCTCGAGGAACTCCTCGGTCGTCCGGGTCTTCTGCCAGGGCTCCTGCTCCCGGGCGCCGTTGTCAGGGCCGCCGCCCGACCCGCCGGATTCGCTCGACGCCAGGCGCTGGTTGACCTCCCAGTAGGCCAGCAGCACCGAGAGCTGCTCCTGGCTGACGAAGTGCCCGCCGACCCAGAAGTCCTCCGGCTCGACCTCGACGCCGGCTGAGAGCGCCATCGCCGCGCGGCACAGCGCGTCGACCGTGATCACCCCCAGCTCAAGGGCAATCTTCCCCAGCTCGATGTGGCCCTGTGTGTCCATCCTTGACCCGCCACCGCATGCGGCACAGCGCCGCGCCCCCTCATTAAAGGCCGGGACGCCCGTCGCCGCAAATTCTACCCCCGAGTCCGACCCGCGGCCATCCTCGGAGGGCCTCAAGCGGCAAACACTCCATGAAGTGAACAATTGAACGGATGAGCTTGATCTGTCGAGGAGAGGCTTTATCTTGGTCCAGTGCGTGTCACGAGATGATGGCGCTTTCGACACCATCGCGCTTCACCCGAACCCCGGTCTGGAACCAGATCGGGGTTTGGTTTTTCTTGCCGTCCGAGGTGGAACAGGTCGCCGATTCGCATCATGATAGAACAACGATGCTTGATGAGGAGGCCGATCGCCCTGGGCGACAGGCTGCCAGAGGAGGGCGCAAGGAAGTGAGTCTGGGCAAGATGTTCTGGGAGCTGCTGCGCAAGCGCGGCGATCAGGTGGCGCTGATCAAGGCGCAGGTGCGGACGGACGGGCGCCTTGAGGCCGTGGAGTGGTCGTCGGATCGGGTCCAGGCCACGGCGGTGCGCCTGGCGTTGAGCCTCAAGCGGCAGGGGCTGGGGCCGGGTCAGCGTGTGCTGATGGCGTGCACGACGAACGCCGAGGCTCTGGTCGTGGCGCTGTCGGTGTGGATGCTCGGGGGCGTGACGGTGCACCTGGAGCCGGGGCTGGAGGCTGGCCTGCTGACCCAGGCGCTCGAGCGCAGCAAGGCGAGCTGGGTGGTGATCGACAAGCTGCGGACGCTGGGGGCGCTGGAGGTGGCCTCGGGGGCGTCGGTGGCCGAGGCGCAGATCCTGCTGCTGGATCCGACCCAGGAGGCCGGCAAGGCCGCGCGGGTGTCGAGCTACAAGGACGCCGTCGAGGAGGGCAAGCGGCTCCAGGTCACGGGCCTGAGCGCGCTGGCGCGGGGCATGTTCGAGATCCCCGACGACGCCCGCGCGATGATCCTCTACTGGGCTCAGGACGAGGGGGGTCTGGGGGCGGCGGCGCTGGCCCACTCGGAGATGCTGACCGCCATGGCGCCGCTGCCCTTGAGCTGGGGGCTCAAGGCCGGCGAGGTCGTCTTCATGGAGGCGGATCTGGGCAGCCGGGCGGCGGTGCTGACGACCTTGCGGCTGCTGCACGAGGGGATGGCGATGGCCTTCGCCGCCCCCGATCGGCTGCTCGAGAGCGCCCAGCTGACCCGGCCCGTGGCGCTGCTGCTCGACCCTGAGGACCTCGACGGGCTTCTGGAGGCGCTGGATCGGGCCTTGAACGAGACCGCGGTGCGCGCGCGCTTGCGGCAAGGGCTCGACTGGGTGGGCCGCCAGAGGCGTCAGCAGGACGCGCTGACCAAGGTCGTCGGTCGGATGGACGGGTGGCTGGAGCGCAAGCTCGCCGACGAGCTCGTCAAGGGCCTCGGCGGCAACCTCAGGATGGTCTGGAGCCCCCAGCGGCCGCTGGGCCAGGACGCCGCGGCCTTGATCGCCAGCGCCGGGATCGCGGCGGTGGAGGGGACGCCTTGAGGGTCAAGCGCCCATCGCGCGCCTGCGGTGCCTCAAGTCGGCGAGGAGGCCGGTGGGGTCGCCCGGCCTCGGGGCGCCGCCTCAGCGCCCTGATCGCCGCCGGGCTCGTCGCGCTGCTCGGGTTCGGGTCGGCGTGCAAGCCGGAGGTCATGTCCACCGGCGGCGCCGAGGGCTCGGAGGAGGCGCCCGGCTCCGACAAGCCGGCCGAGGCCGCCAGCCCGCTGCCGCTGAAGCTGCTCAAGGTCAAGATCGAGGCCGCCGCGCCCTTGGAGAAGGGTCCGACGCTGGCTCAGGTCGAGTCCTGGGTCTCTGGCGGGCTGCTGGCCGAGCCTGAGTTCGTCGCCCCGGTCGAGGGGCCAGGGGCCTCCGGGCAGATCAAGGGCAGCTTCCGCGCCGGCCACCAGCTGGCGCAGGACGACAGCGGCAAGCGGCTCGGCGCCGTCTACCTCCTCATCAAGTTCAGCGGCCAGGACTCGGGAGGTCGGGCGCTGGAGCCCTTCTCGACCGAGGCCTTCGTCGGCGAGGCGCTGCCGGAGGGGAAGGACCCGGACGAGGCGCTGGCGGCCTTCGTCGAGCAGATCTGCGCCGAGGTGGCCGGGGATCTCTCGCGCCAGATCCGCGCGAAGTACAGCGACGACGAGGGCCTCGTCGGCTTCCTGGCCGCGCGCGAGGATCTGGCCCTGCTCAAGCCCGCGATCATGGAGGCCCGCGCCCGCAAGCTGCGCGCCGCCGCCCCCCACCTCAAGGCGCTGCTGACCCACGACGAGCGAGACATCGTCAACCTGGCCGCCAGCGCGCTCGGGGACGTCGGCGCCCGCACGGACGTCCCGGCGCTGATCGACTGCGGCAGCCGCGTCTCCCCCATCGACCGGCTGCCCGTGCTCTACGCGCTGGGCCAGATCGGCGGCCCCGAGGCCGCCCTCTACCTGGAGACGCTGGCCGCCAGCGTGGACGAGCCGGCCCTCAAGCAGGCCGTCGAGCAGGCGCTCGGCCGCGCCCGACGACCGCCCGGCGCCCCCTGATACGGAACCACGTTTGAACCACTTTCATCTTGGGCTTAATGGTGGCCTAAAATGTAAGTGGCTTGAGCGTGGTTCCGTATGACTCGGAGCCCGGTCGGACAGGGCTCCCTTCAACACAGGGTCCGATGACGTCGCCCGGCTCGGTCCCCTCTCGGAAGCTGTCCGGAAACCCGGGCCGTCGTGTGGGGTCCCAAGCAGCCATCTGCGGCCCGGCCTCGGCCGGTCAGGGCGCCGCCCACGCGCAACCATGCACACTTATAAGCATTTCCACGTTTTCAGATCGCCTTGCCAGGCAGCCTCTCGGACGGGCGCTCAACCCGGCGCGCGGCCGCGCCGAGTCCGGCCGATGACGGGGCGCTCCTCGATGGACTCCCTGACGTAATCGAAGCCGAGCCAGCCGAGGCTCTCGGCGAAGGCCAGCTCGGCGAAGGACTTCAGCTCCGGGGGGACCTGAAAGCCCAGCTCCAGCAAGAGCCCGGCGGCCCGGCGGCTCCTGTGGTGGGCCAGCATGATCAGCACCCGCTCCCAGGTGTCCACGTCCGCGCCGTCGACCTCCTGGACCAGATCGTCCAGATCCGCCTCCGGCCAGTCGTGCAGCCCGCCGGGCAGGAGGTCGTGGAGCTCCAGGTAGCGCTCGGCCACCCGGAGCGAGATCGGCACGACCATCACCGCCCCCGTCGGCTCGCACACCGTCGCGAAGCGCACCACCTCTTCCCCCCCTCGCCTGTGGCTCGGGCACTCTCCCTCGATCATGACGTCGCGGCTCATCTCGCCTCCCTTGCGGTCACCGACGGGCGCGGTTGTCGGGCACAACCTGAGCGATGTTGCCAACTTGCCGCGGGGTGCCGATAATCGGGCGCCCTCGCGAGGTCTCGCAGGGCGTCCTTGAACCCCGGTGGAGGCGATGGGCGACGAGAAGCGCTGGGTCCGGCTCTGTGGCCTCTTCGACCTGCCGATCCGCGGCGGCCGCCTCTTCAAGGCTGCCGGAGGTGGAAAGCGGGACGTGCTCGTCTTCCGGCTCGAAGGCGGCGCGCTGAGGGCCTACGACGCGGCCTGCCCCCACGCCGGGGCGCTGCTGCGCCCCGAGAACGAGATGAGCGGAACCCTGATCTGCTTCTTGCACCACTGGCGCTTTGACGTGGCCACGGGCGGCTGCGTGGACGTGCCCCAGCGCCCGCTGGTGGCCTACGAGGTCGAGGCGCGGGGCATGGACATCATGCTCGCGCTGACCGACGGGGCAGGGGGCGTCGCCGCCCCGTGAGGCGCCCAGGGGAGGCGGCCTCGGCGAGGCGACCCCGTCAGGGCGGGATCGGAGGCGGTTGACGCGCCGGAGCTTTGCGTTTAAATGGTGGGCCGCGCCGCGCTGGCGCGAGGGGATTATTCAGGGAGGGAGTTCATGTCTTCGCAGACCGTTGTCATGCCTCAGCTCGGCGAGTCCGTCATGGAGGGCGTGGTGATCCGATGGTTCGTCCAGGAGGGCGCACCCGTCGCCGTCGACACGCCGCTGTGCGAGGTGGAGACGGATAAGGCCAGCGTCGAGATCCCCTCCCCGATGGAGGGCTACGTGGCCCGCTATCTGGTGAACCTCAACGATCTGGTCGAGGTCGGCAATGCGCTGGTCGAGATCACCAGCGAGCGTCCCCAGGGCGCCGCCGCCGCCGAGCCCAGGAGCTCGGCCGCGGCGACCCCGGCGCCCCTGCTCGGCGTCGCGGCGCCTGCGGCGGTCAGGGCGGCGGCCCCGGCGAGCGCCAGCATCAACCTGAGCGATCCGGTCTTTGCCGCGCCAGCGCAGGTGGCCGCCCCCGCGATGGGATCCCCGATGCAGAGCGGGGGGCCGGCCCAGTGGACGCACCTGGCGACGATGGCGACCGCCGCGCCCGCCGCGGCCCCGTCCCCCAAGGACACGGGGGCGGCCTCGAAGGCCGAGCGGTGGATCCCCTTCGGGCACCCGGAGGGCGCCAAGGCCTACCGCTACCCGCAGCCGACGGTCGAGGAGGGCGACAAGGTCGAGAAGTTCAGCCGTCGCCGCCAGATGATCGCCGAGCACATGGTCATCAGCCAGGCCGTCTCGCCGCACGTGGTGACGGTGGCCGAGGTCGACATGACCGAGCTGGTCCGGCTGCGCGACGCCCACAAGGAGCGCTTGAAGTCGCAAAGGATCAGCCTGACCTTCCTGGCCTTCATCCTCAAGGCGACGGTCGAGGCGCTCGGGGAGTTCCCCGCGATGAACGCGGTCGTCGGCGACGGGGTGGCCATCCTCAAGAGCCGGATCAACCTCGGCTGCGCGGTCGAGACCGAGGCCGGGCTGGTCGTCCCCGTCATCCGCGACGCGGGCCAGTACAACGTCATCGGGCTGGCCGGCGCCCTCACGCGGCTGGCGGCCAGGGCGCGCGAGGGGGTGCTTGAGCCGGACGACGTCACCGGGGGCACCTTCACGGTCTCGAACCCCGGCCTCAAGGGCAACCTCTACGGCGGCGCGATCATCAACCAGCCCCAGGTCGGCATCGTCCGCATCGGCGAGATCAAGAAGCGGCCGATGGTGATCCAGCGCGATGGCGAGGACGTCATCGCGATCCGGCACATGATGTACGTGGCGCTGTCCTACGATCACCGCGTGGTCGACGGCGTGACCGGCAACAGCTTCCTCTTCCGCATCCGGGAGCTGCTTGAGCAGGCCCGCTTCCAGGTCTGAGCGCCCCTCCCTGGGCGCGCCCGCTCTGCCCGACGCAGGGTTGGGCCGCCGAGTCGCCCCGCCTTCCTCCCTTCATGACCCATTGAGCCCGACCCCGCCGGGGTGAATAGCCGCGCGCCCGGGGCGTCGAAGGCCCTGGGCCGCGCCACTTTTGAGGATGGGGGGAGGATGATGTTCAACAATCGACGTGTGCTGACTCTGGCCGGGCTTGGGGCGACGTTGTTCCTGGGGGGTTGTGCGGGCGAGCTGGGCGACGCGGCGTCTGCTGGGGCGCGCGGGGCCGGGGAGGGTCTGCCGCAGGCGGGGCCGACCAGGGCTCGGGCGCTGCCCATCGTCGGCGGCGAGCTGGAGCGCGACCACCCTGCCGTGGGGGCGCTGACGTGGTTCGGCGAGGCATTTTGCACGGGGACGCTGGTGAGGCCGGACGTGGTGGTCACGGCGGCGCACTGCCTGGCCGAGGCCGATGACACGGAGGGCTTCGGCTTCTTCGTGGGGGCGGACGCGCGGCGGCCTTCGACGGGGACGACCATCCCGGTGCAAAGCGTCCACATCCACCCGAGCTATGGGAAGGAGGGGGACAACGACATCGGCGTGCTGGTCTTGAGCCGGTCTGCGCCGGTCGAGCCGGTCGACCTGCTGACCCGACCGATGGGGCAGGAGTGGGTGGGGCGCAGGCCGCTCTTCGTGGGCTATGGGGTCTCCTCGGCGACCTCGGAGAGCACCGGGATCAAGCGGTCGGTGGAGATCCCCATCGAGGAGCTTGACGACACCCGGTTTCTGTATGCGTCGCCGAGGGCCAACACCTGCTTTGGGGACTCGGGGGGGCCGGCGCTCTTTGAGCTGCGGGGCCGCTGGACGCTGATCGGGGTGACGTCCTGGGGGGATGAGGACTGCAGAGAGTTCGGGGTCAACGCGCGGGTGGATCCCTACCTGGACTTCATCGAGCGCTTCACCGACGGGCCGCTGGCGCCCCCGAACGACGCGACGCCCGACGCGCCGCCTCCCCCTCCGCCGAGCGACGAGGACGACGAGTTCGAGGACGAGGACGAGGAGTTCGGCGACGATGACTTCGGCCGGGACTGCGACCCGGAGTATTGGGACAGCGCCTGCGACGAGGAGCTGGACGAGATCGTCGACGGCTTCGTGGACATCCTGGATGAGGCCGGGGAGGGCAATGGCGGCGGCGGTTGCTCCGTCTCGGGGGCGAGCGGGCGAGGAGCTGACCGAGGGCTGGGGGCGCTGTTGCTGATGGGGCTTGTCGCGGGGGCTGCGCGGCGCCGAAGGCGCTGATGTTCCACGTGAAACGATCATGGGGTGGGGGGCAGGGGCCGGGGTCGGTGGGTTGTCCGGGCTGGGGCGGGTCGATGGGTGATCGGGGCGGGAGCGCGCTTGTTCTGGCGCTGAGGTGGACTCAATAGGGCGAGGCGTTATAGTGCCGTGGTTTGCGCGCCTGGGGCGCGAAGCCAGGGAGTAGAGCGATGCCAGAGATCACCATCGGGGCCACCGTCGTGCGGCTCGTCCAGGGAGACATCACGGGGCAGCGGGTCGACGCGATCGTCAACGCGGCCAACTCCTCGCTGCTGGGCGGCGGGGGGGTCGACGGCGCCAGCCACCGCGCGGGCGGGCCGGAGATCCTGGCGGAGTGTCGCCAGATCGTGGCGCGCCAGGGGGGCTGCAAGACGGGCCATGCGGTCATCACGACGGCGGGGGCGCTGGCGGCGCAGAAGGTCATCCATACGGTCGGGCCGGTGTGGACGGGCGGGACGCGGGGCGAGAACGTCGGCCTGGAGTCGGCCTATGAGCGCAGCCTTGGGCTGGCGCGCGAGCACGGGTTGAGGTCGGTGGCCTTCCCGTCGATCAGCACGGGGGCGTACCGTTTCCCGATCGATCAGGCGGCGCTGATCGCGCTCAACACGGTGGTTCGCTTCGTGCGCCAGCACGCCGACGCGCTGGACGAGGTGCGCTTCGTGCTCTTCACCGAGGCGGATCTGGCGGTCTACGCGCGGGCGCTGGACGAGGTCCGCGACACGATGCTCGGGTGAGCTCGGCGCCTCGGCAAACTTCTCCTGCGCGCCAGCCCCTTGAGCCGCTCGCCTTGAACAAGGGTGGTCCCTGAGCGGTCCGTCGATCGCTTGCGCTCGACGAAGATTTCGGCTTGCAGGGGACCGGCGAGGTGTCCTGGGTCAATCCGGGATGCAGTGCGTGTCGTCCACGCGGAAGCCCAGATAGAGCGCCATCTCGTCCAGGTTCTGCGGCTCGTAGAGGTGAGGCCGGATCTCCCGATCCCGGACGCCCTGGTTGCTGTAGCGATCGGAGAACTGAAGCCAGAAGTGGGCCTTGAGCCAGTTCGTCAGGACCAGCTCCTGGATGCTGTCGTCGCCCTGCAAGCGGCTGTAGACCTCGGGGTGGTGGGTGCGGGCGCGGCGCAGGTAGAGCTGCATGTACCACAGGAAGGCCAGGGCGCCGTCCCTGGCGCTCCAGCCCAGGGAGGTGATCTGATCGCCGACCGCGGCGGCGGCGGCCATGTCGTTGATGTAGCAGTTCTGCTCGTCCATCAGCTCGGAGAAGCCGCGCGCGCCCTGCTCGCCGTTGAAGTAGAGGTCGGAGTAGAGGGAGCTGGATCTGTCGGGCAGGTCCTGGAGCAGCTCGCTGCGGTAGAAGCCGTCGACCCAGGGCGTGATGATGGTGAGGTCCGCGTGGACGTAATAGGCCATCGTGGTCTCCCAGTCGGCGTGGCCGTAGTCGTAGACGTGGGTGCCCTCGTGGATGACGGTGCCCAGAGACTCCATCAGGTTCGACCAGGAGCCTGGCTCTCCGAACTGACTCAGCAGGGAGGTGTCGCTGCGGATCAGGCTGGCCCCGCCCGGCCAGCGGATGTCGTAGGCCTGGATGGCGGCCTCCTGCCAGTTGGACCCCATCCGGTTGCGGGCGGGCCCGAGGTCGGCGCCGTCGTTGAAGGGCTCGTCGTAGCAGTAGCGCTCGGGATCGGGCTGCGGCTCGGGGTCGGGATCGGGCTGCGGCGTCGGATCGGGGTCGGGCTGGGCGTCGGGCTCCGAGTCGGGCTGCGGCGCTGGATCGGGGTTGGGGTTGTCGCGGTCGTTGTCGATGTCCTCTTGACCCATGGGGCACTGGCAGACGTTGCGCCAGAACCCGCTGTCGTCGCAGAAGACCACCCCGTCGACGCCCCCGGAGCACGGGCAGGGCCCACGCTCTCCGGACACGCACTCAGGCGACGCGCCGCCCTGCCCCTCCTCAGGTCCGCCTTGAGCGCAGGCGCCCGCCGTCAACACCAGCGCCAGCGCCCCGAGATACGACATCGACTGCATCTTGAACATGATCCAACTCCGACTGGCCCTGAGCTGCGCGCCCAAAAAGCACGGCCTGTGCCAACCCGGAACCCCCGCCCCATCGGGCGATCGTGTCAGCTCGGGGCGTGGCGGTCGCGCCACATGTGGCGCGGCTGTCTGTCGGCGGCTGCGGCCTCGCGCCGTCCAGCGCGCCAGTGAACCATGCGGCCAACGTGCCTATTTTTTATTCATTTCAACAAGATACACATCGCAAGCCGCCAGCAGCCTCCGCGCCTCGGTCGGCGCCCGAGGCGGCGGTGGAGTTCCCCGAGCGCACTCTGGCGGAGGCGGTGGCGTTGGAACCAGGCGGGCAGGTCGCGGTGCCGCGAGCCCCTCTCGGCGGGGCCGCTGGCCTCGGCCAGCGCGATGGCGCGGTTCAGGGCGCAGAGCGGCCAGGGCTCCGTGAGGTCCAGAGCGGCATGGTCGCCCCATGGCATCCACTCGACGTCCACCTCGGTCAATTTCGGACAACTTCATCCGCAGGAAGTTATTTTTACCGCTCGGCTCCAGGTTGGGCGCATGATCAGCCGGTGGTCAGGGCAGGGTTGATCAGAGCGAGGTTGGATCATGAGTCGAGCACACCGCTGGGTGGTCGTCCTTTTCCTGGCGTGTGGCCTGGGTTGCACCTACCAGGAGTCGGTCGAGCCCCCCGAGGACATCACCGCCTTCAACTTCACCCGCGCCTTGCCCAAGGTGGAGGCCTACGCCGGGCAAGACGCCAGCCTGGTCAAGATCGAGGCGTACTACGTGCGCTCGGACGGGACCATGGACCTGACGGCCGATTACCGCCCTCGGCTCAATTACACCTTTGTCCGCAAGCGCGCCGAGGGGTCCGAGGATGGCCCCATCGGCACCGGGCAACGGCAGCGCGCCTATGAGGTGATCGAGGTCGAGGTCCGCGAGCCGGGGTGGCTCAACATCAACTCGGGCGGGAGGTCGAACAGCACCGAACGCCACAAGGGCATGAACCGCCGGATCAGTGAGAGCGGCGAGGACGTCTGGAAGGCCCGCACGCCCCCGCCCAAGTGCGACGTCAAGGAGGTGTGGGCCAAGGCCATCAAGAAGGTCAAGGCCCCCAAAAACGCTGTCGCCATCATCACCTACGAGCGCGGCGGGTATCAGTTCAGCATCCACGACGTCGACATCAACGTCGTGTTCGACAAGAAGTGCAAGTTGCTGACGGACGAGGAGGCCAGAGCCCGCTGAGGCCACCGCTCCAGGCGCCCCAGCGCGCCCTCCGAAGGCCCTTGCGCGCCGCCGATCCCCTCGAAGGGATCGCGCGCCCTGCTCGGCTGACCTCGGCGCTGGCGCGTCGATCTCGGCGGGGTTGCGCCCCGTCGAGGGAGACCCGACATTTGGCTTTGCCGCGAGAGGTCGGGACGAGGGGCGGATCATGAGGTCATCAGCACAGGGGAGCGCGGGATCGTCGGGGCAGCAGTCGGCGCGGATGGGCTACGAGCAGGCTCAACGGACGCGAGCCCGGCTGGCGGCGTCCATCAAGGCCCGCGCGCCTTCGGTGGCGCGCGGCGTCGGCAATGTGCTGCTCGTGGCGGTCTTGTTCGTGGGGTTGATCGCGTTGGCGGTCGCGTCGGGCTCATCGTCGCGGCAGAGCCAGAGCCAGGCCCAGCTGGAGTCCATCCAGCGCATGATCGACAGCCAGCGTCAGATCCAGCGCGACCTCGCCTTTGACCACGAGGCCTTCGAAAAGATGATGGCCTCGTCCAGGCTGCTCATGGCCCAGGACTTCGCGGCCACCCCCGCGCCGACCCTCGCCCCCCTCGTCGAGGTGACCCCCGCCGCTTGCTGGCTGGCCGAGGGCGAGCCTCTTGACCTTGAGGCCCCTCCAGCGGCCGACCTGTCCGTGGAGCCCGACGAGGGCCTCCCCGGCGAGCTGCCCTGACGATCTCCCGATCCGCCCTCCCCCTCCGATGATCTCAAGCGCGGCGAGCTGCCCCGACCCAACAGGCCGATCCCGGCGCTGACGGGATCGGCCTGGAGGCCCCCGCGTCGGCCCCGGCGAGGGCTCCGGCCATGATCTCGACCTCGATCCCGTGGGGGTCGAGATCAACCCTCCACAGAGTTGTCAGCTTTTCCCCAGGCCCACGCAGGGATCGGGTTCACACGGCCAACTGATCAGGCGCCTCCGATCCGATCCGCTGAAAATCGGTTCAACGCCCAGAGCTTACGGAGGCCGGTGATCCCGGCCTCGACGGGCTTAAACCTCAAGTGCTCCTTTCACTTGGCCAAGCCCTCCGACCAGACCCCGAAAGCCTGGCCAGGAGAAAGAGACTTAGCAAGCCCCAACCTAACTTAGCTAAACTTAGCTAAGTTAGGTTGGGCGACGGTTAAGTTCGGGTGAAGTCCCATCATAGCGGGCTCGCTGACTTCACTCAACAAGATTGGTCACAGAGGAGTCCACAAGCCCTGTCAGGGGGTTCGCGGGGACTTAGCAAGGGTTCTGGGCCTTGAAAGCGGCGATCAAACGGGGGCGCCTCTTGCGCCCGGAGGGGAAGCGTGCATGGGCCCTTCCAGACCGTCAGAGAGGGGCTCGAAGGGGGCTTTTCAAAGTTCTGTCGCCGGGGGTTCATGTGTGCTAACCTGAGCCTCATCGGCGCAAGATGACGCTGACAAGTTAAGTTAGCCAACTGAGAGACCTTCGAAGAATGGCGGATCCGGGCAAGGCGAGGCCGAGGGCATCGTGGCCGGTCCAGCGGGCGCGGATGGGTCTGATGGCCCGTCTGGCAGCGGGCGGGAGGCGCGCGGCCTCATCGGGACGGGCGGCGACGAGGGCCGTGCCCTTCGGGGGTTCTCCAGTGGTCACTTGATCGAGGCGCCCGGCGGGAGAGTCGGGGCTTGAGAGGCGGCAGGGATGGCGAAGCAGTTCGGGGCAGCGGTCCGCTCAAGGCGCAAGACGCTCAAGTGGACGCAGAAGGCGCTGGCGGCCCAGGTCGGCTGCACTGACGCCTACATCTCGGAGATCGAGAACCAGCGCAAGGAGCCCGGCGACGAGCTACGCCTGAAGATCATCGAGGTGCTCGACCTGCGCGACCTGCCCCGCGAGGTGCCCGGGGAGGCCAAGGTCATCGCGATGACCCCGGCCCAGAGCGCCGCCGAGGGGCGCCCCGCGCTCGCGCTGTCCTTCTCGGCGCTGGGCGAGGCGCAGCCTGACCTGGAGCTCTACCGGGGGATCGTGGCTGAGGCGCTGATCAACGCCTCGCTCTCGGGCTGGCGACCCGAAGGCGCCTCGTCGAGCGAGCCCTCGCTTGGGGCCGCCTCGCTGAGCGCGGCGGAGTTGATCGGCGTCGTCGGCGCGGGGCTGGTGGCGCAGGGCTTCTTCAGCCTCCCGGATCAGGGCCCGGGGGAGCAGCGGCGCTGGGCGCTGCTCAAGCTCCCGCTGCCGGAGGAGGGCTCCAGGGTTCTGAACGCCCCGCTGGAGAAGGCCTTCTATTTAAGGCGCACGCTGCCGGATCTGGCCGGCTTCGGCCCGCCGCCGACGCTGGAGTACCTGCCGCGGGAGTTCTTCCCCCAGCGCTCGCTGAGCCGCTTCGAGCTGCCCGAGCGCGTCGCCGTGCTCCTCTTCCCGATCGACGATCAGGGCGACGCCCTGTGGGACAGCCGCCCGGTCGCCCTGGAGGAGACCGCCTTGATGCGGCAGGGGGTGCGCAGCGCCCGCGACATGCTCGACTGGTGCACGCTGGCCCATCAGCTGATGAGCCTCGTCCTGGGCCTGCACAACGCCGGCTGGGCGCACCGGGATCTGAGCGCCCACAACATCCTGGTGCGCCGCGCCGAGGGTTTCTTGCACGACATGCGGCTGATCGACTTCGGCTCGGCCACCCCGTGGGGCCGCCCGTGCCCCCCCTTCGTCGACACCCACGAGCTGTGGCACTGGCACCCGGACCGCGCCTCCGCCTGGGGCCAGGAGGGCCAGCGAGGGGCCCGGCGCTGGACCCCGGATCCCAGAGCCGAGGACATCTACGCCCTCGGGGCGCTTTTGAGCCACCTGCTCGTCGGCGCCTCCGATCGCCACCCCCAGCAGCCGGACGCCGACGGCCCGGAGCAGCGCTCGTGGCGCGTCTACCGCGCCCAGCAGATCGGCGACGACCTGCGCTTCCACATCGACGAGGGCCGCAAGCACCCCGAGCGCCTCCCGGGCGCGCTGCGCGGCGACCTCGGCCGCCTCTACCCCCTGGTCCACGAGCTCATCGAGCGGGCCGGCGATCTCCAGGTCGATCGCCTCTTCGAAATGCTCGACGCCATCGACCGCACCCGCACCAGCGCCCAGCACCTGCTGGCCTTCGAGGGCGCCCCGCACGGCGCCCTGACCGGCGACGGCCCCATCGAGGCCCTGCTCAACCGCATCGCCGGCCGCGCCTCTCTGGAGGAGCCCGAGCGCTGGTGCGAGGCCTACACGGACCTCGACCCCGAGCGCATCAAGGCCCGCATCCGCCCCCTGCCCTGGATCGCCCGCGCGCTCGGCCGCCTCGACACCCCCCTGCCGCCCGAGGCCATGGACGTCGACCAGGCTCTGGCCGACTGCATGGAGCTGGTCCGCCTCGGCTTCGCCCGCTACGCCACCGACACCCTGGCCGCGCTCCTGCGCCTCGGCCCCACCGAGGACCCCGACCGCGACATCCGCATGCTCAGGGTCGCCGTCGGCGAGCTGCTGCTGCGCGAGCCCGACGTCGAGCGCGCCCGCCTCATCCTCGGCCACTTCGACGACAGCGAGGCCCCCGAGCGCACCTTCATCGACCACATCGGCCACCGCCGCTGGTGGGTCGAGCTGTTCAAGGCCCGGCTCGCCCTCCTTGAGGACAACCCCGACGCGGCACAGCACGCCCTGGAGCGGCTGCCCATCCCCGATCCCGAGCACTTCCCGCGCGCCTGGATCGCCCACCTCAAGCTCGAGACCCTCTTCGCGCTCCAGACGCGGCAGCCCCTCGGGGACCTGCGCCAGCGCCTCGTCATGGCCCGCCGCTGGACCCTCTCGATCCCCGAGTCCCTGCTGACCACCGCCCTGCTGGCGCGCTGTGACGCCGCCCAGGGCCAGCTCTCCGACGCCCTGCGCTGGATCAACCTCGGCCTCGGCGAGGCCGCCGCGCGCGAGTTCCCCGTCGAGTACGGGGAGCTGCTGGCGCTGAGCGCCTCGCTGGTCCGCGACGCCGCCGAGTCACCCAGGCGGCGCGCGGCCCTCCAGCGCGAGGGCGCCCGCGTCGAGTCGCTCATGGCGATCTGCGCCGAGCTCTCCGCCCGCGCCGCGAGCCTCTTCGGCGCCCTCGGCATCCACCGCCGCCTCCAGCGGGCGCTGCTCGTCGCCGGCGACTGCGCGCGCATGGCCGGCGACGCCCGCGCCGCCGTCGAGCACCTCTGCCTGGCCAGCGCCAACGCCTCCCTCGGCCTGCCCACCGATCCCGACGTCCTCAAGCTCCTGGCCGAGCGCGCCGAGCTGCTCCAGGACGACACCGACGAGGACCCCGGCGTCCGCGCCGCCCGCGCCCACTACGACCGGCACGGCGACACGGAGCTGGCCCTGTGGGGCGGCGAGCGCCTCGGCTTCGAAGCCCACAACCCCGCCCAGGCTGGCCTCGGCGCCCTCCTCGGCCGCCTCGTCGACCGCAGCCTCCCCACCCCCCCCGACCTCATCCTCGACGTCGGCTGCGGCGTCGGCGCCGACGCCCGCGCGCTCGCCCTGCGCTTCCCCGAGGCCCGCGTCGTCGGCATCGACGTCTCGCCCTGGTGCATCCGCGAGGCCCGCAAGCGGCACCCCGTCGCCCCGGGCCGCCTCGCCTTCCACTGCGTCCCCCACGAGGCCCTGCTCCAGGGCCGCCTGTCGATGGGCACCCCCGACCTGATCCTGCTGCGCAACACCTTGAGCTGCGTCTCCTTCCGCCGCCCCTTCCTCAGCGCCCTGCGCGACCTGATGGAGCCCGGCGGCATCCTCCTGCTGCTCGACACCGTCCAGCGACACCCCAGCGCCCCCGCCCCATGGCGCCGCGTCATGGCCGCCACCCACACCCTCGGCCTGGAGACCCCCCGCAGCACCCAGGCGCTGCTGCGCGCCTCCGGCTTCGAAGCCCTCGACGCCACCGCCGAGGACCACAGCGCGCTGCTGCGCGCCTTCCTCGACGCCCGCCTCGACTGGTTCACCCAGGCCCGCGACCGCGAAGCCCGCAGGATCCACGAGCGGCCCGGCGAGGCTGAACGGGTGCGCAGCTCTCTGGAGGCGCTCAGAGAGGCGCTGACCGGCCCCCAGGCCTCCCTGGGCTGGATCGCCACCGCGGCCCGCGCCCGGTGACCACCGTTCCACGTGAAACAGGCGGCGCCCCATGAACGTCAAGATCCTCATCGACGCCATCGTCCGCCAGACCACGGTGCTGATCGCCCAGCTCGCCACGGCCGCCGGGATCAGAGCCCCCCTGGCCCACATCGCCAACCAGGTCTTTTTGGAGCTGGTCACCGAGCTTGAGGCGCAGGGGGTGGGCCGCAAGGTCATCGCGGACATGTTCGGCCTGGCGCTGCGCTCCTACCAGCTCAAGGTGCGCCGCATCTCCGAGAGCACCACCGAGCAGAACCGCACCCTCTGGGAGGCCGTCTACAACCACGTCCAGCAGCGCGGCCTGGTCTCGCGGGCCGACCTCCTGCTCCGCTTCGTCCGCGACGACGAGAGCGTCGTGCGCAGCATCCTGCACGACATGGTCGAGTCCGGCCTGCTGACGCGCCAGGGCCGCGGCGACGCCACCGCCTACCGCGCCGCCGACCCCGACGAGGTCGACGCCGCGGCCAACGCCGAGGCCGTCGCCGCCATGGTCTGGGTCTACGTCTACCGCAAGGCCCCCATCCTCGACGCCGCTCTGATCGAGCAGCTGCGCCTGCCCGCCGCCGAGATCCGCGCGGCCCTCGACGCCCTCACCCTCGAAGGCCGGATCGACCGCCAGGACAGCGACCAGGGGCCCGTCTACAGGGCCACCACCTGCGTCCTGCCCATGGGCTCACCCCAGGGCTGGGAGGCCGCCCTCTTTGACCACTACCAGGCCATGGTCCACGCCTTCGCCAACAAGCTCGGCCAGGGCCACAACCGCTCCCTGCCCCAGGACGTCATCGGCGGCAGCACGTGGTCCTTCGACGTCTGGGACGAGCACCCGCACAAGGACGAGGTCTACGGCCTGCTTCGCACCATGCGCGCCCAGGTCTCCGAGCTGCGCGGCCGCGTGACCGCCTACAACCAGATCCACCGACAACCCGGGCGACCCTTCGACAAGATCACCTTCTACGTGGGCCAGAACGTCCGCGCCGAAGACCCCGAAGACCCCGAAGACCCCTGAGACACACCCCGTGAACCCCCCCGACTTCATCGGCCCCCCCATCGACGACCCCGACACCTTCGAGCGACTCCCGGACGACCTCAAGGCCATCCTGGAGCGCGCCAACGGCTTCACCCTGCTCGGCGGCGGCCTCCACCTGCGCGGCGCCTGCCTCCAGCCCCGCTGGCACGCCCTGAGCGCCGCCTGGGACGGCCCCGAGGCCCTCCACCGCCTCTTCCACAACATCCAGCCCGACGACGTCCCCTTCGCCCAGGACGCCCTCGGCGACCAGTTCATCCTCCGAGCCGGGCGCGTCCATCACCTCTGGGGCGAGACCGGCATCCTCGAAGACCTCGACCTCGACCTCGACGGCTTCATGGCCCAGATCGAGGCCGACCCCGAGGCCTTCCTCCAGCTCGGCCCCCTGGAGCTCTTCGAAGAGGACGGCGACCGCCTCCAGCCCGGGCAGCTCCTGCACGTCTTCCCGCCCCTCTGCACCGAGCAGGCCGAGACCGATGGCGTCCACCTCAAGGCCGTCCCCGCTCAGGAGTGCCTGCGCTTCCTGGCCCAGCTCGCCGCGCAGCTCCACGGCCTCGAAGACGGCACCGCGATCGCGCTCAACTGGACCGCGCCGCCCGAAGACGGCGACGCCTGAGGGCGACGCCTGAAAAGTGCTTTAAGATCAAGTGGTTGTAAAAACGGAGGGCGCGTCGATTACAAGAGGGCGTCCGAGAGCGGGCCGGTGCAGAAGCGCTCGTCGCCGAAGACCTGATCCTCGATCCCGAAGGCGTTCAGGAAGGTCACCAGCAGGTCGTTGTGCGGCCGGTTGGCGTAGCTCACCATCCGCCCCGTGTTCAACGCCCCGCCCCCGCCGCCGGCCACGACGAAGGGCATCGTGACCTGGCTGTGGATGTTGCCGCGCGACAGCTCGTTGATCCAGAAGACGACCGTGTTGTCCAACATCGTGCCGCCACCCTCCGGGATCGCGTTGAGCCGCCCGAGCAGGTAGCCGAACTGGCTGGCCAGCCACGTGTCCCGCGCCACCATCTCGCCGCGCGAGGCCTCGTTGCTCGGCCCCGAGTGCGACAGCGCGTGGCCGTCACCCAGGCTGGAGATCCACGGGTAGCGGATGTGGTTCTTCGCGTTGGAGATCTGGATCGAGCCCACCCGCGTCAGATCGCAGGCCATCGACGCCACCAGCAGATCGATCTGCAGACGCAGGATCTCCGGCATCGTGTCCTCGCTGTCCGGCTCCTGATCCTCCGGCGGCTGCGTGTTCAAGCACGTCCCGTCGAAGAGCCGCTCGTTGGACAGGCGCCGCTCCATGTCGCGCACCATCGCGAAGTGCGCGTCGATGCGACGGCGATCCTCGACCCCCACTCGCCTGTCGAGCTGCCCGAACTGCTCCTTGACCGCGTCCAGCACCGAGGTCCGGTTCGCGCGGCGCTTCGACATCTCGTCCTGATCCGAGCTCATGTCGGCGAACATCCGATCAAAGACGTCGCGCGGATCGTTCATCGGCGGCAGCGGCTGGGCCGGCCCCGCGTAGACCAGCCGCGTCCTGACCTCCGACCCCCCGTTGGAGTCGGCCCGGACCCCAAGCTCCAGGCTCTTGAAGGGCGTCGTCCCCCCGACGTGCCCGGCGATCACCTGATCGACCGACACCCCGTCGCCCCAGCCCGCCAGCGACCCGTCGCCCCCGACAAAGGCCCCCTCCTGCAGCGGCCGACCCGTCAGCAGCCCCCCCATCCCCTTCTGGTGCGGCTCGCCCGGCCCCGCCCCGCTCGAGAGCATGTCCAGCCCATAAGGCAGGAAGATCCGCGACTTGAAGGGCGCCAGCGGCGCCAGCGCGTTGGCCAGCTCGAAGTCCCGCTCCCCCGCGCCGGCCTGCGGCCACCAGAAGTCCGGGATCGTCCCGTTCGGGTGGAAGAAGACGATGAAGCGTTTCGGGAAGCCCTCCGGCGTCATCGCGCCGCTCGCCTGGCCCACCGCCCGGCTCATCCCAAGCTCCAGCAGCGGCAACCCCAGCAGCACCCCGCCGAGCCCCTTGAGGAGCTGGCGGCGCGTCATCAGCGGCCTCTTCATTGCCCGCCCTCCTCAACCGACGGCCCCTGCGACACCCGATATCGGAAGGCGTCCGAACGCACGATCGCCAGCAGCAGCGCCCTCATGTCGCCGCCCTCGGCCGAAAAATCCGCCTGGAGCTGCTCCAGCGCGCACGTGTCCATCCCCTGAGGGAGCCGCCCGAGCGCGTAGGTGAACCACTGCTGCGCCACGCAATCTCGCACCATCTCGCTCTCCGACAGCTTGCGCGACAGCTCCACCGCACCCTCGAAGGGCCCCAGCAGCGCCGCCTCCACGCCCGTCAGATCCCCAGAGTCGTCGATCGGCAGACCGTTCTCCGTGTCCCGAAAGCGCCCAAGGCCGTCGTAGCGCTCAAAGCCAAAGCCGATCGGATCGATCAGCGCGTGGCAGCCCGCGCACTCCCGACGGCTCGTGTGCTCGGCGAAGCGCTCGCGCGTCGTCGCGTCCGGCGACGGGTCCGGCGGCGTAATCTCCTGGTCGTCCGGCGGCGGGTCCAGCGGCTGACAGAAGAGCCGCTCGCGCACGAAGATCCCCCTCAGGATCGGCGAGCCCTGGTTGGCGTTGGCCAGCACCGCCATCAAGGCCGGCTGGGTCAACAACCCCGACCGCTCCTCGTCCGGCGCCCGGTGCACCACCAGCTCCGAGGCCTCCGGCGCCTCGACCCCGTAAACCCGCGCCATCTCTGGCGTCATGAAGAGCGTCGGGTCCGTCAACAGCGCCTCCAGCGTCGGCTCCTCCCCAAAAAAGACGTGCTCGACGAAGGCGTCCACGCTCAACGGCCAGTCCGCCTTGAGCCCCTCCGTGTACTCCGGGAAGATCGCCTGATCCTTCGTGTGCGAGGGCAGCTCCGACACATGCAGCCACTGGCGATGGAAGCTGCGCACGGCGTCGCCCGCCTTCGGATCGTCGAGCATCCGCCGCGCCTCGTCCTCCACCTCCTTCGCCGTCGAGAGCCGGCCCGCCGCCGCCACCTCGAAGAGCTCGTCATCCGGCATCGACGCCCACAGGAAGTACGACAGCCGCGAGGCCATCTCATAACTCCCCACCAAGGACACCTCCCCCGCCGCCACCTCGCCGCCCTGCTCGCCGCCCTCAAGCTCGATCCTGTAGAGGAACTGCGGCGACTGCAGCACCGCCTGCACCGTCAGCTTGAGCGCCTGCTCAAACCCCTCCTGCGCCCGGATCTCCTCAAAGAGCCGCTCGAAGATCGCCCGCTCCTGCGCCTGCGCCGGACGCCGGAAGGCCCGCGACGCGAAGCGCGCGATGAAGGCCGCCCCGCAAGCCTGCTCTCCCTCGACCTCAAGGTCGCACTCCAGCAACGACGCCGTCCGCGACGGGATCACCCTGTCGGCCAGCGCCTCGGCCGCCTCCATGTACTGCTGCACGAGCAGCGGGCTGACCACGTGCGCCTTGCTGTCGTTGTCGAAGACCCCCGTTCGGTTCTCCGGCGGGAAGGCCTGCCCCAGCGAGGCCTCCTCCCCAAGCAGATCCCGCACCGTGTTGTCGTATTCGAATCGGGTCAGCAGCCGCACCGGCGCCTGACGGACGAAGGGGCCTTCGTCACAGACCACGGGCTCCGGATCTTGTTCAGGGACAGGATCTTCCGCCTCAAAGGGGGGCTCGGAGGGGGAGAGCGGCGCCTCCGAGCAAGCCTGCGCCAGCGCCGCCTGCGCCAGCACGGTCGCCAGCATCACCGCAGGCCATAGCCTTCTTGAGCGCATGCGTCCCCGTCCCCCCAACCTGGGAGCTTCCTCCCCTTCCCGCCCGACCATTGTATGGAGCGCGACGCCGATTTCAACCTCCTGGCCCCGATCGCCAGGCATCAAGGGCCGCCGCGCCGCCGCTCACTGGATCCGGACGTTCATCCGATAGCCCGTCGTGCCGCCGTCGAAGCTGAGCACCTGGATGAAGTAGGGGCCTGGGAAGAAGATCTGCTCGATGATCTGCTCGTTGTCGCCGAGCCCCGACGAGCGCGCCTGCTCGACCCCGAAGACCCCCTCGTACAACACCAGATCCAGATCGGCCGCGTCGCCGTCGAACTCGATCAGGATGTTGAGGGTCGCGAAGAGCTGGTTGACGTCGATCAGGAACCAGTCCTCGTCGTCCGGGCAGATCGTCAGCCCCTCGCGCTGCCCCTGCTGGATCGTCCGCGCCGCGCGCTGGCTGTTGTTGTCCTCCAGAGCGTCCGCCAGGCAGTTGGACACGTTGTCGTAGGTCAACCTCAGCTCGTAGCCCAGCGCCGAGGGCGCCCCGTCGGCCAGCAGAACGCGCAAATAGACCACCCGCTCCCGGTTCTCGCTGGCCATCTCCACCCGCTCCAGCCCCGTCGTCGAGCGCGACGAGGACACGCCGCCGCCGACCTCGTCGTAGAGCTCCGCGTCCAGATCCCCCTGCAACGGGTCAAAGCGCGCCTCGGCCACCAGCCTCATCCCCGAGGGCACCGTGATCCGCAGCCAGTCCTCGTCCTCACCGCACAGGCTCAACCCCACCAGCGCGCCATCCTCCTCGATCAACGTCGCCTGACCCGGATCGTCGTCCGGCTCCAGCGCGTCCTCCTCGCCGCAGCGCGTCGGCAGCCCGTCGTAGACCCGCCAGGACATCGCCCAGGCTCCGTCCGTCGGCGCCTCGCTGACCACCGCCAGCGCCGCCTCGACCGCCTCGACCGCCTCGAACTCCAGCGTCCGCACCCCCTCCACCGACCCCACCCCCTCGGACAGGAGCGCGCCCGGCCCCTCCAGGAGCGACAGCCCGAGCCCCTCGCCCTCGAAGAACAGGTGCGCGCGCAGGGTCTGGCCCGCGCCCAGCGGCAGCGCGAAGTGGTCGTCGTCCAACCCGCAATGCACCCCCGACACGCGCCCCTCCGGCAGCAGCGCCGCCGACGCGAAATCGTCGTTCTGCTCGTGCACGTCGTCCGTCACGCAGCTCTGCGGCGCCGACCCCTCGATGCGGCTGACCGACAGCGCGTAGGTGTTCGACGCCCCCTCGGCCATCGACACCTCCACGAAGAGCGGACCTGAACGTTCGGCCAGTATTTGAATGAACTCCCCGTCGACCCCTCCGCGCGACTCGACCAGCGGCGCCAGCGGCATGCCCCCGTGCAGCACCAGGTTGATGTCCCCCTGCGCGTGCTCGAAGTCCGCCCTGACGCTGATCACCTCGCCCGCCAGCGCATCGAAGCGGAACCAGTCCACGTCCTGGCCGCACACGATCGCCTCGACCGTCCGCCGCGACCCGAGCCGCACCGCGTCCGCGATGATGTTGTTCGGCTCGAACTCGTCGTCGAACTCGCAGCTCAGGGGCAGGGGCCCATCGTAGATGTTCAGCCGCGCCGACCACGGCAACGCCTCCCCCGACGTCTTGTTCACCCGCACCCGGTAGAGCCCGCCCGGCGCGCCGATCTGGACCCGGACCCGCTTGCTCACCGAGGCCCCCCGGACCTGATCCACCGGCGCGTCGGCCGCGCTCGTCGCCTCGGGGCCGTAGAGCGCCACGTCCAGCGACCCGAGCTCGGACGGCGCCAGCACGAAGAGCTCCGCGCTCTGGCCCTCCTCCAGCTCAAAGCTCAACCAGTCCTCGTCCGCCCCGCACGCGATGAGATCCCCGGCGCGCCCCGCCTCCAGCGGCGAGGGCGACTCGAAGCCGTCGTTCTCCTCGAGCCTGTCGTCCTCTGGGCAGCTCGCCTCCAGATCCGACGCGACCGTCAGCGTGTAGGCGCCTTGCGCCCTCCCGCGACCCCGCACCCGCACGCCGTAGCGCCCCGGCGCCTCGGTCAGCAGCTCGATCACCTCGACGTCATCCGGCCCGTCCTGCTCGGCCAGCGCCTCCACGCCCTCCGGGCCGAAGACCGCCAGCGACAGATCCCCGTCGGCGCGGACGTGCGCCAGCGACACCCTGAGCGTCGCGTCGGCGGGCAACACCACCGACACCCAGTCCTCGTCGCCCGCGCAGATCTGACCCTCGATCTCGGACCCCGGCGCCACCTCGGAGGCCTGCTCCGGCGCGTCGTCTTGCTCGCCCTCGTCCTCGACGCAATCCGGCGAGGTGACCTGGGCGTCGAGGTCGTAGCGGTTGATGCGGTCCAGGGCGCCAGGGACGCGCGCCAGCACCACCTGCGCGTCCGGCGCCGCGTGGCTCAAGCGCGCCACGCCCTCGACCCCCTCGGCGGCCTCGATCAGCGCCCCCTGCGCGTCGTGGAGCTCCAGCGAGAGCGCGCCGAGCGCCTCCTCAAAGCTCATCTGAAGCTCCAGCGACTCCCCGGCGAAGAGCTCGATGGCGAACCAGTCGTCGTCCTCCCCGCAGACGAAGCGGTTGAGCAGCGGCCCCGCCAGCGGGTCGAGCGCCGCGGCCTGCTCCGGCCCGTCGTTCTCCTCGCTGTCGTCCTCGACACAGCTGCGCTCGACCTCGAAGCTCAGATCGTAGCGGTTGTAGACCCCCCGGCCTCCCCCGAAGACCTTCAGCGTGTGCTCTCCCGTGCTCGTCAGAGTCCGGCGCAGCTGCTCCCCGTCCATCTGCCCGGCGACGAGCTGAAGCGGCTCGCCCGATGGGTCGAAGAGCTGGAGGTTGATGTTCCCCTCGTCGTGCACGAAGCTCAGGACGATCTCGATCTCATCGCCCTCGAAGGCCGTGAAATGGAACCAGTCCTCCTCGTCGCAGATCGTCAGCCCCTCGTGGACGGCGCGCGGCAGCAGCGCGCTGGCCTGCTCCGGCCCCTGGTTGGGCTCCAGCGCGTCGGCGTCGCACTCGGGCACCTCCGTCGTGCAGGCGCCCTCGACGCAGATCTCCTCGATCCGGCACTCGTTGGCCTGGCGGCAGCCCTCGACGCAGGCGCCCAGGGCCCGATCACAGCGCTGGCCTCCCGGACACTCCACGCTGCGCGCGCAGCGGCGGCCCTCCACGCAGACCTCCCCCTCGCAGCGCTCCTGATCCTGGCAGTCCCCGTCATCCCCACAGGTGCCGTCCGCCACGCACACCCCGGTGCGCGTGTCGCAGAGCGTGTGCGCGGGGCAGGCGCCGCCGCAGTCCTCCGGGGGCGCGAAGCACTGGTGGGTGTTCGTGTTGCACTCGCGACCCTCCCCGCAGTCCGCGTCCTCGCGGCACCCGAAGAGGCACTCCTCGTCCTCGCAGATCTCGCCTGCGCCGCACTCCTCGTCCGAGGCGCACCCTCCCCCCATCGACTCCAGGCAATAGCCCGCGTGGCACTCGAAGCCTTCGGCGCAGTCGCCCTCCTCGACGCACTCGACGCCAGGAGGGACGCACTCATTGCGGATGCAGAAGTCCCCGAGATTACAGTCAAAGTCCGTCCCGCAGCCCTTGTCGGTGAAGCCGCCGTCGAGCGGCGCGACCTCGGGCCCTGCCGGATCGCCGCACGACCAGCACGCACAGACCAGCACCGCGAGCGCCGCACCGACGCGCCCGCTCCCCATCCTCATCCGCTGCATTGAAGGGCGCTCCTACTGCTGCAAGGTGTATCGGAGCCTGTACGCATTGCCGTCGGACTGAGGGTCCGAGGACAGGATCGTCACAAGGAAGTAATCGCCGGCCAGCGGCACGTTGAAGTTGATCACCTCATCGTCGTCGCTGCTGACCGCCTGGGCCACGAAGGAGCCGTCCAGGAAGAGGAACATGTCCACGTCGCCCCGGTCGTGGGTGAAGGTCGCCAGTGCGCTCAAGCGCACCCCCGCCGGCAGCGTCCCCAGCGAGACGATGTCGAACTCCGTCCCACCACCCTGGATCGTCGGGCACGACACCAACCCCAGGCTCCGGCCCGGCACGCCCTGGATCGCCGCGTTCAGCGCGTTGTCCGACTCGAAGGCGTCCGGCACGCAGCCGTCCAGCCGCCTGGGCAGGTGGCTGAGCTTGTAGCTCGGCTGACCCTCGACGGCGAAGACCCGGACGATGTAGCGCCCCTGCGTCGTGACCCGATGCCGCACCACCTCGTTGGAGCCGTCGCTGTTGCCCACCGCCACGAGCGTCTCGGTCCCGTTGATGAACATCTCCACGTCCAGGTTCCCCTCGGACCGATCGAAGACCGCGTTGAACTGCACCACCTCTCCGGGCAGGTACTCTCGATTCAGGACGAACCAGTCGTCGTCGCCTCGGCAGGCGCGCACCGCCGTCGCCACCGCCCCCTCGGGCACCAGCAGCGCGGTCTCGGGCGTATCGCCGTCCTGAACGCCGTTGTTGTCGATGTCCTCGAAGGCGTCGTCGACGCACACGTCGTCCTCGCGCGAGAAGGTGAGCGTGTAGGGGTTGGACACCCCCTGGCCGAAGGCCTCCGCGCGCGCAAAGTACTGCCCCGGCTCGACAATCAACACCTCGATCAGCTCGTCGTCCGTCACCGAGACCCCCGAATCGACGATCTCGCCCAGCGCGTCGAGCAGGAACAGATCGATGTCCCCAAGGCCGTGCAGGAAGCGCGCCGTGAGGCCCACGAGCGTGTTGGCCTCCATCTCCCCGAGATCGAACCAGTCGCCGCCCTGCGGCGCGTCCTCGCTGCACGCCACCATCTCGCGCGGCTGATCGACCGGCAGCGCGTGCGCCTGCTCCGGGCCGTCGTCGTGCTCGAAGATGTCGTCCTGGCATTGCTCCTGGGTCACGAAGACCGACAGGTCGTAATCCACGGCGCCCGTCCCCCCGATGACCAGCAGGTGGATCGTGTACTCCCCCGCCTGCAGGAGCGGCACGACCACCTGCTCGTTGTCGGTCACCGAGCTCCCGCCCGTCGCCTCCGGCACGAACTGACCATCGCGGAACACCCCCACGTCGATGTCCCCGTCGGCGTGCGAGAAGAGCGCGTTGATCACCAGCACCCCGCCGGCCGGCAACACCCCCACGCTGTACACGTCCCTGTCAAAGAAGCAGATCGTCCCCGCGAGCCGGTCGCCCACCTCGATCGAGGCCGCGCTCTCGTCGGCGTTGTTGGGCTCGAAGCCGTCGTTGACGCAGCCGCCGCACACCCCGTCATCGTCCGCGACCCCGTCGCAGTCGTTGTCCAGGCCGTCGCAGATCTCCTGCCCGCGCTCGCCCGGCTGCGCGCCGCACACCAGCGCGAGCCGATCCCCGCTGCACACCTGCGCCCCATTGCGCGCGCAGACCCCCTGGCCCGAGGTGCAGGCCTGGCCCAGCGCCTCGAAGCCCTCGTCCACCTCGCCGTCGCAGTCGTCGTCGACCCCATTGCCGCACAGCTCCGCCTCCAGCGGCGCGCCGGGCGTCGCATTGCACGCCGTCCGGCTGCCGTCGATCGCGCACACCCGCACGCCTTGCCGCGCGCAGATCCCCACGCCCTCCGTGCACGCCGCCCGCAGATCCACGAAGTCCTCGTCGATCTGCCCATTGCAGTCGTTGTCCAGCCCGTCGCAGCGCTCGCCATCGGCCGGCTCCCCCTGCTGCGCGCCGCACACCAGCGACAGCCGAAACAGGTCGCACACCTGCGCGCCCTGCGTGCCGCACGCCCCCTCACCCACCTCGCAGGCCGTCCCGATCGCCTCGAAGCCCTCGTCCACCCTTCCATCGCAGTCGTCGTCGATCCCATTGCCGCACAGCTCCGCCGCGCCGGGCTCGCCGACCCGAGCGCTGCACGCCGTCCCGCGACCGCCTGGGCCGCACACGAACACGCCCACGGCCCGACACGACCCCCGACCCGCCTCGCACAGCGACCCGAGCTGGTCGAAGCCCTCGTCCACCTCGCCGTCGCAGTCGTCGTCCTGCCCATTGCCGCACAGCTCCGGGCCGCTCGGCTCACCCTCGACCCCATCACAGACGGCGTCCCCGGCATCACCGCACACGATCACGCCGGCGCCCTGGCACACCCCCTGGCCCACCTGGCACTCCTGCCCGAGCGTCTCGAAGTCCTCGTCCACCTCGCCGTCGCAGTCGTCGTCCTGCCCATTGCACGACTCCGCCTCCTCCGGCTCGCCCGGCTGACCCTCGCAAACCTCCTGGCCGGCCTCTCCGCACACGAAGGCCCCCTCGACCTGACAGACCCCAATCCCGACGAGGCAAGCCTCGCCCAGGCGCTCGAAGCCCTCATCCACCTCGCCGTCGCAGTCGTCGTCGACCTCGTTGTCGCACAGCTCGCCGCCCTGCGGCACCCCAGGGACGCCGTCGCACGCCGTCGAGCGCCCGTCCAGGCCGCACACCACCTTGCCCTCGACCTCGCAGGCCCCGACCCCCGCCGCGCAGCCCTCGCCCAGGCCCTCAAAGCCCTCGTCGATCTGCCCGTCGCAGTTGTTGTCCACCCCGTCGCACAGCTCCTCAACCCCAGGGTGGACCCCGCCGTCGCCGTCGTTGCAGTCCAGGCCCGCCTCGCAGCCCTGGCCGAAGCCGTCCGCGTCTCCGTCCACGCACGCGCCCGAGCACGCCCCATCGACGCAGACCGCGCCGCTCCCGCAGGCCACCGACACCTCCACGCCACACCCGTCCGGCCCCGCCACGCACACCTGCTGCGTCCCCTCGTCCTGACACGAGGACGCCCCGATCTCGCACGAACCCTCGTCGCACACCCGATCGACGCACTCACCCTCGTCGCAAACCTCACCCGCGCCGCAGAGCTCCACCTCCGGCACCCCGCAACCGCTCGCGTCCTCCACGCAGGCCACCGACACCCCGTCGCCTTCGCAGCGCGACTCGCCGATCTCACACAGGTCCGGACACTGAAGACCCCCGCCCCCCTCCTCCTCGCCGCACCCGACGAACCCGACAGAGGCCAAGAAAGCCAAATAAAAACAAACGCTTGTAAATCTAGCCATGGTCCTCATGTCCCCCCGTCGATCTCGACAACCAGCTCATAGGGGGCCTCCGCCTCGCGGAAGCCGTAAACTTCAATGGTGTATACACCCGTCTCGCCGACCTCGTGGACGATCTGCTCGTCGTCGTCTCCCGAGTCGCTGATCTCCACCCGCGCGCTGTCCCGGAAGAGCGACACGTCGATGTCGCCCTCGCCGCCCTCGTGCGAGAAGAGCACCTCGATCCGGATCGTCTGCCCCACCTCAAGGTCCGCGTCAATCCGATAGAAGTCGCTGTCCCCGGCGCAGATCTGGGCGATGATCGACTCGCCCGGCGCCAGCGCAACGGCCGCGTCGAGAGCGTCGTTGGGCTCGAAGTCGTCCTCCATGCACGGCGGCGGGCCGATCAGCTCGACGTCCAGGCTGTAGGCCGCCGAGGCGCCCGTCGGCCCGCTGATCAACGCCGTGTAGAAGCCCGCCTCCAACACGTCATCGACCTCAACGCCGCCCTCGATCGGCGACCCGAGCGCCACTCGGACGTTGTGGCGGAAGAGCTCCAGCGACATCGCGCCCGGCTCGCCCTCATGGCGCAGCGACAGCCGCACCGAGCCCCCGGCCTCCTCGACGGCCCCGATCGTCACCCAGTCCTGATCACCCCGGCACAGGAAGGCCTCGCGGCGCTCCCCCGAGGCGACCTGCGCGCCCAGGTTCGGCGCGCCGTCCGGCTCGAAGGCGTCGTCCTCGCAGGCTGGCGGCAGCGCCACGCTCACCCGCACCTCGTAATCGCCCCGCGAGGCCCCGAAGCCGAAGACCCGCACGAAGAAGACGCCCCTGCGCTCGAAGGGCACCTGGTAGCGCAGCACCTCGACACCGCCGCCGGCTCCCCGCGCCACGAGGCGAGCGCCGGTGCTGTAAAGCTCCGCGTCCAGATCCTGGCCGCTGCCATGCACCTCGACCACGATCTCAGCGTCGGGCGGCAGCGCGGGCAGCGCGAGCCAGTCCTCGTCCCCGACGCAGATCGTCCCCCGCGCCGCCCCCGTCAGGGTCCGCGCGCGACCTTCGACCAGCGCCACGTTGACCGCCAGCTCAGGGATGTCGTTCGGCTCGCCGTCGTCGCCGCCGCAGCCCTCCGCCGAGAAGCGCTCGGCGCTCAACCCGTAGCGCCCGCCGACGGCCTCGCCCTCGGCCACGATCACCAGCCGCACCGACGCGGATCCTTGCGCGCCCACGCCCCGGCGATAGAGCAGGTGGTGGCCGCCGCGCCGGTCCGTCGCGGCGAGCACCGCCTCAGTCTCGTTGTCCACCAGCAGCGCGGCGATCCGGCCCGAGAGCCCCGCGTCGTCGATCTCGACAAGGAGGCTCTCGCCCGGCGCCACGGCGCCGAGGTCAAACCAGTCCTCATCGCCCGCGCAGGCCGCCGCCTCGACCTCGACGCCGACCTCCACGAGGGCGGCCTGATCGATCGCGTCGTTGGGTTCGAAGGCGTCCACGTCGCAGATCTCGGGGTCAAAGGCCCGCACCTGCACCGTATAACCCCCCGACCCGGCCCCAAGCGCCTCGACGCCGACCCGCACCGCGCCTTGGCCCGTGGCCCGCACCTGGAGGGTGTGACGCCCCGCCACCACGATCTCCGAGCCCAGGCTCCGGCCCCCCTCCACGAGCGACAGCCGCAGGGCGGCCGGCTCAGCCTCGGTCCGCAGCGAGGCCACGATCAGCCGACCGGGCTCGACCGCGCCGAGGTCGAACCAGTCCTCGTCGCCTCGACAGGCCACCGCCTCGACGAGCGCGTCGATCTCCACGGCGGCGGCCTGATCGATCGCGTCGTTGGGCTCGAAGGCGTCCGCATCGCAGACGTAGAGGGCGCACGCGCCCTCCTGGCAGATCTCCTCCGCCTCGCAGCGGGTCAAGACGTCCTCGACCCCGCAGCCGTCGGGTCCGGCGAGGCATTGCACGACATCTTGACCCGCGCAGGTGGGCCCGCCGATCAGGCAACCATTGTTGCACGTGGGACAATCGAGCTCCTCGTCGATCTGCCCGTCGCAGTCCTCGTCCACCTCGCCGCAAACCTCGTCGGCCTCGGGGTGGATGGTCGGTCGGGTGTCGTCGCAGTCCTGCTGACCGCAGGCCTCGCCGAGGCCAAAGCCGTCACCGTCAAAGTCGTGGCAGTCCTCGCCTTGCGCGCAAGCGCCCTCGACGCAGCTCCGCCCGCCGCCGCAGCCCCTCGGCGCGCCCCAACGCAGGCAGCCCTCGACCAGGGCGCAGGTCTGGATGGCGCCGGCCTCGGCGCATTGCGTCGAGCCGCGCTCGCAGGCCGGCGCGCAGGCCGTCGCGCAGCCCGCCACCCCCTCGTCAACGAGCTCGTCACAGTCGTCGTCGGCGCCGTCGCAGACCTCGGGCGCGGGGGAGCAGCCCGGCGCGCCCCCGCACGAACCCTCGAAGCAGAGGCCCGGGCCGCAGGTGAACAAGGAACTCCAGACACCACAGCCTCGCTCATCGGGGGCGCACTGGCGCACCTCGTCCCCGACACACTCCCGCAGGCCGACCTCGCAGGCCGACTCCTGATCGGGACACTCGGCCTCGACATGGACGGGCTCCAGGTCATCGGCGCAGGCTGCCAGCGCCAACAGCCCCCCGAAGGCCAGGGCCGCCCATCGTCGCAAACACTTCATCCCAAAGCCCCCTCGGCGTCGATCCCTCGTGACGCGCAACAGCCTAACCGCGCACCCGAAGGGGATCAAGCTGCCCGACATCGACCCTCACAGGTTCGCTCGGTGAAGGCCGCCCCCCAACGCCCCACGCTCGACGATCGCCCCACGTTCCATGATCGCCCCACGCTCGACGATCGCCCCACGCTCCTCGCACCGCCCCCCGCCGGGGGACGGGCTCGTCGGGTGGGGCTGGAAGCGCGGTGTGGGCTGCGCCCGCTGGGCGCAGGCCGGAGGACAGACGACAGCGGATCGCAGGGGCGGATCAGCGCGTCGAAGTGGGCCTGTGGATTGGGATTTTCACGCCCCCAGGTGTCGACTTGGGTCGTGCGCTGGCCTGCGACCGCCAGGGCGCAGCCCACCCTGAGATTCCAGCCCCACCCGACGAGCCCGTCCCCCAGAGGGGGGCGGTGCGAGGAGCGTGGGGCGCTCGTCGAGCGTGGGGTCGACCCTCACGGCGCCTCTCTTGCGCGCTTCCACGTCCGCCGGGCCTGTGATACTCTTCGCCGGCAGCGTCCACGATCGACCTCACGGGCAGAGCATCCAACGGCGCCACCCAAGATCCCATGACCCAGAGCACAAGGTTGGCCAATGAAGGCGGCCCGCGACCCCCTGATTCAGGGTCGGCCCGAACCGTCCGGCGCCTGATGAGCCCTCATGGTGCGCTGGTGACGGCCGTCTTCGCTCTGGGCTGGCTCGGACCCATCACCTACGTCGGCGCGTTTTATCAAGACGTCCCCATGATGCCCGCTCTGCTCCAGCAGCAGCACCGCATCGCCTGCCTCTTCACCCACGAGGTCCGCGCCTGGAAGAGCTACCACCTCCAGATCCAGCGCGCCGGCGATGATCGGTGGGCGGAGCTGCCCGAGGCCGGCTACTTCGACATGAAGATCTTCGGCTACCGCACGCGCCTGCACCGCATGCTCGGCAATGCGTGGCGCAAGCCGGGCGGCGTCGCCCAGACCCGAGCCATCGCCCTGTGGGTCCGCGAGCGCCACGATCGGCTCAACCCCGACGGCCCGAAGATGGACGCCATCCGCTTCGTCAGAGTCCAGCACCCCGTCTCGACGCTCGCTCGACAGCGCCACCGCTACCGACAGCCGGCGCTGGACGCCACCGACCCGCGCTTCTGGCAGATCTTCGGCGAGGTGCGCTTTGACGGCAAGGCGCCCACGCACCCGACGCACCGCCTCAACGCCCGACCCTCCCGAGGCGCCCCGCGCGTGCTCAGAGCCCCCGGCAAGCCCTCCCCGGTCGCGCTGCCCAGGCTCAGGAGGCCGCAGCAGCCGCACGACCAGGACCTCGACCCGCTCAACCTGCCCAGCCTGTCCGCGCCGCCACATGACGCCACCGACCCGCGCGACCGACCCCTTCAACCCCCCGCGAGGATGGACGAAAAACCATGACCGAACCCACCGCGAAGTCAATGCCAGCCCGCGCCCTCGACTGGACCCTCAACATGTGGTTCGCGCCGATCTCACCGGCACGGTTGAGGATTTTTGAAAAAGCCTTCACCCTGACCTTCATCTACTACGTCGCCAACTGGGGCCTCTACGCCAGAGAGTGGCTGACCACCGACGGCTTCCACTTCTCCACCGATCTGACCAACTACGCCTACCCCGATCCCGTCCCTCCCCTCCCCCCCGAGTGGCTCATCCCCTTCATGATCGTCCTGATCGGCGCCCCCACCCTCATCGTCCTGGGCGTCTTCAGGCGTCCTGCCCTCTTCGTGACCTTCTGCTGCGCCGTCTACATCCAGCTCGTCGAGATCGCCGCCGCCTTCACCCTCAACAAGCTCTTCATCGTCTTCTTCCTGCTCCTGCTGCTGGTCCCCGACCCCGAGAAGATCAAGGTCGAAGGCCACGACGAGCCCCAGTGGCGCCAGTCGGCCTGGCCCGTGCGCATCATCCAGTCCACCTTGCTCATCCAGTACTGCACCGCCGGCATCTGCAAGATGAACGGCGACTGGCTCAAGGAGGCCGACATCCTCTACGGGCACACCGCCGGCCTCTACCGCAACTGGCTGGCCACCCTGGCTGTCCTGCACCTGCCCCACTGGACCTGGATCGCACAGAGCGTCTTCGCCCTCTGCTTTGAGTTCTTCGCCCCTGTCTTCTTCCTCGTCCGCAAGCTGCGCCCCCTCGCCTTCCTCATGGGCATCGGCATGCACATCGTGATCGCCGCCTTGATGAAGGACCTGATCTTCTTCAGCGCCCAGATGATCACCTTCTACATCCTCTTCCTCAAGGACTCGCAGGTCGAACCCCTCGACAACTGGATCGAGGGCAAGCGACAGGCCGCCATCGACAAGATCTTCAAGAAGAGCCCCCAGACCCCCTGACGCCGCGCTCCCCCCCACAACGCCAAGAGGGCGCCCCCAACGGAGGCGCCCTCTCTCGATCCCATCACCAGCTCTGCTCAACCACCCTCAAGCCGACCCACGCCGGCCTGGGCGTCCGCCGCCACCCTCACAGACCCGAGACGGGGACGATGTTGGTGCCGTTGCCGCCCTCGCCCATCACCTTGAAGTCGCCCGTGATAGCGTCGGCCACGGAGACCGAGACACGGAAGGCGTCGTCGTCGAAGCGCCCGCACTCGGTGCCGCCGACCTCATAGACGTGGACGCTGTCGCCGTTCTCGATCGTGACGTCGCCAGCCTCAACGCTGGAGAACTGCACGATGACGAAGCCGGCGTTCAGGGCCGTGAAGATCGAGGCGTCGGGCTGTCCGCCGCCGAAGCAGGTCCCGGTCGCAGGATCAACGGCGTCAGGGGCGCCCAGCAGGCTGTTGGCGTCGCAGGCCAGGTTCCCCTCGCAGTCGATGTCCGTGTCCTCCTCGAAGCTCTGCGCGAAGTGCTCCTCGCCGGTCGACTTGATGAGGCCGATCGCGTCCACGTCCGCGCCGGGGAAGTCCCCAGACGGGTTCGCCACCAGATCCTCCACCATCACGAACCGGAAGGCCGGCGGCGGATCGTTGTTCACGGGCGGCTCGGCCTCGGGCTCGGGCTCGGCCTCCGCTTCGGGCTCCGGCTCTTCGATGAGCTCACACGAGCAGGCCGCGCCCTCATCGCCAGAGAGGCCATCGACGCAGTCATCCGTCGCGGAGTCATCCTCATCCAGCGTACAGACGCAGTTCGCGTCGCCCGAATCGCAGTCGACGGGATCTTCGCTCGGATCGCTGCAAGCCATCGCGAGGCTCAAACCGCCCGCCAGACCCATCATCAAAAAGAAGCGGTAGTTCCTGGTCGTCATCGGTCGTCTCCCTGGTTGGATATACCATTGATTCAACGAAATCATCATCAATGCACCATGCAAATGATGAGATACTGCTGTGGTCACGCCTCTCTCCTTTGCCACAAGCGTACCAAACCCGGGCGCCGACGGGACTTTGTGCCATTTTCCTTCACCGACCCCCTCCAACACGAGATCCGTCCTCTCCCAAATGCCCCCTTGTCTCTCCGCGACCCTTCACCTCAAGGCACCTCCTCTGTCATGGCTGTCATGGGTGGAGCATCCTTGCTCCACCTGCGCACCGAACCCATCGGCGACGACGTCGGTGACACACCAAGGGCCAACCCGACACCTCAGGACCGGCCTCTCGGAACGCACACCGGCAAGAAGGCGGAGCACCCCAGAACCCTGCGGCGCGAGGTTGCCCTCGTGAGCGCCCAAGAAACGACAAGAGCCGCTCCCGTGAGAGCGGTCCAAGAAACGACGAAGGCCGCTCCTGTGAGAGCGGCCCAAGAAACGACAAGAGCCGCTCTCGAAAGAGCGGCCCTTGGGGTCAGGGTGCCTGAGGGTTCAGGCGCCCTGAGGATGAGTCAGGACTCAGAGGCCGGAGACGGGGACGATGTTGCTGCCGCGGCCGCCCTCGCCCATCTCCTTGAAGTCGCCCGTGACGTCGTCGGCCACGGAGACCGAGACGCGGAAGG
>SYOX01000107.1 GCA_005804885.1 Pseudomonadota bacterium
TCTTCCAGTCGTCGATGCGCGAGTCCACCACCTCGAAGCAGGGGCAGATCGACGCCGTCGCCGCCAGCACGTCCGGCCCCGTCACCCCCGGCCCCCGCAAGGGCCTGGCCAGCACGAAGGCCAGCTCCCCCTCCGCCTTCGGCTGGATCAAGCGCCCGCTGATCTTCATCTCCGGCACGCCGCCCGAGGCCCCCCCCGCGCAGACCATCGCGTCGGTCAAAAAGCCAAAGTCCGGCTGGTGCACGTCGAGCATCTTCTGGACGACGAGCCCCGTCACGCCGATCTTCTTGCCCACGATCCGCTCGCCCTCGGCCAGCCGCAGCGCCAGCATCGAGCGCGAGATCCGGTAGGCGTCGTCGATCGTGATCCCCGCCACCCGCCCCGTCAGCGGCGGCACCGTCCGCAGCGCCCGCAGCGCCTCGTAGAGCTCCCTGCCGAAGCGATCGATCTCAAGTTGATCCATGCAAGCGCCCTTACTCATTGAGGAAGTCTATCGTCATGCGGTTGAAGAGCGCCTCGCGCTCGACCATGACCCAGTGCCCGCAGCGCGAGATCGTCAACACCCGCGCGTCGGCCACCTCGCGGGCGATGGTCGCCGCCCCGCTGACCGGGCAGAACTTATCGTCCGCGCCCCAGAATGTGAAGACCGGCATCGAGAGCTCGCCGAGGCGCCCGCTCAGGTCCGGGATCCGCATGTTCGACGTGATCGTCGGCGGCTGGGTCAGGGCCACCTCAAGGCGCTCGTCGATCGTCTCGTCGCTGATCAGCGAGGGGTCGTAGAGCTGCAGTTCGAAGAGGCTGCGCATCGTCTCCCGCGTCAAGCCGCCGCCGCCGTAGAGCAGCTTGATCATCGCGCGGATGCCCTGCATCTGCATGTAGACCTCGCGCGACTCCAGCCCGCCGGGGGCCATCAGGACGAGCTTCTTGACCAGCTCGGGGCGCTCCAGGGCCAGGTGGATCGACATCGCCCCGCCCATGGAGTTGCCCACCACCGCGCATTGCTCCACGCCGAGCGCCGCCAGCAGCTTCGAGAGGCCGCCGACCATGAAGTCGAGCGTGTACATCGCGTCGGCCGGCTTGCTGGAGCGCCCGAAGCCCAGCGTGTCCGGCACGATGACCCGAAAGCCCGCCTCGACGAAGGCCGCCATGTTGCGCTTGAAGTTGCTGATGCCGCTGGCGCCAGGGCCGCTGCCGTGGTTGAAGACGACCGGGAAGCCCTCCCCGACGTCGTGGTAATGGATCGAGAGCCCGTCGCCGATCTCGACGAAGCTGCCCTGAGGCGCGGCGCTGACCATGGTCCGATCTCCTGTGCGGCGCCGCGCTCAATCGCGCGGGCGCGGGTAGGGGGGGCGGCGGTGGCCCCACTCGCTGATGTGGTCGTAGGTGGTCGACTCCCAGACCTCGTCGTTGACCTGGAGGCCGCCCCAGCCGTACTCGAACTCGAAGCCCGAGGGCGTCAGCGCGTAGAAGGACACCATCCTGTCGTTCGGGTGGCGCCCGATGGTCTGCGTGATCCTGTGCCGGTGGTCGACCGTGCGATCGTAGGCCCTGCCCACGTCGTCCAGCACGGCCACCTCCAGCATGAAGTGGTGCAGCCGCTTGGGCAGCTTCTCGCCGAAGGCCAGCGAGTGATGGCGCGAGAGCCTGCCGGGGCCGCTGGCCGCGTGCATGAAGGTGATGTCGACCGGGTAGCCGCCGATCTCGCAGGTGATCCGGTCGCTCAAGACGAAGCCGAGCGCCTGGGCGTAGAAGTCCACGCTCTGCTGGCGATCCCGCGCCCGCATGACCACATGGCCGAGCCCGAGGTCGTCGGCGACGAAGCGGCTGATCAGCGCCTCGGAGGCGAAGGGCCCGGTCGCCCTGGCCGCGCCGCAGACCAGCTCGACCTGGACCCCGTTGAGGTCCTTGAAGCGCGCCAGCCGCGCGACGTCGCGCGCCGCGGCCTCGTCGGCCTCGGCCCAGGCCACGTCGACGCCCATGGACTGGACGTGCGCCACGCGCGCCTCCAGGGCCGCGCCGTCGTCGACCTCGAAGCCGACGAAGGAGAGGTCGTCGCGCGGGCCGGGGGTGATCCAGAGGCGCTGGGCGTGGCCGTCCATCCTCAGGGAGAAGGCGCCGTCGGCGCCTCGGCGGGCCACCGTCAGCCCCAGGACCTGCGTCGCGAAGGTCTCCCAGGCGGCCAGATCGCTGACCTCGAAGCCGAGGTGGGACAATGTGAGGTTGTCTGTCATGGCTAGATGAAAAAATCCTCGTTGCGCTGCCCGAAGAGCACCTTGCCGTAATTGCGCGAGGGCTTGTCGGGGTTGTTGGCGTAGTGCGCCCGGCAGGCGTGGATGTCCTGAAAGTAGCGCTGCATGGGGCTGTCGAGGAAGATCGAGCGGCTGCCGCCGGCGGCGAAGAGGGCGTTGACGACCTCGACGCACTGGCCCACGGCCGCCGACGACTCGAAGCGCCACTTGACCCGGTCGTCGATGGAGGGCACCTCCCCGCGCCGCGCGCAGGCCATCATGCGCGCGAAGTTGCGCTCCAGCACGAGGCGCGCCGCGTCCACGGTGGCCTCGGCCTCGGCCGCGACCCGCTGGCCGACGGGATCGTCGATCCCCTTGCCGCCGTCGGCGCGGCTGACCCGCTCGCGCATCACCTCGCGGAAGGCCTCGAGCGCCCCGAGCGCCATCCCAATGGACGGGGTCGACACCGAGCGCACGAAGAGCTGCCCGAAGGGGATCTTGTACAGCGGCCCGCTGTTGAGCGCATTGCCGGGGCTCTCGCACAGGAAGCCGTCCTTGAAGCGGTGGGTGCGGTGCTCGGGCACGAAGGCGCCCTGGACGACGACGTCATTGCTGCCGGTGCCGCGCAGCCCCGAGACGTGCCAGGTGTCGTCCAGAACGTAATCGGCTCTGGGCACGAGGAAGGTCCGCATGTCGGGGGCCTTCGAGCCCGGCTCGGGCGGCACGAAGGCCCCGAGGAAGGCCCACCGGCAGTGGTCGCTGCCGCTGGAGACGCCCCAGCGGCCGCTGAGCTTGAAGCCGCCCTCGACCCGCTCGACCTGCCCCACCGGCATGTAGGACGACGAGATCAGGGTGCTGGAGTCCTGCCCCCAGACGTCCTCCTGGGCCTGGGGGTCAAAGAGCGCCAGCTGCCAGGCGTGGACCGCCACGACGCCCAGCACCCAGGCCGTCGAGGGGCAGGCCGCCGCGACCTCGATCTGCACGGCGAAGAAGGTCGCCGGGTCCATCTCCAGCCCCCCCCAGCGCGCCGGCTGCAAGATCCGGAAGAAGCCCGCGTCCTGAAAGTCCTGGATCGTCTCGACGGACAGCCGACGCGCGGCGCCCGTGGCCTCGGCCCTCGCCCGAAGCGCCGGCGCGAGCGCCCTGGCCCGCTCGACCAGCGCCTCGCGGGTGATCCCCTCGTTGGCCTCTGCATTCATGCTCGACACGCCGCCTCCACGCTCTGGCCCGAAGGCCGCCCTCACCACGACATCCAGATGTCCCGATCGACCTCCAGCTCCACCTCCGCTCTGGCCTCCTCGCCTGGGGACAGGCCCCGGTAGCGGCCCCGGAAGTAGATCAAGGGCTCGCCCTCGACCTCGGCGCTGAAGTCGATCACCCGACCGATGATGATCCGGTGATCGCCGCCGTCATGTATCTGTTCGACATTACAACGAAAAATTGACAAGACCCCCGAGAGCAGCGGGCAGCCGCGCGCGTCGAGTTCGAAGGAGAGGCCGGCCCAGGGGTCGTCCTTGGAGAAGGCGAAGCGGTTGGAGATGGCCTTCTGGTCGTCGCGCAGCGTGTGGACCGCGAAGCCCTGGCCGGCCTCGAAGAGGGGCAGGCAGTGGGAGCGCCGGGCGAGGCTGAAGAGGATCAGGGGCGGCTCGAGTGAGACGGCGTTGAAGGAGTTGATGGTGACGCCGACGGGCTGGCCTTGGAGGTTTGAGGTTGTCACGACGGTGATCCCGGTCGCGAAGCAGCCCAGCGCGTCGCGGAGCGCGCGCGTGTCGACCTGGAGCGGGGCGGTCATGGTTGGGGGTCGGCGCCAGGGGCGCGCGCCTCGTCAGCGATCATGTCCCCGAGTCGGGCGAGCTGGGCGCTGGCGCCGCCGAGGGTGAACTCGATGCGCCGGGCCCAGAGGAAGTAACGGTGGAGGGGGTAGTCGCGGTCGAAGCCCATCCCGGCGTGGATGTGCTGAGCGGTGGCCAGGACTCTGTGGCAGCCCTCGGCGGCCCAGAACTTCGCGATGGCGAGGGCGCGGTCGGGGTCCTGGTCCGAGAGCCTCTCCGTCAAGGGGGGACCGAGGCGGGCGAGGCCGATGGCGTCGAGGTCGGCCTGGACGAGCGCGGGCGGGCCAGGAGGCCCGTCGAGCATCGGCCGGGTCGAGATCGGCGTCATCGGGCCGCGTGGCGACGGGAGTTCTTGTCGGACGGGCTCTGAGTCGAGGCGGAAGGCGGCCTGCCAGAGGGCGACCTTCATGGCCTCGACGTCGATGTAGGCGTCGCCCATGCGCTGGCTGACGGCCTGGAAGCTGCCCAGGGGGGCGCCGAACTGGTGGCGCTGGCCGGCGTAGTCGGCCGTCATGAACATCGCGCGCTCGGCGACGCCGAGGGCCAGGGCGCACAGGCCGAAGGTGGTCCAGCGCTCGATCCAGCGGGCGATCTGTGCGCCCTGGCCGGGCTGACCGAGCAGCTCGCCGCAGCGGGCGCCGTCGAGGGTCAGGAGGGCGAGGCGCTCTCCGCTGGTCGAGCGCTGCTCCTGGGTCTGGACGCCTTCGGCGGCGGGGTCGAGGAGGAAGACGGTGACGCCGACGCCCTCGATCATGGCGGGGATGAGGATGGCGGAGGCGCCTTCGAGGCCGGAGACGCAGTCGCGCACGCCGGTCAGTCGCCAGGCGTCGCCATCGGGGAGGGCCCGTGTGGTGGGCCTGTCGGGCAGGCGGCTGCCGGGCTCTCGGAGGGAGGCGGTCAGGAAGAGGTCGCCGGCGATGATGGGGGGGAGCAGGCGGGCCTGCTGGTCGGGGGTGCCGAAGCGGGCGACGGGCAGGGCGCCCATCACCAGGGTTTCGAGGGCGGGGATGGGGGCGACGGAGCGGCCGACCTGCTGGAGGAGGAGGCCGAGTTCGAAGAGGCCGAGTCCGGCGCCGCCGACGGCCTCGGGCAGGGCGATGCCGAGCATCTGGGCCTGGGCCAGCGCGCGCCATGTTTTCACGTGGAACAATTGCCCGGAGCGCTCAAGGGCCTTGAGGCTGTCGTCGGTGACGAGCTCGCCGAAGAGCTTCTTGAGCATCTCGCGGATCGCGTCCTGTGTCTCGGTCAGTGCAAAGTCCATCGGGGCCTCCTTTATTGGCGCCGCACGCCGGGCATGCGGAGCCCCGCCATGGAGATGATGTCGCGCTGGATCTCGTTGCAGCCGCCGCCGAAGGTCAGCACGAGGGACATGCGGTAGAAGCGCTCGACGCCGCCGAGGAGGGCGGCGCCGGGGGAGCCGGCGGCGAGGACGCCGGGCTCGCCGAGGATCTCCATCAGGAGGCGAGAGCCCTCGACGTAGAGTTCGCTGCCGTAGACCTTGATGGCGGAGGCGTCGGCGGGCGAGAGGCGGCCCTCGGCGATGGACCAGGCCTGCTTCCAGTTCAGGAGCTTGAGGACGGCGAGCCGGGCGTCGAGGCGGGCGAGGTTGGCGCGCACCCAGGGGATGTCGAGGACGACGCGGCCGTCGCCGTAGGGTGTGATGGCGGCCCAGTCGCGCGTGCGCAGGGCGAGGTTCTCCAGGGGGGCGACGGCGTTGAGGGCGACGCGCTCGTGGTTGAGCTGTCCGGTGATCAGGCGCCAGCCGCCGTGCTCCTTGCCGACGAGGTTGGAGGTGGGGACGCGGACCTCGTAGAGGTAGACGGCGCAGACGTTGTTGTCGCCCAGGGCGCGGATCCGGGTGATGGAGAGGCCGGGGGCGTCGGTGGGGACGATGATGATGGAGATGCCCTTGTGCTTGGGGGCGTCGGGGTCGGTGCGGGCGGCGAGCCAGAGGTAGTCGGCGTGGTCGGCCAGGCTCGTCCATATCTTCTGACCCTTGATGACGTATTCGTCGCCCTCGCGGGTGGCGGTGGTCTTCAAGGAGGCCAGGTCGGTGCCGGCGGAGGGCTCGGTGTAGCCGATGGAGAAGTGGCAGCGGCCGGCGAGGATCCGGGGGACGAAGTGGGCCTTCTGGGCCTCGGTGCCGTGCTCAAGGAGCATGGGGCCGACGGTGTTGAGGGTGAGGATGGGGACGGGGAAGCCGGCGCCCTGGACCTCGTCGAAGAAGATGAACTGCTCGATGGGGCCCTGGGCCTGGCCGCCCCAGGCCTCGGGCCAGCCGATGCCGAGCCAGCCCTCGGCGCCGAGGCGCTCGATGGCGGCGTGGTAGAGGGGCCCGCCGCCCTCGGTGGCGTGGATCTCGTCGCGCAGCGCGTCGGTCATCAGCGCGTCCATCGTGGCGCGGACCCGCGCGCGGAGGGCCTGCTGGGCGGGCGTGTAATCGAGATGCATCAGCGGCTCCTCATCAGGTCTCGAGCGCCTCGGCGCTGTCGCGGGCCCACCGGTAGTCGGGCTTGCCGCTGGGGTGTCGCTCGATGTGGTCTATCAGGTGGATGCGGCGCGGGACCTTGTAGCCGGCGACCCTGGCGCGGCAATGGGCCTCCAGCGCCTCGACGGCGACCTCGGCGCCCGGTCGGAGCTGCACGAGGGCCGACACGCGCTGTCCCCATCGCTCGTCCGTGACCCCGACCACGACGGCGTCCATGACGTCGTCATGGCCCTTGAGGGCCTCCTCGACCTCCTCGGGGTAGACCTTCTCGCCGCCCGTGTTGATGCAGACCGCGCCGCGGCCGAGCATCTTGACCGTGCCGTCCTCCTCCAGCAGCGCCATGTCGCCGGGGATGACGTAGCGCACGCCCTCGACGACCGGGAAGGTGGCGGCGGTCTTGACGGGGTCCTTGTAGTAGCCCAGCGGGATGTGGCCGGCCCGGGCGAGCTTGCCGACGACGCCGGAGCCGGGCTCGACGGGCTTGAGGTCGTCGCCCAGGACGGTGGTGCAGGAGCCGTGCATGAAGAAGGTCGGCTGGCCGCCGCCCCGGCTGATGGCCGTGCCCTGGTGGCCGGTCTCGGACGAGCCGAAGTTGTTCAGGATCATCGCGTCGGGCAACGCCGCCTCGAGCTGGTCCTTGACCGACTCGGAGAGGATCGCGCCGGCCGACGAGAGCACCACCAGCGACCCGGTGTCCCAGCCGCCGCGCGCCAGCGTCTCGGCCAGCGGCCTCGCCATTGCGTCGCCGACGAGGTTGATCACGTTCATCCCCTCGGCCCCGATCAGCGCGCAGGTCGCCTCGGGGTCGAAGCTGCGCCCCGGCACCAGCCCCACCGTCCCCCCCGAGAAGAAGCAGATCCAGGAGGCCAGCTGCGCCGCCCCGTGGATCAGGGGCGCGGCCGGGTGGATGTTGATCGCCGCCCCCTCCAGCACCACCGAGGCCAGCTCCTCGGGCCGCTCAATGTCCTCGCCGCCAGCCCGGCCGCCTTGCAGGCCCGCGAAGAAGAGGTCCTCGTGGCGCCACATCACGCCCCTGGGCATCCCCGTCGTGCCGCCGGTGTAGACGATGTAGAGGTCGTCGGCCGAGCGGGGCGCGAAGTCGCGCGCCGGGTCGCCCGAGGCCATGAGCGCCTCGAAGTCCAGCGCGCCGCTGTCGAGGCCGCTCTCGTCGTCCACCGCGATGAAGAAGCGCACCCGCGGCAGGTCGCTGGCCGCGACCCTGTCGAGGTCGCCGTAGGCCCGCTGGTGGATCAGGCCGACCAGATCGGCGTTGTCGATGAGGTAGCGCAGCTCCGCCTCGACGTAGCGGTAGTTGATGTTGATCGGCACGGCGCGGATCTTGAGCAGCGCCAGCATCGCCTCGATGTACTCGGCGCCGTTGTGCAGGTGCATCCCGACGTGCTCGCCGGCCTGGACGCCCAGGCCCAGCAGCGCGTGGGCCATGCGGTTGGCCCGCGCGTCCAGCTGGGCGTAGGTCAGGCGCCGGTCGCCGCAGACCAGCGCGAGCCTGTCAGGCACGGCGTCGGCGACACTCTCGAATAAATCCGCGATGTTGAACTGCATCGATCCCCCTCGAATCAGGGCTCATCCTTGACGATCCACATGGCGAAGAACTGGGAGCCGCCGCCGTAGGCGTGGCCCATGGCGACCTTCGCGCCCTCGACCTGGTGCGCGCCGGCCATCCCCCGGACCTGGAGGGCCGCCTCGGCGAAGCGCAGCATCCCCGAGGCGCCGATGGGGTTGGACGAGAGCACCCCCCCGGAGGGGTTGACGGGCATCGCGCCGTCGATGGCCGTGACGCCCTCGTCGACCATCCTCCAGCCCTGGCCGGGTTCGCAAAAACCGAGGCTCTCCAACCACATCGGCTCGAACCAGCTGAAGGGGACGTAGAGCTCGGCGACGTCGATCTGGGCGCGCGGGTCCGTGATCCCCGCCTGCCGGTAGAGGTCGGCGGCGCAGTCGGCGCTGGCCTGCGGGCTGACCTGGTTGCGGCCCGAGAAGACGATCGGCTCGCTGCGCATCGCCGTCGCGGCGACCCAGGCCGGCTTGTTCGGCGCGGCGGCGGCGGCCCGCTCGCTGGCCATCACCATCGCGCAGGCCCCGTCGGAGGAGGGGCAGGTCTCCAGGTAGTTGATCGGCTCCCACAAGAGGGGCGAGGCCTTGATCCCCTCCAGCGTGATGTCGGGCAGCTGGAGGTGGGCGTAGGGGTTCTTGAGCGCGTTGAGGCGGTCCTTGAGGGCGACGAGCCAGCCGACGTGCGGCGGAGCGCCGCTGCGGTGGATGTAGGCCCGGATCAAGGGCGCGAAGTAGCCCCCCGCGCCCGCGGCCATGGGGGGCTGGAAGGGGTACACGGGCGAGAGCGCCCACATGGCGTTGCTCTCGGACTGTTTTTCGAAGGCGACGGTCAAGACCCGCTGGTGGACCCCGGACTGGATCAGGTGCGCCGCGACGATGGCGGTCGAGCCGCCGACGCTGCCGGCGGTGTGGACGCGCATCATGGGCTTTCCGACCGCGCCCAGGGCGCCGGCCAGGGCCAGCTCGGGCATCATGACGCCCTCGAAGGTGTCCGGCGCCTTGCCGATGACCACCGCGTCGATGTCCCGCCAGCCGAGGCCCGCGTCGTCGAGCGCCCGTTTCGCGGCCTCGCGCACGAGCCCCTCGATCGACACGTCCCCTCGCCTGGCCGCGTGCACGGTCTGTCCGACGCCGATGACGGCGCATCGAGCGCTCATCGCTCTCCCTCCATGACGCAGACGAGGTTCTGCTGAAGCGCCGGGCCAGAGGTCGCGTGGCCCAGGGCGCGGCGCGCTCGGCCCTCCAGGATCTCGCGGGCGGCCAGCCCCAGACGGCTCAGGCCGGCGACCATCATGGGGTTCGCGGCCAGCGCGCCGCCCGAGGGGTTGACCCGCGTCTCGGGGCCGATCAGGCCGCCGAGGGCCTCGCGGACGATCAGTTCTTGAGGCGAGAAGGGGGCGTGGAGCTCGGCCACGTCGACGGGGGCGTCGCCAGCGGCGCGGGCGGCCAGGGTCGTCGAGGTCGAGCGGGTCAGGTCGCGCATCCCGAGGCCGTGGGGCTCGATCCGGTGGTCGATGCTCCGAATCCAGGCAGGCCGGGGGCAGATCCGGCGGGCCAGATCCCCTGCGACCAGGACGAGGGCGGCGGCGCCGTCGGAGATGGGCGGGCAGTCGTGGCGGCGCAGCGGGGCCGTGGTCGTCGGCTCGGCCAGCAGGGCGTCGGGCGTGGGGTCGCCGCGCAGCTGGGCGTCGGGGTTGTCCAGCGCGGCGCGGCGGCTGCGCGCGACGACCTCGGCGAAGTCGCGCTCGGTGGCGCGGCCGGCGTCGAGCAGGGCGCGGGCCTGGAGCGCGGCGATGGAGATGGCGTCGGGCCACAGGGGCGCCACGCAGTAGGGGTCAAGCTGCAAGACCATGACGTCGGGCAGCGGGCCGCAGGAGGGGCGGCCGAAGGCGTAGACCAGCGCCGCGTCGACGTCGCCGTGCTGGAGGCGCACCCAGGCCTCATAGAGCGCCCACGCGCCGTCCATCTCGACGTGGGACTCCGAGATGGGGGGCCAGGCCCCCGCGCCGTCCAGCGCCATGACGAAGGAGAAGGGGCGGCCGATGAGCAGGTCGCAGCTGCCCGAGACGGTGAAGCCGATCGCGTCACGGGGCAGGCCAGAGCCCTCGACGGCCCGCTGACAGACCGACTGGACCATCTCCACGTCGTCCTGGGGGGATCGACGCCAGGAGGGCGTCTGCGCGAAGGACACGATCGCCACATCCCGCATCACAGGTGCTCCTTGTAGGAGTCGAAGGGGGCGTCGGGCTCTCCGCTGGGCTCGAAGTACCGGATGCTCTCCATCGTCGGGGCCAGCGCCTCGTCCGGCACCCAGACCGCGCGCACGCGCATCCCCATGTGGACGGCCTCGACCGGCCCGCCGCCGACGAGGTGGAAGATCGGGATGTCGGCCCCGTCGAGGAGCACCGAGGCGCAGACGTAGGGTGGCGTAAGCTGTTGACCTTCAAAGGGAATATTGACGACGCAGAAGGTCGTGATCGTCCCGGCGTGGGCGACCTCGACGGCGGCGCCGGTGGGGACCGAGCAGGTGGGGCAGGTGCCGCGCGCGGGGACGTAGACCTTCTGGCAGGCGGGGCACTCGCGCCCGAGGATCGTCTTGCGGGCGATGCCGCGCAGGAAGGCGGTCAGGTCGTAGCCTGCGGTGACGGTGTAATCGAGGCTCAGGGGGGTGGTCATCGAGGTGACGGGCTTGAGGTCGAGGAGCGCCGGGTCTGGCTCGGCGGCGACGCGGTCATCATCGCCGACGCGGTCTTTGTCGCCGACGCGGTCTTCGGGTTCGAAGCAGGCCAGGTCGGTGATGTGTCCGACGGGGGCGTCGCTCCAGCGGGCGCGGACGCGCATGCCGGTGGTCATGGCCTCGGGGTGGAGGGCGTCGACGGCGTGGAGCATCGCGGTGTCGGCGCCGTCGAGGCGGATCAGGGCGAAGGCGAAGGGTCTCTGGAGGGGGTGGAGGGGCCGAGGCTGGGCGACCCAGGCCCAGGTGGTGACGGTGCCGCGCGCGCTGACGGGGACGAGGTCGTCGATGTCGTCGCCGGTCTCGGGGTCGTACTCCAGGGGGGGGACGAGGACGCGGCCGTCGAGGGTGCGGGCGCCGAGGATCTGTCGGCCGCGCAGGGCGGTGAAGAAGCGCCCGAGGACGGGGCCGAGGCTCCGCCGGTAGGGGTATTGGAGCAGGTAGGGCGCGGTGAGCGGCTGGCCTGCGGGGTCATCAATGGCCACGTCGTCCTCCAGGGCGGCGCGCGGGTCGTTCAGGCCGGGTGGGCCGGGGGCGGCTCAGTCGTCGATGAGCATGCCGAAGTAGTACTTCTCGTCGGGGCCGGAGGGCTCGCCGACGTGGATGTGCTTGAGCTGCTGGTATTCGGCGAGCCCCTGGGGGCCGAGCTCGCGGCCGAAGCCGCTCTGCTTGTAGCCGCCGAAGGGGAAGCGGACGTTGAGCAGGTGGTAGTCGTTGATCCAGACGGTGCCGGTCTCAAGGCGCCGGGCCATGTCGAGGGCGCGGGCGGTGTCGCGGGACCAGATGGCGCCGCCGAGGCCGTACATGCTGTCGTTGGCGATCTGGACGGCCTCCTCCTCGTCGCCGTAGGGGATGACGGCGACGACGGGGCAGAAGATCTCCTCCTGGGCGATGGTCATGGCGTTGTCGACGCCGGTGAAGATGGTCGGCAGGTGGTAGTAGCCCTGGTCGAGGTCCTTGGGGCGGCGGCCGCCGAAGACGCAGCGGGCGCCCTCGTCGAGCCCCTTCTGGACGTAGCGCTCGACGCTGTCGCGCTGGCGGTCGCTGATCAGGGGCCCCATGGTGGTGGAGGGGTCCATGGGGTCGCCGACGGCGATCCGGGCGGCGCCGTCGACCATGCGCTCGACGAACTCGTCGTGGAGCTTGCGGGGGACGAGGACGCGGGTGCCGGACTCGCAGACCTGTCCACCGTGAAAGAAAGTGCCGAAGAGGGCGCCGCGGACGGCGCCGTCGAGGTTGGCGTCTTCGAGGATGATGTTGGCCGACGTGCCGCCGAGCTCAAGGATGACGCGCTTGAGGCTGTCGGCGGCGCGGCGCATGACGAGGCGGCCGACCTTCGTGGAGCCGGTGAAGGTGACCTTGTCGACGCCGGGGTGGGCGACGAGGGCGTCGCCGAGGTCGTCGGAGGGGCCGGTCAGGACGTTGAAGACGCCGTCAGGGACGCCGGCCTGATGGCAGATCTCGGCCAGCATCAGGGCGGTGACGGGGGTGTAGGGCGAGGGCTTGAGGATGAGGGTGTTGCCGGCGGCCAGGACGGGGGCGATCTTCCAGGAGGCCGCGGCCATGGGGAAGTTCCAGGGGATGATGGCGGCGACGACGCCGAGGGGCTCGGTGCGGATGATGTTGCGGCTGGGGACGGGGACGAACTCCTCCTCCTCGCGCTCGTCGTCCATGGAGGCGATCAGGGCGGCGTAGTACTGGAAGGTCTGCATGGAGGCGGGGACGTCGGCGATGTTGCCCTTGCGGAAGGTCCCGCCGCTGTCGGCGACCTCGGCCAGGACGAGCTCATCCTGGTGTTCGATGAGCATGTCGGCGACGCGCGAGAGGATCTCGGCGCGCTGGGCGAAGGACATCCGGGGCCAGGGCCCATCGCGGAAGGCGCGGCGGGCGCTGGCGACGGCGGCGTCGACGTCCGCGGAGCCAGCGGCGGCGGCGATGGCCCAGGGGGCGCCGGTGGCCGGGTTGATGCTCTCGTAGGTCTGGCCGCCAAGCGCCGGCTGCCAGCGCCCGTCCAGGAACAGCTTGAACTCTCTCATCGCTCCCCTCCTTCGAACGGGGCCGTCGGCGTCCGGCAGGGCGGCGGCGGGGCCGCAGGTCGCCCGGCCGGGATCAGGCCTGAGGGAAGATGTTCTTCATCTTCATGGCCAGGGGGATGCTGCCGGAGATCTTCATCTTCCCGGTCATGTAGGCCACCTGGCCGTTGAGCTCCCCGTTGGACATCTTGACGTAGTCGTCGCCCTTCATCTTGAGGGTGGTCGTGGGGCTGGCGTGGGCGCCCTCGTGGACGGCCATGGTGCCGTTGGAGACGACCACGTGCCAGGTGCCGCCCTCGTCGCCGGACAGCTCGAACTGGTAGACGGCCTCGACGCCGCTGGCCTGGGCGCCGACGAAGCGCTTGTTGAGGGTTTCGAAGTACTCTTTGGTGCTTGTGACCTTGAAAGTCATGGCTCCTCCCGTTTTCTGCTTGGATCAACACGAACTAGAACACGTTCTAGCGGGTGAGCATCAACGATTCGGGGGCGGGTGTCAAGGGAGGATTGAGGTGCGGCGGGCTTGGGGGCGCGTTTCGCGGGGGGCAGGTTTGGGCTGCGAGAGGGGGGGGGAGCTTGTCTGGGGGCGGTCCTGGGTGGAGATCGCGGCGGGTCAGGGGGAAGGGGAGGGGGGGCGCAGGGCTTCGGGGGCGAGGGTCTTGAGGCGGTCTGCCAGGGCGAGCGTGAAGATCCGGGTGCCGGAGCGGGTCAGGTGCCCGTAGTCGTAGTAGTCGGTGGGGGCGATCCCGAGCTCGCTGGCGCGCCACCAGCGCTGGACGGGGAGGCCAGGGGTGAGGTTGTCGGTGGCCTGGACGTAGCTGGCGTACTGCTCGGCGTGGCTGGCGTTGACGAGGTCGACGAAGGTGTCGCGCACCGGGGTCTGGATCAGGATGACCTTGAGGCCGTCGGCCTGGGCGAGCTCGATGAGGCGGCGCAGGTTGTCCACGCGGGCCTGGCTCAAGGAGAAGCGGTGGTACATGGACTTGACCTCGGGGGCGACGTCGTAGTCCAGCGGGCCGCGCTCGAGGGTCTCGGTGCGCCAGTCGACGCAGCCGTCCTCGGTGATCTTGAGCTCGGTGATGGGCGGGGAGACGGCGGACTTGAGGAGGCGGCGCAGGGGGCCCTGGGCGTCGTAGGTGCGCCAGACCCAGCCGACGGTCATGTCGAGGGTGTTGCGCGAGTCGTAGAGGGACAGGCGCTGATCGAGGGTGGCGAAGCGGCGCTCGCGCTCGCTGGGGGAGAAGCCGCCGTTGAACTGGAACTCGGCCACTTCGAAGACCAGGACGCGGGCCTTGGAGAGCTTGTCGCGGTTGCGCTCGTAGAGCATCAGGGCGTCGAAGGGGCGCCCGGAGGTCATGGCGAGGTTGAGGACGGAGCCGTTGGGGAGGTCGAGGGCCTGCTCAAGGATGCGCGGGCCGGCGGCGCCCTGGACGCGGCTGCTGCCCATGATGATCACGGCGGGGTCCCTGGCCGGGATGATGAGCTGTTGCTCGATGGCGTCGAAGATGCCGCTGGGGGACTGGGCGATCCAGCCCCAGACCCAGTCCTGGCGAGCCAGCCCGAATTCGACGGCCAGCAGGAGGGCGAGGCTCAGCAGGAGGGCCGCGGGCACTTTGCGGTCGAGCTTGAGCGTCTCAAAACTGAAAATAGAGAAATGGGACATCTTCGTTGCTCCGCAGCAGGACCATGGCGAGGATGAGGCCGGTGAAGATGAGGGCGCGGACGGGCCAGGGCCAGCGCCGCATGATCGTGTGGTCGCCGGTGACGTACTGGGGGATGTCGATGAAGAGCATCAGCGCGATCACGCCGACGGGCATGGCCCACGAGGACAGGCCCAGGCCGCCGCGCAGGTCGAAGATGCCCCCGATGACGTCCATGGCGTTGGACAGGTCGGTGGCGCGGAAGAAGATCCAGGTCAGGAGCACCAGGGCCATGGTCAGGGCCCAGCCGCCGATGGCGCGGGCGAAGTCCGAGGCCGAGTCGAGCTTCGGCTTCATGGGCGGCTTCTGGTCGCGCAGCGTGAGCTTGTGCAGGGCCAGGGAGGCGCCGTGCCGCGCGCCCCAGACGACGACGGTCCAGGCGGCGCCGTGCCACAGGCCGCCGAGCAGCATGGTCAGCAGCAGGTTGCGGTAGACGAACCAGGAGGGGCCCTTGTTGCCGCCCAGGGGGACGTAGAGGTAGTCGCGCAGCCAGGACGAGAGGCTGATGTGCCAGCGGCGCCAGAAGATCGTGATGCTGGTGGAGAAGTAGGGGTGTTCGAAGTTGCGCATCAGCTCGATGCCCATCATCCGGCTGGTCCCGCGGGCGATGTCCGAGTAGCCGGCGAAGTCGCCGTAGATCTGCAGGGCGAAGAGCACCGTGGCGCGCACCAGCCCCGCGCTGCTCATGGCGGCGGGGTTCGCAAAGGCCGCGTCGACCTCCGAGGCGACCATGTCCGCGATGATGACCTTGCGCACCAGGCCGATGAGCACCAGCGTCGCCCCGGAGGTGATCATCTCGGTGGTGACCCGCCTGGGCTTGATGAACTGCGGGATGAGGTTCTGGGCGCGCTCGATGGGCCCGGCGACGAGCTGGGGGAAGTAGCTGACGTAGACGCCGAAGAGCACCGGGTCGCGGACCACGTCCATCTGACGGCGGTAGACGTCGATGGTGTAGGCCATCGTCTGGAAGGTGTAGAAGCTGATGCCCACCGGCAGGATGATCGACAGGACCGGCAGGTGGGCCTCGAAGCCCAGCGTCTCCAGCGCCACCCTCGCCGAATCGATGAAGAAGTTGAAGTACTTGAAGACCCCCAGCGAGGTCAGGTTGGCCCCGACGCTGACCCACAGCCAGATCTTGCGCCGCCGCTCGTCCGAGTGCTCCATCATGAGCCCGGCGCAGTAGTCGATCGCCGTCGACATCAGCATCAGGCCCAGGAAGCGCCAGTCCCACCAGCCGTAGAAGACGTAGGAGGTGACAAGCAGCAGGACGTTCTGGCCGCGGACGTTCAGCGTGCAGTAGACGCCGTAGACCAGAACGAAAAATATGAGAAATTCCCAGGAGTTGAATAGCATCAACGCAACCGTTGAGCCGCGGACGCGCCAGGACCCGAAGGGGACGATCAGTCAAGCTGTGCCGATTCGAGGGCGCCGCGAAGGTGATGGATCAGAAGCCCCGAGAGGATGAGCCCACGCACCGCAGCGCCAGACGCAACGCCATCACCCTTGTTCTCGCGCGCCAGCAGGCGAGCGGGGCTGCGCCCTGGACCCGGTCGACTCAACGTCGTCATCCCTGGTGATGGTTATAAAGCCCGCGCAGATCAAACGCAAAACCTCGACCGAAGAGCGCGGGCGCTCGCCGGCCCACGCCAGCGCCCTCAGAAGGTCAACCACCCGCCGTCGACCGGGATCACCGCCCCGTTCACGTAGGCGCTCTCCTGGCAGGCCAGAAAAAGAGCCACGTCGGCGACCTCCTGGGCCTTGCCGTGCGGCGGGATCTGCGAAAAATGCGGCTGGTAGCGCTCGAAGCCGCCCATGTGAGGCACCAGCGTCGACGCCATCCGCGTCTGGATCGCCCCCGGCGCGATCGCATTGCAGCGCACGCCCTGCGGCCCGTAATACCACGCGATCGACCGCGTCATCCCCACCAGCGCGTGCTTCGAGGCCGTGTACACCGCTCCCCCACGCCCGCCCGCCAGCCCCGCCGCCGAAGCCGTGTTGATGATCGCCCCGCCACCCTGCGCGATCATCACCGGCAAGGCCTTGCGCGCCGCCAGGAAGGGGCCCTTGACGTTGACCCCCATCACCTTGTCCCACAGCTCATCCGACACGTCCGCCAGAGGCGTCAGGTTGTCCAGCACCCCCGCGTTGTTGCACAGCACGTCCAGCCGACCGTATTCCTCCACCGCCCGCTGGATCATCGCCTCGACCGCCTCCGGGTCGCACACGTCCACCACCAACCCCACCGCGCGGCCGCCCTCCTCCACGACCTCCGCCACCACCTTGTCCAGCCGACCCCGATCCACGTCCCCCAGCACCAGCCCCGCGCCCTCCTGCGCAAAGCGCCTCGCCATCGAACGGCCGATGCCGCTGGCCGCACCCGTGATCACCGCCGACTTGCCTTCCAGCCTCATGCCCCCTCCCCCCCACCTTCAACGCCCCCAGCCCTCATCCCCAACAGCAAGAGCCCGCAGGCCCTCGACACATGCTCCACCACCCCGTCCTCGTCCAGAAGACCCCCCATCCACCCGATCAAGGCCGCAAACCAGATCTGCTGCATCAAGAAAGCCACGTAAGACTCCTCCTCAGTCTCCTCGCCTTCCCCAACAACCCCCCCCCTCATCATTTCAACGATCATGTGGGTAATCCGACCCTGATAGCGCGCGATCTTCTCCGCGATCTCCGGCACCCCCGAAGCCATCGAGCGCAACACCGCCTGCGCGAAGTTGGGCCTCATGAAGAGCGCCTGCGTCGAGATCGTAAAGAAGTGCCGCAGCCGCTCCAGCGGCGTCTCGCCCGGCACCTCGAACTGCTGCAGCAGCTCCTCGAAGACCAGCACCTCACGCTCCAACGCCGCCACCAGGATGTCCTCCTTGCTGCGAAAGCGCACATAGAGCGTCCCGAGCGCCACCCCAGACTGCGCGGCCACGTCCCGCAACCTCACCGCCTGGAAGCCACCCTGCTCCGCAAGCCGCATCGCCACGTCCACGATCTTCTCCGCCCGCTCGTCCAGACCGGGCTCCTCCACCACCTCCAACGTTTCCTGGCTCATCGGCTCCAACACCATCCTCAAGTCGCTCCCAAGCTCCAACGCCCGCCCCTCAAGACTCGACAGGCGCCTTCCGATACCAAAAACTGAAACACGTTTCAGTGCAGAGCGCAAGCATGTTTCACGTGCAACGCTCGGCGGGTCGAGACAGCGGGCGAGACATTTGATAAAAGGACTCCCCCAGGCGCAACGGCGCCTGGACCTCGGGGCTGCCACCGTCAGGAGACATCGCATGTGTGGGATCGTCGGTTATGTGGGTCATCGCCAGTGCGGCGAGCTGCTGCTCGAAGGACTCAGCCGCCTGGAATACCGAGGCTATGACTCGGCGGGCGTAGCCATCTTCGAAGGCGACCGGATACAGATCCGCCGCGCCCAGGGCAAGCTGCGCAACCTCGAGGCCGCCTACTGGCGCGAGCCCCTCAACGGCACCATCGGCGTCGGCCACACCCGCTGGGCCACCCACGGGCGACCCAACGAGCAGAACGCGCACCCCCACCGCGCCGGCCGCACCGTCGTGGTCCACAACGGCATCATCGAGAACCACCTGCGCCTCAAGGCCCAGCTCCAGGCCGAAGGCCGCGTCTTCTCCAGCGAGACCGACACCGAGATCATCGCCCACCTCATCGACGCCGCCGTCGAGGCCAACGCGCACCTCGACCTCCACGCCGCAGTCCGCGAGGCGCTGACCGCCCTGGAGGGCTCCTTCGCCATCGTCGTCCTGCACGAAGCCTGGACCGACCAGCTCGTCGTCGCCCGCAACGCCTCGCCCCTCGTCCTGGGCCTGGGCGAAGGCGAGCACTTCGCCGCCAGCGACGTTCCGGCCGTGCTGAGCCACACCCGCAACTTCATCTTCCTCGAAGACGGCGACACCGCCATCCTGCGCCGCGACAGCCTCCAGATCTTCGACGCCGACGGCCTGCCCGCCAACCGCACACCCCGCCGCATCAACTGGGACCCGATCTCCGCCGAAAAGCAGGGCTACAAGCACTTCATGCTCAAGGAGATCCACGAGCAGCCCACCCGGATCATCGACACCCTGCGCGGCCGCATCTCCAGCGAGCGCGGCGACGTCGACCTCGACGAGCTCTCCCTCTCGCCCGCCTTCATCGCCGACCTCGACCACATCCAGATCGTCGCCTGCGGCACCAGCTGGCACGCCGGCCTCGTCGGGCGCTACCTCATCGAAGATCTCGCCCGCGTCCACACCAGCGTCGACCTCGCCAGCGAGTTCCGCTACGCCAACCCCGTCGTCAACGCCCGCACCCTCACCATCGCCATCAGCCAGTCCGGCGAGACCGCCGACACCCTCGCCGCCCTGCGCGAAGCCAGAGCCCGCGGCTCCAAGGTCATCTCGATCTGCAATGTGATGGAGTCCACCATCCCCCGCGAGTCCGACGGCGTCCTCTACACCCACGCAGGCCCCGAGATCGGCGTCGCCTCCTCAAAGGCCTTCA
>SYOX01000016.1 GCA_005804885.1 Pseudomonadota bacterium
GCTGGGCATCGAGACGCTCGGCGGCGTCACCACGCCGCTGATCCCGCGCAACACCACCATCCCGGCCCGCAAGTCCGAGATCTTCTCGACCGCCGCCGACAGCCAGACCAGCGTCGAGGTCAAGGTCCTGCAGGGCGAGCGCGAGATGGCCGCCGACAACCGCATGCTCGGGCGCTTCCGCCTCGACGGCATCCCCCCGGCCCCCCGCGGCGTCCCCCAGGGCGAGGTCCCCTTCGACATCGACGCCGACGGCAGCGTCAACGTCTCGGCCATCGACAAGGCCACGAACAAGAAGCAGACGATCACGATCAGCAACGACTCCGGCCTGACCGAAGCCGACATCGATCGCATGGTCCGCGAGGCCAAGGAGCACGAGGGCGAGGACAAGCGCCGCCGCGAGCGCATCGAGGCCCGCAACGAGCTCGACAGCCAGATCTACCAGATGGAGAAGATGCTCAACGAGAACCGCGAGAAGCTCTCCGCGGGCGTCCTCTCCGGCCTGGAGGCTGCCCTCAAGGAGGCCCGCGGCGCCCTGGACTCCGATGACCTCGACCGCCTCAACGCCGCCAAGACCAACCTGATGAACGCCTCCCAGGCCGCCGGCCAGGAGCTCTACCAGGCCGCAGGCGCGGCGGGTCCCGGCGCGGCCGCTGGCGCGGGCGGTCAGGCGCCCCCCGCTGGCGCCAACGACGACGACGTGATCGACGCCGAGTTCGAGTGATCCCAGGGCACCCCGGCGGCCTGAGCCGCCGGGCTCCTCGCGTGGTCCGAAGCCCCAGAGCGCAAAAGCCCCGCGACAGCCGATCCAGGCTGTCGCGGGGCTTTTGCGCTCTGGGGGTGAGGCCGTCGCCCGGTCGCCGCGCTCTGGGGGTGAGGCCGTCGCCCAGGCGCCGCGCTCTGGGGCGAGGCCATCGCCCGGTCGCCGCGCTCTGGGGCGCCCGCCCACCGGGGCAATGCGCTCGCCTGGGCTCGGGTCTTCAGGGGGGGGGCGCCTCGCGGATCGGCGGCGGGCCGCGTCAGCGCGTGATCTTGTCCTCGGTCAGGATCGCCTCATTGCCCAGCGCGTCGACGGCGATGATCGTAATCGCCTCCTCGCCGGTGCAGCGGGCGATCTTGTTGAACTCGCCGCCTTGATCGTACGCGAAGATCGAGCTGCCCTGGTCGGTCAGCGTCAGCAGCGCGCCGCCGAAGGTGGCCGTGACGCCAGCGAGGTCCCCGTCGGGGTCCGAGACGACGGCCTCGAGCCTCAAGAGGATGTCGCCGTCGGCCTTCGGGTCGCCCTCGCCGACGTAGGGGCCGCACTCCAGCGAGGCTGAGGCGATCTCGGGTGCGGCGGGACCTTTGTCCTGGCCGTCGTCGCCGCAGGCGGCCAGGGCCAGGAGGGCGCAGGCCAGGAGGGCGCCGACAAGGGGCATCTTGAACATCATCCGGGCTCCCTACTTGACGGTCCAGGTGCTGCCGCTGCGCAGCAACTTGTTGATGTCGTTGCGGCCCTTGCGCGCGATCGCGGTGTCGATCTGCGCGTTGAGCTCCTCGTCGTAAGTGGGCCGGTCGACCTGCCGCAGGACGCCAAGCGCGGTGGGCATGTCGGGGCGGCCGAGCTGGCCGAGGGCCATGTGATAGGCGATGGGGGCGTGCTCGTCGTGGACGTGGATCTTCTCGATGCCGACCTCGGCCACGTTGACGATCTTGGGCTCGAAGTGCTCAAAGACGACGCCCTTGGCGTTGTCCTTGCCGAAGAGCAGGGGCTTGCCGTGCTCGACGAGGAGCTGGCTGTCGTCGCGGGTGGCCCGCTCGGTGAGCTGGAAGAAGGCGCCGTCATTGAAGATGTTGCAGTTCTGGAGGATCTCGACCAGCGCGGTGCCCTTGTGGGCGGCGGCGCGGTGCAGGACGTCGACCATGTGCTTGGGCTCGCGGTCGATGGTCCGGGCGACGAAGGAGGCGTTGGCGCCCAGCGCGATGCTGACGGGCAGCAGGGGGGCGTCGACGGAGCCCATGGGGGTCGACTTGGTGCGCTTGCCGACCTCGCTGGTGGGGGTGTACTGCCCCTTGGTCAGGCCGTAGATCTCGTTGTTGAACATGTGGATCTTGAGGTCGACATTGCGGCGCAGGACGTGGATGAGGTGGTTGCCGCCGATCGAGAGCGAGTCGCCGTCGCCGGTGACGACCCAGACGCTCAGCTCCGGCCGGGCGGACTTGAGGCCAGTGGCGATGGCCGGCGCTCGCCCGTGGATGGAGTGCATCCCGTAGGTGTTCAGGTAGTAGGGGAAGCGGCTGGAGCAGCCGATCCCGCTGATGATGACGAAGTTCTCCTTGGGGATCCCCAGCTCGGGGAAGACCTTCTGGACCTGGGCGAGGATGGCGTAATCGCCGCAGCCGGGGCACCAGCGGACGTCCTGATCGGTCTGGAAGTCGGCGCGGCTCAGTTCGGTCGTCATGGCGTCACACCTCGGGCTGGTTGAGCAGCGGGCGGATCCGCTGGATGATCTCGCCGACCTTGAAAGGCTGGCCCTGGAGTTTGTTGAGGCAGATGATGTCGGCCATGAAGCGCTCGCGGATCATCATGGAGAGCTGTCCGAGGTTGAGCTCGGCGACGACGACGTGGCGATAGCGCTTGATGGCGGGGGCGAGGTTCTGGGGGAAGGGGTTGAGGTGGCGCAGGTGCAGGTGGCTGACCTTCTGACCTTCATCGTGCATGTTGATCGCGGTGGCCCGCAGGGCGCCGAAGGTGCCGCCCCAGCCGATCAGGAGGACGTCGCCGCTGTCAGGGCCGAAGAGCTCGGCGTCGGGGACCTTGATCCGGGCGATCTTCTCGGTGCGGATGCGGCACATGGCCTCGTGGTTGTCGGGGTCGTAGGAGACGTTGCCGGTGTTGGCCTGCTTCTCCAGGCCGCCGACGCGGTGCTCCAGGCCGGGCGTGCCGGGCTTGACCCAGGGCCGCGCGAGGGTCTCCGGGTCTCTCCTGTAGGGTTCGAAGGCCTCGGGGTCCGTGCGGAAGGTGACGGGGAAGGTGGGCAGCTCCGAAGGGTCGGGGATGCGCCAGGGCTCGGCGCCGTTGGCGATGTAGCCGTCCGAGAGGAAGAAGACGGGGGTCATGTAGGTGGTGGCGATGCGCGCGGCCTCGATGGCGGCCCAGAAGCAGTCGCCGGGTGACTGGGCCGCGACGATCGGCACGGCGCACTCGCCGTTGCGGCCGAACATGGCCTGGAGCAGATCGGACTGCTCGGTCTTGGTCGGCAGGCCCGTGCTGGGGCCGCCGCGCTGGATGTTGGCGATGATCAGCGGCAGCTCCAGGATGTGGGCCAGCCCGATGGCCTCGCCCTTGAGCGCGATGCCCGGCCCGCTGGAGGTCGTCAGCGCCAGGGAGCCGCCGAAGGCCGCGCCGATGGCCGAGCCGATGGCCGCGATCTCGTCCTCGGCCTGGAAGGTGCGCACGCCGAAGTCCTTGTACTTGGACAGCTCGTGCAGGACGTCGCTGGCCGGCGTAATGGGGTAGCTGCCCAGGAAGAGGGGCAGGCCCGCCAGCTCGGCACCGGCGATGAAGCCAAAGGCCGCCGCCTGGTTGCCGGTGATGTTGCGGTAGAGCCCGGGCTCGATGGGCGCCGGGGCTATCTTATAGGCATTGCTGAAGAGTTCGGCCGTCTCGCCGTAGTAGTAGCCCGCCTTGAGGGCCGCCGTGTTGGCCTCGATGTAGTCATCCTGGCCCTTGAACTTGCCCTCGATCCAGCGCTGGGTGTGCTCAAGCGGGCGGCCGTACATCCAGTACATCAGCCCCAGGGCGAAGAAGTTCTTGCAGCGATCCTTGTCCTTCTTGGAGATCTTGACGTGGTCCAGGGCCTGGTGGGTCATCTTCGTCAGCGGGACATCGATGACCTTGAATTCGTCCAGGGTGCCGTCGGTCAGCGGGTCGCTGTTGAAGCCCGCCTTGGCGTTGGGGCGCTCGCCGAAGGCGTCCGTGTTCAGGATGATGATCCGGCCAGGGATCATGTCGCGCAGGTTGTACTTGAGCGCGGCCGGGTTCATCGCCACCAGCACGTCCGGCGAGTCGCCCGGCGTGTAGATGTCCATCGACCCGAAGTGGATCTGGAAGCCCGAGACCCCGGCGACCGTCCCGGTTGGCGCGCGGATCTCAGCCGGGAAGTCCGGCAGCGTCGCCAGGTCATTGCCGATCACCGCCGAGGTGCTCGTGAACTGGCTCCCCGTCAGCTGCATCCCGTCGCCCGAATCACCCGCGAAGCGAATGACCGCCGACCGGATCTCCTTCACCCGCCTGGCGTTGCCGACCTGTGTCTCGTCCTGCATGTTTCTTCCTATGGCTCATCGGGCGCCCGATGCCAAGGGCGCTCGCGATTTCCGGCGCATTCTATGACCGAACGCTGGCCCCTGCAACCGGCGACTTCCGAGGCCCCGCTCTGACCCCCGAGCGGCCCCTCAGAGATCGCCGTCGAAGGTCCGCGCCGCCCTCCAGAAGCCCGCCTCCGCGGCCTCGAAGTCCTCAGCGCGCGCCGTGAAGGTCACGTAGTAGATGTGGGCGCGGCCCACCACGACGAGCTGCAGCAGCGTGTAGCGCGCGCCCTGCTCTTGGCGCGAGATCAAGAAACGCCACGCCTGGCGCCCCTGGCCCAGATCGACGGCGCCGTCCTCGACGAAGCGCTGGACGGCGTCGGCTTCGGCCTGGTAGGCGCGGCTCAAGGCCGCCCAGATCTCCTGGGCGCTGGCGCCTTGCGCGCCGGGGGCGCCGACGATCACGTTCAGGGTCGCCCTCGGCTGCGAGGGCCCGCTGCGCCACGCGCGCTCCTTGCCCGGGATCGACACCCACCCCCGCGGGATCTGCATCCGCGCAGGCCCGATCGGCACCAGCGGCCCCAGCTCGTCGTCCAACTCCGGCCCCTCGGGGCCTTGGCGATCGACGATCGGCGTCTCGTCGCGCGCGATCTCGCGGGTCGGGTGACAGGCCGCGGCGCACCACGCCGCGAGCGCGGCGGCGATCCAGGCCCTTCGTCGGGCGATCGGCGGCCTCGGGCTCATGGGCTGGCCTCCTTGGGGATGCGGACGCAGCGGAAGCCGACGCCGTCCTCGACGCGATCGGGCGCGGCGAGGTGGCGGAAGGCGACGCGGGCGCCGCTGCCGGCGAAGGACCACGCGCCGCCGCGCAGGCCCTTGTGGCGGCTGGGCTTGAGGTTGACGGGGTTGAGCTCCGGGGCGTCCTTGTAGAAGTCGGGGTCGTACCAGTCGGCGACCCACTCCCAGACATTGCCGCCCATGTCCAGCGCGCCGTAGGGCGAGGCGCCCCTGGGGTAGGCGCCGACGGGCGCGATCCCCTCGTGGCCGTCGTAGGCGCCCAGGCCGCCGGTCTCGCCCCAGTTCAGCGCGGCGGGGTCCCAGGCCTCGCCCCAGGGCAGCTCCCGGGCGCCCTCGGGGCCGCGGGCGGCCTTCTCCCACTCGGCTTCGGTCGGCAGCCTGCCGCCAGCCCAGGCGCAGAAGGCCCTGGCCTGGCCCCAGTCCACGCACACGACCGGGAGGTTGGGGGCCTGGAGGCCCTCGCGCGGGCCGGTGCGGCGCTGGCCCGTGCTCAGGTCGAGCACGTCGCAGCGCTCCCAGGCGGGCGGCGCGCAGGCGCCGGCCTCGACGCACTGGGCGTACTCGGACTGGGTGACCTCATGGCGGTCGATGAAGAAGGTGTTGAGCGTCAGCGTGCGGCGCGGGGCCTCGTGCTCGAACCAGGCCTCCTGGCAGGCGCGGGGTCGGGCGTAGGTCAGCTTGCACAGATCCATGGCGGCCTCCAGCGCGGCCTCGTCGCTGCCGCGCTGGAAGGGGCCGCCGGGGACGCGGACGAGGCCCTCGGGCCGGCTGGCCTTGCGCCAGATGTCGGCGCCGGCCAGGGCGGCCCGCTCGCCGAGCTGGTGCCCGAGCGCAGGGCTGGGGCGGCCTTCGACGCCAGACCGGCGAGGCATGTCGCAGCAAGAAAGGGTGGCCGCCGCCAGGGCGACGATCGCGATCCGGGTTCGATCCACCAGCTCCTCGGGGTTTGGATCATGAGGTTCAGCGCGGGCTTAGACGTAGGCCATGGGCTCGCCGTGAACCTCCATATACCATCTGACCGCGGCGAGGAAGGGGGGCGCCTGGTGGGGATCGAGGCAGGCGAGCCGCTCGCTCTTGGCCGTCAGGCGGCCGACGGCCTCGGAGGGGGCGCACCACAGGCTCAAGGCGATCGTCTCCAGCGCCGCCGCGACGGCGCCGGGGGGGCGCTGGCGCAAGGTGAAGTGGACGCCGATGTCCTCGGCGCCCTCGTCGGGGCCGATGGGCTCCCGGGTGACCTGGAGGCTGAAGCGCCTCTCCCAGTCGATGGCGCCGGGCTGCCAGCCCGGGTCGACGCGGCCAGCCTCGAAGCTGAGCTGGGCGCGTTGGGCGGTCAGCGTCAGGCGCCCGATGGGGCGGGGGGCCGGGGGCGGCTCCGGGGCGCTGGCCCCGAAGAGGCGGCCGAAGAAGCCCACCGGCGCCGCCGGCGACGCCGGCGGCAGCAGCAGCCTGCGAGCGTCCTCAAGGGTGTAGAGGTCGATGGCGACGCCATCCCCCTCGATCGCCGCCGGCGCGGGCCACTCGAAGGGGCGGTGCAGCAGGCGCCGCAGCGCCCGGTCGGCCGCCGCGGCCAGGCGCTCGTCCTGCGACGCCCGCCAGGGCGCGATGTGGTGGGCCATCTGAGGGTCGCGGAAGCCGGCCAGCGCGTCGAGGACCTCGATCTTGACCGAGGCCTCGTCGCGCCGCAGCGCGTCGAGCAGGATCGGCAGGCTCAGGCTGTGCCCCAGGCGCCCGAGCGCGCGGATCGCGGCCGTCCGCACCAGCGGCGAGACCTCCTTGCGCAGCGCCTCGGCGATGGCCCGCGAGGCCGCAGGTCGGCCCGCGTCCCCGATGGCCAGCGCCGCCGCCGAGCGCACCTCCGGCTGGCTGTCGCTCAACCCCTGGTACAAGGTGTTGATGGACCCCTCGCCGAGCTGATGATTGAGGCTCTGGGCCAGCACCCCCAGCGCCGCGATCGCCCTGGCACGCAGCTCGGCGCCGGCGTGGCCGCGATCCGCGTAGGCCAGCCGCACCAGCCGGCCCTCCGCCTCCGGGTCGCCCAGGCGCGCCAGCGCCACCGCCGCCGCGCAGGCCACCTGGGCGTCGTCCACGTCGGCGAGCCGCTGAAGCGCCGGGATCGCCCTCTCGTCCCCGAGCCGGCCCAGCGCGTCGGCCGCCCCCGCGATCTGCCGCGCGTCCTGGCCCGCCTCGATCCGCGGGGGGGCCGTCGCGGTGACCTCGATGACCTTGAGCAGCGGCGGCAGCGCCTCGTCCGGGTCAAAGCGCGCCAGAGCCTCTGACGCCGCCCTGGCCGGGTTGTCGTAAGGCACCGCCAGGGCGCGGATCAGGTGGCTGATGGCGCTCGACCACCCCATCCGACCCAGCTCGCGCAGGATCGCCGTCTCGCGCACGTGCCACTGGCGCGTCGGGGCGCTCCAGAGCAGCTCCGTCAGCGTCTTGCTGGCCCGGATGCCCTGGACCTGCGCCAGCGCCGAGATCGCCGCCGGGTGCGAGGCCACGAAGGTCAGCTGGCGCAAGATCCCCAGCAGATCCTCCGAGATGCTCTCGTCGCGGTAATGGCCAGCCAGCCGCACCAGCGCCGTCCGGTGGTGGCTCGTCAGCGTGCTGGGCGCCCTGATCCATCGCTTGATCCCCTCGGGCAGCCTGCCCTGGTTGCCCTGCGCGTGGGCGGCCACCTCCACCGCCGCCTGCTCCAGCGACGCGCTGCCCCGCTGCCCGAAGAGCGTCTGGTGCAGGAAGGTCAGGCTGCTACGATCGGTCACCAGCAGGCTGTTGAGGAACTCCTGAGCCTCTGCGCTCTGCGACATGCTCAACCCCCTTGCTCGGCCCCGGTGGATCTGAAATCCTGACCCCCAGGCGACCCGCGCTCACTCTATAGCCACCTCAAGGCCCGGCCCCAAGACCCCACGCGCTCAAAAACGCCCGATGCCCATATCCCTGACCGACCAGATCCTCGCCCGCGCCCGCGCCCTCGGCTTTGACCGGGCCGGCGTCGTGCCCGCCTCGCCGCTTCCCCACGGCGAAGCCTTGCGGGGGTGGGTCGAGGCCGGCTACGGCGGCCAGATGACCTACATGACCCGCCGCCCCGAGCGCCGCGCCAACCCCGCCAACCTCCTGAGCGGGGCCAGGTCCATCGTGGCCCTCGCGATCCAGCACCGGGTCGAGGAGGCCCAGGCCGGCCCCGGCCACATCGCCCGCTACGCCCAGGGCTTTGACTACCACAAGGTCATCGAGCACAAGCTCGACCAGCTCTCCGCCTTCATCCAGATGATCTCCGGCGTCGAGGTCCGCTCGCGCGCCTGCGTCGACCGCCTCCCCCTGCTGGAGCGCGACGTGGCCCTGCTGGCCGGCATCGGCTGGGTCGGCAAGAACACCATGATCATCGACCGCGCCCTGGGCAGCCACCTCTTCCTCGCCGAGCTGATCGTCGACCTGGACCTGGACCCCGTCGGCACCCCCGTCGGCGACTTCTGCGGCTCCTGCTCCGCCTGCCTCGACGCCTGCCCCACCGGCGCCTTCGTCGGCCCCTACGTGCTGGACGCGCGCCGGTGCATCTCCTACCTCACCATCGAGCTTCGCGGCCCCATCCCCCGCGACCTGCGGCCCCTGATCGGCGACCACCTCTTCGGCTGCGACATCTGCCAGGACGTCTGCCCCTGGAATCGCAAGCCCGCGACGACAAAGAGTTTTTCATTTCTCGGGCGGCCTGAGATCCAGGGGATCACGGCGGACCTGCTGCTGTCCGAGTTCGACCCCGAGACCTTCCGGAGCGCGCTGAGGCTGTCGCCGGTGCAGCGCGCTGGCCGCGCCGGGCTGCTGCGCAATGCCGCCGTGGTGCTGGGCAACACCGGCGACCGCCAGTGGGTGGGGCTGCTGGCCGAGCGCCTGGAGGCCGAGGTCGAGCCGCTGGTGCGCGGGCACGCCGCCTGGGCGCTGGGGCAGCTCGGGGGCCGGCCGGCCGGCGTGGCGCTCGCCGTGGCTGCGTCGCGAGAGCAGGACGTGTACGTGCTGGAGGAGATCGAGGCGGCCCTTGAGGGGGCGTGAGCCGATGAGGGGCGCCGGGCGAAGGGCCAGGCAGCGCGCCGGACGAAGGGCCAGGCTCGGGGCGGGGCGGGGCGGGCCAGAGGTTCAAAAGATGAGGCGCGAGAGGATGTTGGTGTTATCATGAGGCGGCTTGCTGGAGGACTTGAGGGGGTCGCGCTTCGGAGGGATGGGGCTTGAGCGACGCGCAGACAGAGCAAGGGATCAAGGGCCAGGTCCGGCGCCTGACCGCGTCGGTGCAGGCCCTGGTGGAGCGCGTCCGTTACCTGACGACCCGCTTCTCGCTTGGGCGCTGGGAGGATCTGTCGAGGCTGGAGCTGGTGCTGGTCTACCCTCCGATCCTGATCATCCAGGTCTTTCGGGAGCTGATCCACGACCGCGGGCTGGTGCGGGCCAGCTCCCTGGCCTTCACGACGGCGCTCTCGGTCGTCCCGCTCCTGACGGTGGCCACGACGCTCTCCGGGGCCTTCGGCGTGGGCAACAAGACGGTGCTGGGCATGCTCAAGACGATGCTGCCCGTGTCCGGCGATCGGATCACGGATCAGCTCTCGGAGTTCAGCCAGCACCAGGGCGGCGCGCTGAGCGGGATCGGCTCGGTGGTGCTGATCTTCCTGGGCGTGGCGATGTTCAACAACATCGAGCAGGCCTTCAACGACATCTGGCGGATCCGCGCCCGGCGGCCCCTGGTGAGCAAGTTCCTGACCTTCTACGCGCTGATCACGCTGGCGCCGCTGATGATCACGATCTCGGTGGTCGAGTCGGCCCGCGTCCAGTTCGTGATGGACGAGATGCCCTTCTTCTCCAGCGTCGGCTACAAGCTGCTGCCCCTGGGGCTGGCGGTGGTGGCCTTCACGCTGGCCAACAAGCTCCTGCCCCACACCGAGGTCAAGTGGGTCCCCGCGCTGGTCAGCGGCTTCGTCACCGCCATCGCCTTCGAGGTGGCCAAGTCCGGCTTCAACATCTACGTGACGCACTTCGTCATGGAGTCCTACGCGACCGTCTACGGCGCCATCAGCCTGATCCCGCTCTTCCTCATCTGGGTCTACGTGTCCTGGGTGATCGTCCTCTTCGGCGCCGAGATGACCTACACCATCCAGAACCTCCGCACCCTGCTGCTGCCGCAGCGCCTGCACGACATCAACAAGGACGAGGAGAGGCGCCTCAACCCCTTGATCGGGCTCGAGATCTTCACCCCCGTGGCCTCGGCCTTCCACGCCGGCCAGGGTCCTGTCCCGATGATCAAGATGGCGGCCATCGCCGGGGTCCCGATGACCCAGGCCCGCGAGATCGTCGAGCGCCTGCTCAAGCACCGCATCCTGCTTGAGGTCGACTTCCTCGGCGCCGACGGCTCATCGACCGGCTACATCCCCGGGCGCTCCCTGTCAGACATCTCCGTCATCGACGTCCTGCAAGCTTGTCGCGATCCCCTCAAGGACGACGCCCAGAGCCCCTTCATGCACGCCCTCTTGACCCTGCACCGCAGCCGCGAGGCCCAGCTCTTCGGGGCGCTGAACTGCGCGGGCCTCGTCGAAGAGAACAACACCGACAGGCTGCGCCTGATGGCCGACGCCCTGGCCGTCGATCAGCGCGACCGCGTCGGCGCAGGGCGCACGCCCGCGCGCGGCCTGAGCGAGATCAACAGCCAGCTCACCCGCGCCGCGCAGCTCCTCCACCCAGGCGAGCCAACCCAGGCCGACTCGCCTCCGAGCCCCATCGACGCGCTGGCCGCCCTCGGCGTCGCCTCCAAGCCACGGCTGACCGAGCAGGGCTGAGGGTCGTCAGGAAGGCTTCAGGCTCGTCATCCTGTCCTTCAGCCGCAACTTCTGCTTCTGGATCGTCTTGCGCTCAAGCTGCTCGTCGGGGGTCAGGTAGATCAGGGCGTCGAGTTGCTCAAGCCGCAGCTCGAGCGCGGCGTGCTCATCCTGGAGTTGCACAAGCTGGATCTCCTCCACGGCGACGTTGACGTCCTGAGCGACCTGAACCATATCGAGCCTCCCGACCTTGTGTGAGGGTGACCGCGGGCGCCTCGCCCGAAGCCTTCATCGACGCTCTGCGCGGCGCTCGACGCGCCCGACAACTCCAACGCGCCAACGGGCGCACCTCCTCCCTGCGCTCACCGGCGCGGGGAAGGGACATGGGTTGTGAGGGGGCAAGCACCATTCTTCAAGAATAAGGCACCGCCACCTTGACCGTCAAGACGCACCCCTCATCAACCCCCTCGATCCCCTCCCCACGGCGCTCCCCCATCCCAAGGCCGCCATCGAAGCGATCGGCGCTTGACAGCGCGCCGCCGCCGCTCTAGAAACTCCATCTGGAATTGAAAATCAATTTCAATTGAGGCGAGGCGACAGCAAAGGCGATGGGTGAGCCTGGAGGGGGCGAGCGATGAGCGCGAAGACGAGGGGGCTGTGGCGGTGGGTTGGCGCTGGGCTGGTTGCGGGCGTGGCGCTGTTGGGCTGCGGCGATGACGAGGCCGACTCGTCGGCCGGGCCCGAGCCCGAAGGTCAGCCCGAGGGTGAGCCCGAAGGCGAGCCGGAAGGCCAGCCCGAAGGGACCCCCGAGGGAGAGCCAGAAGGGGAGCCCGAGGGGGAGCCTGAAGGCTTCGAGGTGCCCGATGTCTACGACTTCCCGAGCCGATCGGTCGAGGGGGTCGGGAGCGTGTCCTACTCGGGGCAGGTGATGCGGCAGGTGCTGATCGCGGATCTGAAGACCACCATCGTGGGCTTGACCGAGGACATCGACGCCGCGCGCTTCGAGCCGACGCAGGAGGGCGAGGTCGTCGCGGTGATGGACTTCTACTTCCGCTTCGACTCGGACTCCAACGGGGAGGAGGCGCCCTTGCTGGCGACGGACCCGCCGACCCTCCAGCAGACCTACGCCGCCATCTCGACGGACAAGGATCTGGTCGGGAAGCTGGCCGGCAATGACCCGGTGACGGATCACAAGGACTGGAGCGCGCAGTTCAAGGGCTGGTCGGACGAGGGCATCGCGGCCTCGGGCGGCGGGCTGGGGTCGCCGGAGCAGCTCATGGTGGCCCTCTTCGAGACGATCGAGGAGAACGCGATCGGGCGAGCCAACGGCCAGCAGCGCCTCGACCCGCAGGGCAAGGTGCTGCCGGTGCACGTCACCGAGGGCGGCCTGGACCTGGCGGAGCTTGTCCAGAAGCTCCTGCTCGGGGCGATCTGCTTCCACCAGGGCACGGACGACTACATGGACGACGACGTCGAGGGCAAGGGGCTGCTGTCGGACAACGTCGAGTTCGGGGAGAACCCTTACACGGAGCTTGAGCACGCGTGGGACGAGGGCTTCGGCTACTTCGGCGCGGCGCGCAACTACGCGGCCTTCACCGACGAAGAGATCGCCGGCGCGGGCGGCCGGGCGGGCTTTGAGCGGGGCTACAACGACGCCAACGGCGACGGCGCCATCGATCTGACGGGGGAGTTCAACTTCGCCGCCTCGGTCAACGCCGCCAGGCGGGATCTGAGCAGCAACCCGGCGGCTCGGACGGATTACAGCGGCGAGGCCATCGACGCCTTCCTGACCGGCCGGGCGATCATCAGCCGCGCCGCCGGCCGCGCGCTGACGGACGACGAGATGGCGGCCCTCAAGGTCGAGCGCGACGCGCTGGAGCTGGCCTGGGAGCGGTCGCTGGCCGCCACCGCCGTCCACTACATCAACGACACGCTGCAGGACATGGACGCCTTCGGCACCGAGGGCTACGACTTCCTGCACCACGCCAAGGTCTGGTCCGAGCTCAAGGGCTTCGCCATGAGCCTCCAGTTCAACCCGCGCTCGCCTCTGTCCGACGAGGACTTCGCCCAGATCCACGCGCTGATCGGCGACGCCCCCGTGCTGGAGGCCGCCGGCGCGGAGGCCGCCGATCTCTACCGGGCGGCGCTGCTTGAGGCCCGCGGGATCTTCCAGGTCGCCTACGGCTTCGACGCGGCGAACATGGGGGATGAAAAGGGGCTGGGGGGCTGGTAGGATCTGCCGCGCTCCTGCTCGCGCGGCCCTCCTGACGCGGAGGGCCGCACCGGAGCAAGCTTCGTCGCGTTGTCCTCGCCGTCGCGCGCGATCAGGTCGCGGGCGGCGGCGCGTTGGAGGTGGATTCGATGAACCAGGGCAGGATCTGTCATGTGCTGGCGCTCGGCGGGCTGGCGGCGTTGATCGCGGCGAGCTGCGGCGATCCGGGCCCGCGCCCGGAGCCCGAAGCCGAGGCGACGCCCGAGGCGGAGCCGGAGGGCGGGATCTCGACCACGCGCCGGGCGCTGCTCGCCAACGTCGGCGAGCGCGTCATCCTCGACACGCTCGTGCGCTTCGAGGCCGCCGCGCAGGCGCTGGAGGCCGCCGCGGGGGCCTGGTCCGCCTCGCAGCAGGAGGCCGACCGGGCCGCCGCCCAGGAGGCGTGGCGGGCGGCCATGGCGCTGTGGCAGCAGGCGGAGGTCTTCCAGGTGGGGCCGGCCGGGGTCATGGGCGCGGTGATCGGGGGCCGGGATCTGCGCGACGAGATCTACTCGTGGCCCCTGGTCAACAACTGCCGCGTCGATCAAGAGATCGTCGAGGGCAACTTCGCCAATCAGGCGGCCTTCGCCGCCGAGCCCATCAACGTGCGCGGGCTCGACGCCCTGGAGGTCCTGCTCTTCGAAAGCGGCGACGAGAACGCCTGCGCGCCCAACAGCGCCATCAACCGCGACGGCGCCTGGGACGCGATCGCCCCGGAGCTCCAGCAGCGGCGGGCCGATTACGCCCACACGCTCGCGGCGCTGGTGTCGGCCCGCGCCGCCGAGCTGCGCGCGGCCTGGGACCCGGCCGAGGGGAACTTCCTGGCCGAGCTCGCCGGCCCCGGCCCCCTCTACGGCTCGACCCGCGAGGCCCTCAACGCCCTGACCGACGCGCTCTTCTACGTCGAGAAGGAGACCAAGGACATGAAGCTGGCCATCCCGGCCGGGCTCATCGACTGCGACACCGACACCTGCCCCGAAGCCCTGGAGTCGAAGTTCGCGGGTCAGTCCAAGGAGCACATCATCAATAATTTAAAGGCCTTCCAGCGCGCCTTCCTGGGCTCGGACCCTGGCGGCGAGGGCGTCGGCTTCGACGATCTGCTCATCGAGGTGGGCGCCGGGGCGCTGGAGGCCAGCATGAGGGCCGACCTGGAGGCGGCCATCGCCGCCGTCGAGGCCATCGAGGGCGACCTCGTCGAGGCGCTGGAGCGCGACCCCCAGAGCGTGCGCGCCGCCTTCGAGGCGGTCCAGAAGTTCACCGTCCAGTTCAAGACCCAGTTCCTCAGCGTCCTGGACCTGGAGATCCCTGACCGCGCCGAAGGCGACAACGACTGAGGCCGGCGATGGCGGGCGCCAGAGCGATCCTCGGGGCGCTTGAGCGCCGCCTGATGGCGCCGACCGACGCGGCCAGCCTGGCCGCCTTTCGGGCCCTCGTCGGGGCGCTCGTCCTCATAGGCGCGCTGCGCTTTTTGACCTTCGGCTGGGTCGAGCGCTTCTTCGTCGAGCCGACCTTCACCTTCAAGTACTGGGGCTTCGAATGGCTGGCGCTGCCGCCGCCCTGGGCGATGGTCGGGATCTTCGTCGCCATGGCGGCGATGGCGGCCTGCCTCGCGCTGGGCCTCTTCACGCGCCTCTCGGCCCTGGGCCTCTTTGCGCTCTTTACCGCCGTAGAGCTGCTCGATGTGACCAACTACCTCAATCATTACTACATCTTGTCGCTGCTGCTCTTCTTGATGATCTTCTTGCCGGTCGGCCGCACGGGCTCGCTGGACGCGCTGCGCCGACCGGAAATCCGGCGCGACACCGTGTCGACCTGGGTGGTGGCGCTGCTGCGCTTCCAGGTCGGCGTGGTCTACGTCTTCGCGGGGCTGGCCAAGCTCGGCCAGGACTGGCTGATCCACGCCCAGCCGCTCAACATCTGGCTGTCGGCCCGCGTCGATCTGCCCCTGATCGGCCCCTGGCTGGATCTCTGGTCCGTGGCCCTGGTGATGAGCTGGGGCGGCTTCCTCTTCGACACCACGATCCCCTTCTGGCTGCTGTGGCGCCGCACCCGTCCGGCGGCCTATGTCGTCCTGATCGCCTTCCACCTCACCGTCGGCGCGCTCTTCAACATCGGCATGTTCCCCCTGATCATGATCTGCGCCGCCACGATCTTCTTTGACCCCTCCTGGCCCCGCCGCCTCGCCGATCGCCTGCGCCGCGCGCCCCGCGCCGAGGCCAGCGACCCCAGCGGGGCCCAAAGTTCCGAAGGGGAGATCCTCAGGTCGTCCCTGGCCGCCAAGGAGGCCGCCGCCTCCACCGCTGCCGAAGCCGCCGAGGTCGCCGCCGAGGAGGTCGCCGCCGAGGGCGCCGCCGCTGCCGCCGCTGCCGCCGCTGCC
>SYOX01000108.1 GCA_005804885.1 Pseudomonadota bacterium
CGGCCGCGCGCGCGACCAGGCCCTCCAGCGCCGCCCCGCCGCCGGGCGCGCTGGCGGCGTCGCCCAGGATGAGCGCGGCGTCGGCCCGCGCGCCCGGGAAGCGATCGCCGAGCATGGGGAGCAGGAGGGCCGCAAGGGCGGCTGGATCGTCGGCCAGCCTGTCGGCGGCCCGAGCGAGGGCGGCGCGCCGGACCCGGTGATCGCGGTGCTTGAGATCTTCAAAAGGGGGGGTCACGGGCGCTCCCTGGGTTGCGGGGGGCGGAGCCGTCGCGCCTTGCGGCGCCTGGGCGCCGGATCCCCGTGGCTGTTGGACGAGGGCTCGATCTGCTCGGGGTCGAGGGTCTGCATGTCGACTCTGGGATCAAAGGCCACCGGGCGCTGATCGCGGGCGCACCAGCGGAAGAGGCGCGCGTCGGGGACCGCGCCGTCGCGAAAGACGATGAAGGTCAGCCGGCTCGGGCAGCCCTCGCCCCGGTGGCGCTCCCGCTGCCGAGGGGCCAGCCACGAGCCGCTGTTGAGGTACCAGCCGGCCTCGGCCACCTTGACCTTCTTGGGCTTGTGGGTGTGGCCGAAGAAGACGTAGCGGACGCCCAGCAGCGCGGCGATGCGGGCGGCGGCCTTGTCGACCTTGGGCTCGACGGCGGTCGAGACGTGGCCGCCGAGGTAGCGATCGCGGACCATGGGCCACGCGGCCCGCGACAGGGCCGCGCCGAGCGCGATGGCGCCCAGGAGCATCAGCGTCCAGCCCCAGCTGAAGGGGATGGCCAGGACGAAGAAGGAGAGGCCGAGCCACACCGCCGCCAGCACCTGACGATCGATGCCCACGGTCTGGGCCGTGCGGCCGAAGGACTCCGTGATCGGCGAGTAGCGCAGGGCGTCGAGCTCCCGCACCACCTCGGGGGCCATGCCGAGCTCCTCGGCCAGCGCGTCCAGGCGCTCGCGGTGGACCTGGGCCAGCGCCTCGTCCTCGGCCGCCCGGGTCACACGCGCGTAGGCCATGATGTGGGCGGCCAGCCCGAAGGAGAGCTTGAAGATGCGCAGGGTGTTGTCCATCCCCTGCTCCCCGAGCCAGCGGAAGTACTCCACCACGGTCCAGTTGTCTTTGTTGTGACTTCGGAAGCCCTTGTATTGATTGACAAAATACCGGATCGCCATGTGGCTCACGGGCATGGCGAGCTGGTTGTTGTCGTAGGGCGCCAGCGGGTTGAGGCGGAATTCGAAGCTGGAGAAGTCGTCGTACTGGTTGCCGTGCTCGATGTAGAAGCGGCCGGGCTCGTGCAGGAACCAGGGGTGGAAGCGGACGCGGCTCAGGAAGCTCGCCTGGCCCTCGGCGCTGGCGTCTCGCCCGACGGACTCGCCGCCGTAGAAGATCCGCCGCAGGTGCTCGCGGAAGGCCTCGTGGACCTCGGGCCACCAGAACTCGACGTCGTGGTTGCCGTAGAGCACCTCGACGCTGTTGCCCTGCCCGACGAAGTCGGCCAGGTAGGCAAAGAGCATGCGGTGGCGGTCGACGATCTGGTCGAGCTTCCAGACGACCTTGTCCTCGGAGCTGTCCAGACCCCAGGCGCTCTCGTCCTCGCTCAAGCGCAGCTCGGGCCGCTGGCTCTGGGTCGTCTCGTCGGGCCGGAAGGTGACGGCGATGAAGTCGATGAAGTCGCCGTTGATGACCAGCCGCCAGGGCACGCCCCCGATCCAGCGCCGCTGGTGATACTCCAGAAAGGCGCACAGGCTCTCATCGCGGCGGTTGAAGCCCTTGATGTAGCCTATCCTGTCGACCTCCTTGACGTACTCCCCGATGTGGACGTCGGAGATGATCAGGAGGTGGGAGCGCGTCGAGGAGGCCATGGATCCCTACCGCGACCAGAAGCGCCGGGGCGCGCTGGCCCCGTAAGCGCGCCAGAAGGCCACCAGGGGGCCTTCGAGCTGCTGCCCCATCAAGGGGGTCAGGCGCCTTGAGGCGGCCAGCAGGCCCGGCAGGCCCGGCGCGCGGGCGCTGTCCACCAGCCCCAGGTGGAAGGCCGCGCGCAGCGCCTCGGCCGTCGGCACCACCCGCAGCGCCCGCAGCCCCTCCTGGCGCCAGAGCCCGAACATCGACATCTCGCGGGCGACCCACAGGACCTCGGCGTCGAGCTTGAAGGCCGCCAGCCGCTGCCAGAGCGCCGAGAGCAGGGCCGCGTCGTCCAGCGCCTCCAGGCCCTCGCACCAGCCCTCGGCGCCGCGCAGGCTGCGGGCGAGCATCAGGTGCAGGTGCAGGTTGGCGAAGAGCTCCGGGCGGCCGCCCAGGCCCTGCTCGAAGAGCTCGTCGAGCAGCCGCTCGACGCCCCCGGACTCGTCAAAGAGGTTGTCGAAGAACCTCGCCCCGTCCAGCGTCGCGAAGGCCACCGGGCCATCGTCGCCGCCCCGCAGCAGGCTGACCGCCAGGCACGAGAGGCGAAAGAGGAAGCGGCCGCGCTGGCCTCGCTCCCAGCCCCCCTTGCCGAAGGGCATGATGCCGAACTGGTCCGCGCGGGCGGCGGGCCTGTCGGCCCTCTCGCCCCACCACTCCAGCAGGTGCCGGACGTTCTCGGCCATCGCCTCCTCGGAGGGCTCCAGCGCCGCCAGCCAGGCGCCGGGGTGCGCCGGCTCGGCCTCCAGCGCCTCCCTGACCCGCGAGAGCGGCGCGTCGGCCGCCAGCGCCGACAGGTGCGGGGCGGGCGAGAGCAGCCGCGCCTCGATCAGCTCAGGCCCCGCCGCAGGCCGCACCGAGAGCGCCCCGAGGGCCTGGACCAGCGCGTCGACGGAGACTCCAGCGGCCGCTGGCGCGCCGAGCGCTGGCGCGGCGACCGTCGCAGAGGC
>SYOX01000109.1 GCA_005804885.1 Pseudomonadota bacterium
ATGGCGTCCTTGACGTTGAAGCGCTGCATGGCGGTCATCCCTCCGGCCGCGACAGTAGCGCGCCCGCGCCCGATCGCGCAACGCCCCCCAACGCCCCACGCTCCTCGCACCGCCCCCCTCCGGGGAGGCGGGCTCGTCGGGTGGGGCTTGGATGCGCGGGGTGGGCTGCGACCTCTCGGTCGCAGGCCGGCGGGCGGACGACAGCGGATCGCGGGGGCGGATCAGCGCGTCGAAGTGGGCCTGTGGATTGGGGTTTTCACGCCCCATGGTGTCGATTTCGGTCGTGCGCTGGCCTGCGCCCTCTCGGTCGCAGCCCGCCCCGCGGTTCTAGGCCCACCCGCCGAGCCCGCCTCCCCGGAGGGGGGCGGTGCGAGGAGCGTGGGGCGTTGGGGGGCGTTGCGCGATCGGGCGCGGGCGCGCTACTGTCGCGGCCGGAGGGATGACCGCCATGCAGCGCTTCAACGTCAAGGACGCCATCGCCCAGGGTCTGATCGCCAGCGTCGTTGGGGGCGGGCTCGCGCTGCTCGTCGGGTTCAACCCGGCGCTGCCGGCCTGGGCGCCGGCCCTGCCCGCCGCCCTCGGCCTGGCCTGGTTTGGCCTGCGGATGCGCCGGTCGCTGCGCAGGTTGCGGGCCGGCGACGAGCCCTCGGCGGCCGTCCGGAGCTGTCTTGAGGAGCAGGTCCACTTCTACCAGCGCCTCGACGAGGCCGAGCGGGCGCGCTTCCGGCGCGAGGTCCACTGGTTCCTGCTCGACCAGCACATCGAGGGGGTCAACGTCGAGGTCACCGACGAGCTGCGGGCCCTCGTGGCCGCCAGCGCCGTCGTCCTGAGCTTCGGCCTGCCCTGGTACGAGTGGGAGGCGACCCGCGACATCCTCCTGTACCCCTCGGCCTACGACGAGACCTACAACCAGGGCAAGGGGGGCACCCGGCTCGGCCAGGTCAGCCGGCAAGGCCCCGTCATCCTCTCGGTGCCCGCCCTCAAGGCCGGCTTCGCCAAGGGCAACGACGGCCACAACGTCGGCTTCCATGAGTTCGCCCACGTCCTGGACTTCGACGACGGCGAGATCGACGGGGTCCCCGCCCACCTCTCCTGGCCCTCGAACCGCCCCTGGGTCGATCAAATGGCCGCCCACTTCGCCAGGCGCAAGGGCGGCCAGCGCCGCCGCGAGCAAGTCCTGCGCGACTACGCCTTCACCAACGAGGCCGAGTTCTTCGCTTGCGCCACCGAGGTCTTCTTCGAACAGCCCGCGCTGCTGGCGCGTCGCGCCCCGCAACTCTATGATCTTCTTTCTGAATTCTACGGTCGGGCGCCTTCGCCCGAGGAGGCTCGCTGATGGTGGAGGCGATGGGCTGGGGGGTGGCCGTGCTGGTGGGGATCGCGTGGATCTTCGCGCACCGCCGCGCGGCCGTGCGTCGCGTCGAGGTGGAGGAGGCCTGGGGCAGCGCGCAGCGGCAGCTCCGGGTGGTCGAGGCCGAGGCCGCCGAGCTTCGCGCGGCCGCGTCGCGCAGGATCCGCGCGGCGGAGGACGAGGCGCGCCACGCGGTCCGCGATCTGGCCGGCGCGCTGCTGCCGGTCGAGGACGCGCTCTTTCGGGCCGCGAAGGCCGAGGGCGATCTGGCCTCCTACCGCGAGGGCGTCGGGCTCGTGCATCGGCAGTTCGAGGCCGCGCTCTCCTCGGGCGGCCTGGAGGCGATCCTGCCGTCCGAAGGGGCCTTCTTCGATCCCCGCAGCCAGTCCTGCGTCGCCGAGGAGCCCGGCGACGAGGCCGGCGATCTGGTCGTCGCCAGGGTCGAGCGGCGCGGCTGGCGCCTGCACGATCGGCTCCTTCGCCCCGCCGAGGTCATCGTCACCCGCCATGATCCCACGCCGCTGGCACAAGAGGGGGGCGAGGACCCTGGCGAGTTGATCGAGGGCGTCGATGGCGCGGCCGAGGGAGATCCTGACGACGCCGAGGGTTCAGCGGCCGGCGTGGGTGAGGGGCGTTCGTCGGTCGCCGCGCCGGTCGGGTTGCCCGACGCGCCGGTCGGGTTGCCCGACGCGGCGGCGTTCACGCTTCAGCCCTCCGATGCCGATGAGGGAGCCGACGGGCCTGCGCAGACCCCCGAGGACATCGGGGAGCCCCAGGGCGGGGCGGGTGATCCGACCCCTGCGGCGCCCGTCGATGACGACGCGGCGACGCCCGCTCCCGTGGAGATTACGGCCAGGGAGGGGTGAGGCCGCCGAGCCCAGGTGTCTTCGATGCGGCGATACTGCACCTTGTCTTTGGCCCTCCTGTCGTTGATGGCCGCGCTGGCCGCCGCGTCCTGCTCGGACGAGGCGAAGGTCGAAGAGGCCCCTGAGGCGTCGGTGGAGGCCGCAGGGGAGGCCCCCGAGGCGGCGGAGGGGGAGCTTGAGGAGGCCTCGGGCGCGGTTCCGGCGCGGATCGTGTGCGCGTGGGAGAGGCGCGGGGCTGTCCAGATCAAGGTCGACGGTGTGCCGCTGGCTGGCGCCGAGCGGGTGAAGCCCTTCGAGGGCGTGCCCGTGGAGGCGCGCGTGCCGCTGGGCAGAAGCCGCTTCAGCGTCGAGGAGGTCGGGGGCGTGGGCGCGGTGATCGCGGAGGCGACGCTGGAGGTCCATGGGGCTCGGGTGTGGCTGATCCTGGTGGGTGGGGAGGGTGAGGGGGGCGCTCCGGCGCAGATCCGTGTCGTGCGAGACGATCAGGGGCAGGAGGCCGAGGGCAAGGTGGCGCTGGTGCGGGTCATCAACGGCGCGTCGGGGCTGGCCCCGGTGGACGTGGCGCTGGAGGCCGCGGGGGGGCAGGTGCGCCACTTCGTCAACCTGGGGCCGGGCAAGGGCGCTGCGTATCGAAGCGTGGATCTGGGGGCGCACAAGGTGGTGGTGCGCTCTGGACTCGGCGGCGCGGAGACGCCATTGTACGTCCAGGAGAAGGTCGAACTTGGACCCAAGACGCGCACGACGTTGCTCTTGACTGGTCAACACGGTCGCCGTGAACACCCGATGGTGATCTGGTCGCTGGACAGTCAGGAGGACGAGGGATGATGGGGGAGAGACTTGAGGACATCAAGGGCCCGAACGCTTTGGCCGCTGATCGCTCTGTCCCTGCTGGTGGGATCGGCGGCCGCCGCTGAGCCGCAGTCGCCCGACGCGGCGCCGGTCGATCGCGACACGGTGGCCTTCAAGCTCGGGATCAGCTTCAACGCGCTGGGTCGGCCTGCCGATGGGCCTGGCGAGCCGACGCTGCTGGCCGGGAGCGCCTTTACGGGGGTGGGCTTCGTCGTCGGCGGCTCCTATGAGCTGGCGAGGGTGATGCCCTTGTTGAGCCTGGAGTCGGGGCTCTTCTACGGTCACAGCACGGCCAGCGGCTTTGAGATCCGGGGGGAGCAGGAGCGCGAGGTCTTGCTGGAGGTCGACGCGGTGCGGGTGCCGTTGTGGCTGCGCGTCGAGTGGCCCGCGTTGCCGGCGCTGCGGCTGGTGGTGGGGGGCGGGCCGGAGGTGCTCTTCGGCGTCGCCAGCGCCAGCACCGTGCGCGAGAAGAACATCCCCGAGGATCAGGCCGCCGCGCTGCTGACCCGCGCGGTGACCTCCGTTCAGCTCACCGGCATCGTCGGCGTCGAGATCGACGCCGGCCCGGTGGTCATCCCGCTCTCCTTCCACGCCAGCGTCAACCCCTTGACCGGGGAGACGACCGCCGAGCGCACCGAGGGTGGCCAGGGGGGCCAGCTCGGCCCCTTCCAGGTGGAGTTCGACTTTGAGCTGATGGGGATGCTCGGGGTGGGGTTCGAGCTTTGAGAGGATCGCCCGGGCGCTGATGGCCCGCGGCAACGCGACAGGAGGGGGGGAGATGGTCGTGCGCAGCGCCAAAGCCGGGGTCGAGGCCACGGGACACGCCGTGGCCGTGGTCGGGGCGGGGCCGGCGGGGATGTTCGCGGCTCGCGCCCTCGCGGCAGCGGGTCACGAGGTCGTCATCATCAACCGGGACATCAAGCCCGGGGGGCTGGCCGAATACGGGATCTATCCCGACAAGATCAAGATGAAGTCGGGCCTTCGCAAGCAGTTCTGGAAGATCCTCGAAGAGCCCCGGATCCGCTACCTCGGCGGCGTGCGGGTGGCCGAGGGCGGCGACATGACGCTCAAAGAGCTGCGCGGGCTGGGTTTTTCGGCCCTGGTGCTGGCCGTGGGGGCGCAGGGCACCAAGCTGCTCGGCCTGCCCGGCGAGCAGGCCGAGGGGGTCTACCACGCCAAGGATCTGGTCTACTGGTACAACCGCCTGCCGCCCTTCACCGACATGGCCGTGCGCTTCGGGCGCCGGGTCGCCATCGTCGGCGTCGGCAATGTCATGGTCGACATCGCCCACTGGATCGTCCTGAACGAGCCCGGCGTCGAGGAGGTCGTGATCCTGTGTCGGCGCGGCCCGGCCGAGCGCAAGTACACGCCCAAGGAGATCTCCTACATCGCGGCGGCCTTTGATCGGGAGCGCCTGGCGGCGGAGATCGAGCGCATCCGGCCTCAACTCGAGGCGGTCGGCCAGGACCCCGAGGGGCTTCTGGCCGAGCTGACCGCCTCGTGCGACGTCCCCCTGAGCGGGCCGAGCGCGGTGCGGGTCACCTTCGAATTCCTGACCTCTCCGGTGGCCATCGAGGCCGACGAGGCCGGGCGCGTGGCGGGGGTGAGGGTCGAGCGCAACGCTCTGGTGCCGCGCGAGGGCGGGGAGCCGGGCAGTCGGGGGCTGGGCCAGTTCGAGGTGCTGCCGATCGACACGATGGTCTACGCCATCGGCGACAGCGTCGATCCCGCGCTCGGGCTGCCGGTGGGCCGCGATGGCTTCGCGACGGCTCAAGGCGGCGACTCCTACCAGGCCGAGGAGGGCGGCGCGCCCGTCGACGGCGTCTTCCTGGTCGGCTGGTCCAGGCGCGCCAGCGACGGCCTCGTGGGCAAGGCCCGGCAGGACGCCGAGATCGGCTGCGTCGAGGTCAACGCGTGGCTCGCGGCGCGCGCGCCCGAGCCCGCCGCCGCAGGGGCGTTCGATCGCCTCATGGCGGCGTTGGCGGGCTGCGGCGCGGACCCGATGGCGACCGAGGCCGTGCGCCGGCTGGTCGAGATCGAGGACGCGCGGGCGGAGGCCGAGGGCCTCGAAGAGTTCAAGTTCGGCACCGACGCCGAGATGCGCGCCGCGATCCTCCAGATCTGAGGTGCGCGCCGCGAGATCCTCAAGAGCTGAGATGCGCGCCGCGCTCCTCCAGAGCTGAGATGCGCGCAGCGCTCCTCCAGAGCCGACGCTGGGCCTTGTGGTCGCCTCGCCGGGGATCTGGTAGGCTCCTTGGCAGGCATCCCCCGGAGCGGCACGCGCCACGCCGGCCTGTCGCCCTGGCGGACCGCCCTCAGAGTCCTGGGGTCCTTGACCGTACCGGGTTTCCTTCATGAACATCAGTCCAATCAGCGCCTTTCTGGTTCTGGGGGTGGCCTCGTTGGGGGTGTCGGCCTGCAACAGCGCCGTGTCCGTCGACGAGGTGGGCCACAACGCGCCGGCCCCTGAGCAGGAGCCGGAGGGCGGGGGCTGCCCGCCGGGCGAGGCCAGCTGCGGCGCCGGGTGCGTGGACGTGATGACCAACCCGGAGAGCTGCGGGGGGTGCTCGCCTTGCGTGGCCGGCGCGGCCAGCCGCGTGCTCGGGTGCGTGGATGGCTCTTGCGAGTTCTTCTGCAACGAGGGCTTCGCGGACGCGGACGGGGATCTGGAGGAGGGGGCGCGCGGCGGCGGCTGCGAGTGCCGCATCCAGCGAGAGCTGTGCGACGGGGCGGACAACGACTGCGACGGCGCCATCGACGAGGGCGTCGCCAACGCCTGCGGCGGCTGCGAGCCGCTGGAGCAGGCGCCCGGTGATCCCTGCGGCGATCCGCGCTGCGAGGGGGGGGGCGTGCTGGCCTGCGACCCCGACAACGGCGACGTGTTGTTGTGCGACGGCATGAATCTGAACGTCTGCGGGGGCTGCGAGCCCCTGGAGGGCCGACCCGGCGATTCGTGCGGGGAGTGCAGCGTCCTCAAGTGCAACGATGAGTTCGAGCTCGACTGCCTGGACAACCTCAGGACCTTTTTTCAGGATCAGGACGGCGACGGGGTGGGGCGCACCGGGTCGGGGGAGCTGCTGTGCGAGCCGACCGATGACTTTACGGCGCTCGTCGACGGAGACTGCGACGACGGCGCGCAGGGGGTCAACCCGGGGGCGCCGGAGATCTGCGACGGTGTGGACAACGACTGCGACGAAGGCATCGACGTCGATGATGCCGACTACGCGGTGGAGCGTTGCGCGCTGTCCCAGGGGGTCTGTCAGGGCTCCGAGGCCGCGTGCGTCGGCGGCCAGATCCTCGACTGCGACGATGGGGTCTACGCCGCTCACGCCGCGCAGATCGAGGCCACCTTCGAAGAGCAGCCGGAGCTCCTGTGTGACGGCGCGGACAACGACTGCGACGGGCAGGCGGATGAGAACTGCTGCGCTGACGCGGTCGAGGGGATCTTCAGAGTCCCGATGTCAACGGGGAGGGATCGTCAGGTCATGCCGGGGGTGGGGCTCAGCGCCGACGGCAATGCGGCGACCGTGACCTGGATTACGACCGACAACCGCGCGACCGGCGAGGCGCCGCCCGGGAGCGCGTCGCTGTCGAGCTTGATGACGATCCGCCGCGACGGCATCGAGGTTCTGCCGGAGCAACTTCTAACCTTCGAGAATCCCTCGTATTTACGGGTCGCGATGCACACCCGGGGCGCGGATCTGATCCTGATCGATGAGGACGAGGGCGAGAGGGCGCTGGTGCTGGCGCGCCTGAACAGGAACGGCGATCTGATCGTGGCCTCCGAGATCGCGCAGGACATCTTCGAGCCGGCGCTGGCCGCGCGCCTCGACGGTCGGTCGGTCGTGGCGTGGTGGACGGACCCCCTTTTGGGATGTGATGAGCTGAACGCGCGCTTCATCTCTCCCGAGGGGGTCCCAAGCGAGACACAGATCCTCTTTGAATGCGGGATCGGCGAACCCTCCGTGGCCATCGGCCCCGAGGGAGGGATCGTGGCCGCGCAGGCGGAGATCGATCTGGGCTTCAACAACGCCCTGAAGCTGGCGACCTTCAACAACGCGCAGGAGTTCAACAGCGTGCGGACGATCGACGTCGACGGGCCTCGCCTCCAGCCCTCGGTGGCGGTGGTCGGCTCGGGCTTCGCGGTGGCCTTCGTGGCCGAGGATCAGCAGGGCGTCAACCAGATCCAGATCATCCGGCTCGACAGCGTGGGGCAGACGCGTGGGCAGAAGAGGGCGGTGACCTCGGGCAATACGCCGGTCAGAGATCCGAAGCTGATCGCCTTCGAGGGGAGCCTCGGGCTGGCGTGGGTGGAGGGCAGCGGCCCGCAGTCGGTGCGCTACCAGCGCCTGGGCGCCGATCTGAGCGACCTGGGCCCGCGGCGCACGCTGGTCAGCAACGCCAACCTCAACTTCTTGCCGCTCTCGGTGGCGGTCGGGCCGCTCCAGGGCGACCTGAGCCGGCAATGGTTCGCCCTGGCGACGGCCTCGGCGACGACCTCCGACGTCGGCCAGACCCCCGAGCGCGTCGCGCTGTCCATCTTCGACCCCGACGGCCAGAAGCTCTGCTTCTCCGAATGACCCCCGCCCGATCGGCCGGGGATCGGGCCTCGCCGGCTCCCCGTGGTCAGATCAGATCACGAGTGATTTCAACATCTTGAGGTTGGTTGATGCCTTGATGGCGCTGATCCCCGCCTCGCCGATGGGGTTGTGGCTCAGGTCCAGGTGGCGCAGCCCCCTCAGGTGGGGCGAGCGGGCCAGGGCCAGGGCGCCGACGTCGTCAACGCGGTTGTGGCTCAGGTCCAGGGCGCGCAGGTTGCGAAGCAGCGGGGCGGCGGCCAGCTCCATGGCGCTCTCGGTCCTCTGGCCGCTGGAGGCCAGGCCGAGGACCTCCAGGCGCTCGGCGATGGGGGCGTGGACGAGGAAGCGAAGGCCGCGCGGGCCCAGGGCGGTGCCGCCCAGGTCGAGATCGACGAGGTTGTCGAGGCGGTGGCTCTGGGAGAGGGCGCGGCCGGCCTTGGCGGTCAGCGCGGTCCGGCGCAGATCCAGGCGCGTGAGGTGGCCGACGAAGGGCGATTGGGCGATGAAGGCCAGCCCCGTGTCGGTCAGGCGCGCGGCGGGCAGGCTCAACAGAGAGAGCAGGGACAGGGGCGCCCAGGCGGCCAGCCCCTGGGCCATGGGGTCGTCGAGGAGGCCCTCCTCGGGGATGGACAGGGCGCGGATCAGCGGCCAGGCGCGCGGCGGCGGCGGCGGCCTGATCTGGCGCAGCGCCGGCAGGAGGCGATCGCGGACCCAGAGGTCGGGCGCGGCCCGCAGCGCGACGGGCCAGCCGGCCAGGTGGGCCTCGGCGTAGTGGAGGCCGACGTCGATGGGGTGGAGATCGACGGGCCAGGTTTCGAAGGTGTCGCAGATCTGGCCCCAGATCGCCGGATCGGGCGCGTCGTACAAGAGGCTGCGGAGCCGCTCCAGGCCGACGCCTTGTTCCATGGGGGTCCTCCTGAGTGTCGAGGGCGCTCGGCGCCCTCAGGTGGGGTCAGGGAGGATCCAGGTGCCGCCAGAGCCCTTGATGGCGGGCAGGATGTTCTGGGGGTTGGTGATGAGGACCTCCTGGCCGCCGCCTTCGAGGAAGGCGATGGCGGCCTCGACCTTCGGCCTCATGCTGTCGGCAGGGAACTGGCCCTCCTTGAGGAGCCGACGGGCCTGGGTGAGGGTCAGCTCGTCGACGGCGCGCTGCTTCGGGGTGTCGAAGTCGACGCAGATCTGAGGGACGCTGGTGGAGATGATCAGCGTGCGGGCGCAGAGCAGCCGGGCCAGCAGCGCCGTGGCTCTGTCCTTGTCGATGACGGCCTCAAGGCCCACGAGGTCATTGCCATGGCGGTAGACCGGGACGCCGCCGCCGCCGGTGCAGATGGTCGTGATGCCGGCGGCGATCAGCGCCCTTATCGCGGGCAGCTCCACGATCTCCAGCGGCTTCGGGCTCGGCAAGAACCGACGCCACCCGCGCGAGTCCACATGCTTGACCGACCAGCCGGACTCGTCGCGCATCTTGAGGGCGTCCTGCTCGGCGATGAAGGGGCCGACGGCCTTGTTCGGGCTCTCGAAGGCCGGATCGGCCAGATCGACGCGCACCTGGGTGACGAGCGTGGCGACCTGATCCGAAAACCCGCGCCGCCGCAGCTCCGTGCCGAGGATCTGCTGGAGCATGTAGCCGATGCCCCCCTGCGTGTCGGCGCCGCAGATGTCCATCGGCAGCCTGTAGACCTCCTTGGAGGCCAGCTCCACCCGCTGCAGCACATTGCCGATCTGCGGCCCGTTGGCGTGGGTGACGACCACCTTGTGGCCCAGGCCGATGAGCTCGGCCAGCGCCTGACAGGTGGCCGTCGAGTTCTCGCGCTGCTCGGGGATGGTGCCGACCTGGTGGGACTGGGTCAGGCTATTGTTGCCAATGGCGACGACGGTCAGTTGATCACTCACGGGCACGCTCGCGCTCGAGGTCATTGTAGGAGACCCCCCCATTGTGGTCCCTTTCAAGCCCGCGAGCAAGCCCCCGGGTGAGGTGCGTTGTCCCCGCCCACCTGAGGCCGCTCGCCCACGAATGTGGCGCCGACGCCCCACCGGCGCGCCCCCGTCGCCCTCTCACCGATCCCGCTCCCCCCGGCCTCGGCGCCCTCAAACTCGCCTGCGCGGGTGTGGTCTGGATGTTGCTCAAGGAAAGGGCAGGACCAGGGAGGTGAGTCATGAAGAGCGCGGCGGTCCGTGGAGTCCTGGGGTTGGCGATCCTGGCGGGGTGCGTCCCCGTCGAGGGGGAGCCGGAGGCGCTGGAGGTGGCCGGCGCGGCGATCATCAACGGCACCCGCGAGCCTCAACAGACGATCCTGAGCGCAGGCCAGAAGATGGCCCTCGGCTACGTCCACGACGCCGGCCAGCCCTGGAGCTACTTCTGCTCGGGGACGCTCATCGCGCCCGACGTCGTGCTCACGGCCCGCCATTGCACCAAGGCGGCCTCCGAGATGGGCTTCGGCGTCGGCGTCGTCCCCGGCGACAGCGTGCCCTGGTTCCAGGTCGCCCAGGTCCACGATCACCCCCAGTCCGACGTCGCGCTGCTGATCCTGACCGAGCCCGTCACGCGGCGCCTGCCCCAGGTCCAGCCGCTCGGCTACGGCCGCCAGTCGCTGGGTCAAGCCGACGCCGGGAGGCGGATCGAGGTCTGCGGCTATGGCGACACCTACGACTTCTCCAAGGAGGGCCGCTGGTGCGGCGTCTCCGAGATCGTCGGGATCGACGGCGACGCGATCGTCGTCAACGGCGGCGGCGAGCAGGGCATCTGCTTTGGCGACTCCGGCGGCGGGGCGCTCATGGCCGGCGGCGACGGCCAGGTCCGCGTCGTCGCCGTCGTCTCCGGCGGCGAGTCGGATTACTGCCTCGGCTACAACGAGTGGCTCGTCCAGACCGGCGATGTCCGCGGCTGGATCGAGCAGCTCCTCGGGGACAGGCCCGATCCCGGCGGCCAGGACCCCGGCGGCTCCGGCAACGTCAACCCCAACGACTCCTGCCAGGGGATCGACGCGATGGGCATCTGCGAGGGCGGCGCCCGCTGGTGGTGCGACGGCGGCAGCCTGCGCCAGGAGATCTGCGTCTCGCGCGGCCTGACCTGCGTCGACGACAGCCGCGGCGCGCGCTGCCAGGACTCCAGCGGCCGCACCCCCGAGCCCGAGCCCGAGCCGCAATCCCCAGGCGGCGCCCCCGACCCCGAGGGCGGCGACGACGTGCAGCCCGGCGGCCAGAGTCCGCCCGCCCCCGATCCAGGCGATCAAGGCGGCGGCTCGGGCTGGGCCGACGAGGGCGGCGCCGGGTGGGTCGGCGACGAGGGCGCGGGGGCGGCGCCGCTGGCCGGGCAGGCCATGTGCCAGAGCGCCCCGGCGGGCCAGCGCCCCATCAACATCTGGATGTGGGCCGCGCTGCTCGGGGCCATCGCGCTGTGGCGCGGCTTCGAAGTGCGCCTGCGGAGGCTCCAGCCTTGAGGCTGTTCGCGCGGGCTTGCCCTGTCAGCCGGCGGGCGGCGGCGCGGGGCTGAAGGCGGCCTCGAAGGCGTCGAAGTTATTGTCTTTATTGCTGAAGTTCGGGATGGCGAAGACGACCCGGGCGAAGCGCCGGATCATCGCTGGCGGCCCGAGCAGGGCGTGGGCGAAGGCGGCGGCGATGATCTCGGGATCGTTGCGGAAGACCCCGCAGCCCCAGGCGCCGAGGATGAGCGCGTCGTGGCCCTCGTGGGCGGCCAGCGCCAGCATCTTGAGCGTGCGGCGCGCCATGACCTCGGGGATCTCGCGGGCCTCCTTCTTGTCGCGCTGGACGACCACCCCTGCGTTGACGGCCGGCGCGGTGATGAAGGCGGCCAGCAGGGGCGGGTCGAGCAGGGCGCCTTCGTCGTCGCGGATGATCGGCACGCCGGGGGCGTGGATCATGTGGTCGCTGTACATCATGGACTTGTGGTGCCTGTGGAAGTCGTAGAAGCGGGGCTGGGTCATCAGGCAGGGGTAGAGGCCGGAGGATCGGGCCAGGCTCTCCTCCTGGGCCTGGCTGCCGCCGAGGAAGCCGCCGCCGGCGTTCTTGGCCGAGGCGAAGTTGAGGATCATCACCGAGCCGGCCTCGGGATCGGCGAGCAGGCGGCTGGCGGCCTGGAGGGTCGTCTCCTGGGCGAGCTCGATCTGACCGGGCTGCGGGCGGGGCGGGCTTGCCTGGACGGCGTCGACTAAATCATCAAGAATCTCGGGGGTATAGAGGCGGGTGCCGGCCAGCGCAGCGGCCATCTCTCGCGCGATGGAGATGTGCCGGCCGGAGGGCGCGGTGTAGCTCCCGCGGTCGAGGATGTCGAGGGTCTGGCGTGCGATCTCGGCGCGGTCGGTGCGCTGCATGGGTCCTCCAGGCTCAAGGCGGGCCTGAAGTTGGGGACGGGCGATGGCGCGCGCAAGGGGCGGCGAACTCCCCCTCCTGTCCTCCCCCTCCTGTCCTCCCCCGAGGGGCACTGCCCCCGTTTCACAAGGGGGAGGGACCCTCGCGGTTCGGGCACGGCGCATCGGCGGGCCAGGAGCGGGCCGCCCCAGGCTCGCGCCTGGGGCGACTATCATGCCGACGGCGTCTCGCCCCTTCGGGGCTCTCGATGGGCTCCGGGTCGGCTCGCGGCATCGTGTCGCTCGACTCCAGGGCCTCAACATCGAGCGCCGCTTGTGTGGGATTACACGATGCCTGGAGGTTGAGGCCCGTCGCCAGCCCCGAAGGGGCGTCCCCGCCCTGTAGCCTCAGGCGCGAGCCTGGGGCGAGCGGGCTGCGAGGGTGGCCGGGGCGTTGCCGCCCAGGCGAGGGTGTCCTTGAATTCATCGTGGCCTGCGGTCAAGGGTTGATGAGGCGGCCGCTTGCCGGTATAGCCCGATGGACAGGTCGACGATGGGGAGGGGTGTTGATGGAGAAGTTGTTGATCTTCCTTTCGATCGCGGCGCTGGTCGCCTGCGGCGATGATCCGCCGGAGCCTGCGCCCGAGCCGACGCCCGAGGCCGAGGCCGATCCCGAAGTCAGCCCCGAGGCCGAGCCCGAAGCCGAGGCTGAGCCTGAGGCCGAGCCTGAGGCCGAGCCCGAGGCCGAGGCCGAGGCCGAGCCCGAGGCCGGCCCCGATCCGGCGCCTGATCCCGAGCCCGAGGCGCACGAGGGGGCGTGGCTGGCCTGGGGCTTTGACGCGCACAACTCCCGCGCCAACCCCGACGAGGTCCTGATCAACCCTGAGACGGTGGCGGCGCTGGCGCCCGCGTGGTCCATCGAGGGGCCGGGGGTGACCAGCACGCCGATCGTCGACGACGGGATCGTCGCCTTCGGCCAGTGGGACGGCAGCGTGGTGGCCCGGCACGTCAGGGACGGCGCCGAGGTCTGGACCGCGGACGTCGGCGACGCGCCCGTGACCTCGTCGATGGCGATGGACGAGGCGCGGGTCTACGCCAGCGCGGGCCGCGAGGTGCTGGCGCTGGATCGCGGCGACGGCGCGGTGCTTTGGCGCGTCGAGGTCGACGATCACGAGGACACCTCGATGTTCTCTTCCCCGATGCTCGTCGAGGGCACCGAGCTGCTCGTCGTCGGCGTCGGCTCCCTGGAGCTGATCAAGGAGAAGGACGACTACACCTTCCGGGGCAGCGTCGTGGCGCTGGATCGCGCCACCGGCGACGAGCGATGGCGCCTCTACACCACCGAGGACGACGAGACCTCCGGGGGCGGCGTCTCGGTCTGGTCCTCGGCCGCCGTCGACGCCGAGCGCGGCCTCATCTTCATCGGCACCGGCAACACCTACGAGCCCCCCGCCTCGCCCTTGAGCGACGCGCTGCTGGCCATCGACGCCCAGACCGGCGCGCTGGTCTGGCACCGTCAGTTCACCGCCGACGACGTCTACACCGTCTTCGGCGACCCGCCGCAGGGGCCGGACGCCGACATCGGGGCCGCGCCCAACCTCTTCGAGATCGACGGTCGGGCCGTGGTCGGCGTCGGCGACAAGGCCGGCGTCTTTGCCGTCTTTGACCGCGACACCGGCGAGAGCGTCTGGACCCGCCAGGTCGGCCCCGGCAGCCCCCTGGGCGGGATCATGGTCGCCGCCGCCGTCTCCGAGGGCGTCATCTACCTGACCTCGAACCTCTGGGACTTCGTCGGCCTGCCCGTCTTCGACGATCCCAACAACACCTCGGTCGCCTACGCCCTGGACGCGGCCACCGGCGAGCAGATCTGGCAGCGGCCGCTGCCCGCGCCCGCCTTCGGCGCCGTCGGCGTGGCCGGCGGGCTGGTCTGGATCACCACCGTCACCGGCGACCTCCACGCCCTGTCCGCGGACGAGGGCGAGATCCTCTGGACCCACAGGCCCGGCCCGCAGGCCGGCGGCGGCATCTCGGTCGTCGACGGGCGCGTCTTCGCCGGCCACGGCTTCAGCCTCTTCAAGGCCCCCAACGAGGTCTTCGGCGGCTTCACCGCCTTCGCCCTGCCCGCCGATCGATAGAGGTCGCGGGTCTGGTCCGACCTGCGCCTCAAGGTCCGCCGATCGATAGAGGGCGCGGGGCTGGCCCGACCGACGACCCAGGCTCCTCGGCGGCCCTTTGGGCCGGCTTCGTCGGCTGGGTCTGGGGGGGCGGTGCGGGATCGCCGACAGGCGAAGCCGACGAGGGGCAGCAGGTTCGTTGACGCGCCAATAAGAGTCGGTCATTACTGGATTTTATCGATCTGGCGTCCAAGCAACGCTCGCGATGAGGGGGATGATGATGATCCTGCGTGTGGCTCTACTCTCGGTGCTCCTGACCGCGCTCTGGGGCTGTAGCAAGGCGCCCGAGCGCAAGGTCCTGGGGGAGATCGACGGGGACGCGACCAAGGCGCCCGAGCGCAAGGTCCTGGGGGGGATCGACGGGGACGCGTACTGCCGATCCATCGGAAAAACCCGCGCGACGTGGATCCAGGATCCCGCCCAGTTCGAGAACCTCAAGACCTGGGGCTGCGAGTCCCCCGAGGGGTGGCAGCCCTTCTCCGTGGGCGTCATCTGCACCGCCCAATACGGGGTCACTGCCCACGGCGAGCAGGAGATCCCCGGAGATCCCCTCACCTGGGTCTGCGTCGAAGGGGCCGCGCCGTCGGATGCGCCCGCGTCGTGGAACCGCGCCAATCGATAGTCGCCCTCGCAGCTCCTCCCAGCGCCTCTCGCCCTGGGTGGGATCCTGGACGGGGCGCTTGATCTCGAACTCCGGCGTCCCGACGCCAGTTCAGGGCGCCATGGTTCTGAAGGCGGCCGAGGCGTCGATCTGGCCGGGGCCGTTGGGATCTTCGCTCTGGAGGGTCAGGGCGGTGCGCAGCTCAAAGATACCCCCCACCTGTCGGATGGAGAGGAAGCCCTCGGTGATCGTGAGGTCGGCCTCGATGACGCCGAAGCCGAAGAGGGTGTATCGGCCGCCGAAGGCCTCCCAGGGGCCGGGGTTGTCGATGAAGAAGGTCACCCAGTCGGGGCCGGGGACGAAGCCCGTGTCCTGCTGGACGCGCATCGGGACGCGGACCTCGTAGGCCTCGTCGGCGATCCTTGGATCGTCAAAGCTCCAGCGCAGATCGAAGGTCCAGCGGTTGATGCCCCCGATGAAGACGCCGGCCTCGACCTCGAAGCTGACATTGCGCGCCTCCTCCTGCTGGCCGTTGATCGCCAGGGCCAGCCGGGCGTCGCAGGCGCAGGTCAGGCAGCCGCGGTCGTCGCGCAAGAAGCCCATCGGGCAGGAGACATCGCACACCCCGTCATTGTCGGGGCACTCGGGGTCCGGATCGTCCTCGCACAGCGCCGCGCAGTTGTCCGAGCGGCACGCGTCGGGATCGGGATCGACGCCCTCAAAGCAGAGCTCGTAATCGACCTGTTGTCCGTTGGCGCACGTGCAGGCGCACAGCACGCATTCGATGTCAGGATCGGGCTCCGGCGTGGGTTCAGGCTCCGGCCCTTCGGAACACAGCACCGGGCAGTCGCACAGATCCTCGGGCACCTCGCCCTGAGGGAAGCAGCCGCCGCACGCGATGGAGGTGCCGTCCTGGCAGTCACAGGACCCGTCGATGCACAGCAGCGGCCCCTCCGGCTCGGGCTCCCCCTCGGGTTCGGCGTTGGGATCGGTGTCGGGATCGGTGTCGGGACCGTTGTCGGGGTCGTTGTTGCTGGGATCGTTGTTGGCTTCCGGCGCTGGATCGTCGTTCGGCGAATTCGAACTGTAACGGGGCGGATCGGAGCAAGCGCCCAGGGTCAGGGCCAGGCCGAGGAGCGCCGCCCAGAGCGGCGTCGTCAGGGGCAGCGGCTCGTGGCGCGGCGGCCAGGAGAGCGCAGCGCTCGTCGTCGTCGGCGGGGCAGGGCGAGTGGTGGTTCGCATCTCGGTCACCTGGGTCGCGTCGTGTTCATCGGAGGATGTGATCCCGTACGAAGTCGAGGATAGGGCCTCGCGGGTCTGTCCACAAGCGGCGAGCCGCGCTCGCCGGAGCGTCCTGCTGAGGGCGTCGGCCACGCTGAGGGCTGCAACGCAGGACGGGCGAGGGTGTGGATCGCGGTAGGGGAGGGCGCGATCGAGGCGGGCGGGTGGTGGCGTAGAGCAGATTGTGGGGCGATGGGGGATCAGGGTGGGCGAGGGTGTGGGTCGGGTTGCGGGTTGCGGTTCGTGATTCCTGAGCTGGATCATGGGGTTGGGCGATGATGGAGGCGGGGCGGGTCTGGGCGGGCGGGGGTGGGGATCAGCGGCGGGCCTTGGCGGTCTGGTGGATCTCGGCGGGCGCGGCCTCGCTCGCTTGTTCGGCGGGCATGGGGGGGAGGGTGTGGCGCTGCGGGTGGTCGGTGTGGGCGGCGATCAGCTCGGCCAGCGCCGAGACCTCGCGCTGCTGGTGGGCGACGGAGCTTGCGAAGATCATGCGGACGCCCTGGAAGGCGAGGGCGAAGGCGAGGAGGCTGCCGACGATGGGGGTGAAGAGGGCGCCGTAGACGACGCCGAGGGGGATCGCGGCGCCGAGGATGCCCAGGCCTGTGGGTATGAGGATGGGGACGAAGAGGGAGACGGCCAGGCCGCCCATGGGCCTGGAGATGAGCACTCGGTTCTGGGGGACGCGGGTCAGGGGGGCGGGCTCGGCGTGCGGGCTGTCCTTCGGGGAGGTCTTCTGCGCTGCGGCTGAGGTCGAGCCGATCCCGGGGATGACGGTCACGCGCAGGCCGTCCCCTCGCCAGCTCAGGGCGCCGCCGCCGAGATCCTTGACGTCGCCCTCGGCGTCGGTCTGCTGGCGGGCCAGCGCGAAGATGGTCTCGACCTCGTCGGGGAGGAGCGGGCCGACGAAGGTATGCTCGCGCAGGATCCTGGTCGAGGCGCCGAGGATGTGGAAGGGCTCGGGTCGAGCGGGTGTGCGGGCCAGCTCGGCGGTGGCGGCCCGGACGAAGCGAGGTTCGACGCCGAGTTCGCCGGCCACGGCCTCGACCTCGGCCATCGAGAGGGGGGGGCCAGCGCCTTGCTCGTGCTGGAGCTCGATGGCGCGGTTCAAGATCGCGTTGGCCTGGCTCTGCTTCAGCCCGTCATCGTCGGCGCGGCCCATGTCGCTCGCCCTCCTGGGTGCTGCTGTCTCGAAGGTTGGCGGCAGTGTAGCGCAAAGCGGCGGCGATCGTTGCGAAGAAAGGACCTCGGTCGCGCTCGGGCGCGGTCAGCGGCGCGGATTTTCGATGGGGAGGGCTCGGTGCGCTCTCCCGTCGCCTGCCACCGCCCTTCATGCGGTTCAACGCCTGTCTTTCGTGGTAGGGTGATGCCTGCTGGGGGATGCGCCATGGCAGGACAAAGACGATGGACCTTTGAAGAAGTCGTGCTGGCCGTCGGGTTGTACTGCGAGCTGCCCTTTGGGCAGTTTCATCGGCGCAACCCCGAGGTCCTTGCGATGGCCCAGCGCCTCGATCGGACGCCCTCGTCCGTCGCGATGAAGCTGTGCAACCTCGCCTCGCTCGATCCTGGCCACCAACGCCGGGGTGTCAGCGGGTTGACCAACGCCAGCGCGCTCGATCGGGAGGTGTGGGAGCTCTTCCATGGGGATTGGGGCGTCGCCTTTGAGCGCCTTGATCGGGGTCGTCACCCCGATGAGACGGAACGTCGAGTCGAGCGCGTCGAGCGCAGAGGGCAGGAGTTCTTCCGGCGCGCGGTGCTGACGGCTTACGGCGGCCGATGCTGCGTGACGGGGATCGAGATCCCTTCGCTGCTCGTGGCCGGTCACATCTCTCCGTGGTCGCAGGATGCGATCAATCGCCTCAACCCCAGAAACGGGCTCTGCATGGCCTGGACTCAAGAGCGCGCCTTCGACAAGGGCCTCTGGACTCTGGATGAGGACTTGAGGGTGATGATCAGCCCTGAGCTCAGCGCGCGCCGTGGTTCGGAAGGGCTGGAGGACAACTTCCTGAAGTACGAGGGCCGCGCCATCACCCTGCCGGATCGCTTCGAGCCCGATCCCACCTTACTGGCGTGGCATCGGGAGCGCTGCTTTGTCCGTTGACGAGCCTCATCGAGACGCTCTCCGTCTGCTCACCACCGATGAGGCGCGCTCGCGTCTCTCCGTGGATGACCCGGATCGCCGCGAGCGCCTGATGAGGATCTGGGACGCGTTCTGGTCTCGATGGGGCACGTTCGACGCCGCCGTCCCCCTCTTTCGGACGGACAATGATCTTCGGGTCCAGACGATTCAACGGGGGAAGCCGCCTCAATTGCCATTCTTGAGGCGCGCTGACGCCATGGAGGCCATGGTGCGCCAGGAGGCCAGGCGAGTCGTGGATGACCACCAGTTGGGGACGTCGCACTTCGATGGGCTGATCTATGTCATGTTCTGGAAGCAGGACGGACGAGTGGCGCCGCTCTACATCGGCAAGGCCGGTCGCTTTGGTCGGCAGGGGGACAACCTGTCGGCGAACATCGCGCGGGCGTTGAACAGCACCCACCACTTCTGTCGTTGGGGAGACGGCTACGAGTACCACATCGGGGATCTGAGCGCCGTCACCTGCCCAGGTCATCCCGAGGAGCACCACAAGGCCAAATACGCCAGCTGGGCCCGCGCGATGTTCGAGGTCGTGCCCGCCGAGGCCCCTCGGCTCAAGGCCCCGGTTTGGTTCTGGATGACCGCCTGGGAGCCCCGTCAGTCGGGGATATGGGAGGACTTCGGGCCGACGCAGCTGGCCTTTTTGGAGTACCTGCTCATCGGGGTCGGCGGGACGCTCTTCCCTTCGCTCCTGAACACCGAGGGGGCCTCCTCGCCGTGGTAGCCGAGGCGGTCAGTTCTGCATGATGAACATGGTGGGGAAGAGCGCCAGGAAGGCCACGGCGCCGATCATCTCGCGGGAGTCGACGCGCTCCTCGACCGTGTGGGCGAGTTGTTCGACCCCCGAGGAGAAGCCGAAGACGGGGACGTCGCGCGGGACGCCGACGCCGTCGGTGCTGAAGGACCAGCAGCCCAGGCGAGGGTTCTTGGCAAAGACGCCCTTGTAGCGCGTGGACTCGGCGCGGGGCGAGAGGACGGCCTTGTAGGTGCTCTGGGCCGCGCGGATGGCGGGGCTGTCCTCGGGCGTCAGCCAGGAGGGGTGGCTGGCCTCGTTCTGGACCTTGTAGCCGGTCCAGGTCGGCTCGTCGTAGCTCAGGACGTTGACCCGGACCTTGTCGCCCAGCGCCCGGATCGAGGGCATGTTGAGGATCTCGGCCAGCGCCGTCGTGCGCGACTCGCCGAAGGTCAGGCGCCGGTCGACGATGATCTGGCAGAAGGGCGCCACGCAGTTGTTCGAGGGCGAGCGGTCGCTGATTCGGCTGATCGCGATCGATCCTCGACCCAGCACCGGATCGTTGACGAGCTGCCCGCCGGTCTGGAGGGCGGTGATATCCTGGATGATCGGCGCCATGGCCGAGATGGCGTTCTTGCCGAGGTCCGGCGTCGAGGCGTGCGCGGAGCGCCCGTAGGTCTCTATCGCGATCTCCAGCCGGCCCCGGTGTCCCCTGTAGATGCCCAGCGGGCCGTCCTTGTCGTCGCCGGTGGGCTCGGTCAGGACGACCACCTCGGGCCTGGGGTAGAGGTTGGAGCGGACCCCCTCGGCGAAGATCCAGCGCGGGCCCCCGCCTTCGTTGGTCTCCTCGGCGACGGTGGCCAGCGCGTAGACCGTGTAGCTGCGCGCCAGCCCAAGCTCCCGCATGATCTTCGTCGCAAAAACCTGATTCACGATCCCCGACAGCTGGTCGACCGCACCCCGCCCCCACACCTCGCCCTTCTCATAGCGCCCCTCGAAGGGGTCCAGCCCGCGCGCCTCCCAGTCGCTCATGGGGCCAGTGCCGACCGTGTCGATGTGCCCGTCAAAGAAGATCGTCCGGCTGCCCTGGCCGACGACCCAGCAGAAGTTGCCGAAGGAGTCGAAGAAGCACCGATCGCAGGCGCCCAGGCGCTCGACGGCCTCCTTGAGCAGCTTGAGGCGCTCCCCCTCCTGGTTGCTCGTGGCCGGCACGGCGATCAGCCGCCGCAAGAGCGTGACGGCCTCGTCGCGGTATTTCTCGGCCATCTGGAAGATGTTGTCGGAGAGGTCGCTCATTGCCTCGGAACCCTCTTTGCGCCATTCAACAATGGTCTGAACGCGTCGTGACTCGCCCTCGAAGTGTAGGGCCACTGCCACAAGGCCGTCAACGACCACCCCCCAGGGCCGCGTGGATCGCAGGTCGCCCGGCGAAGACTCCGACGCCCGATGCGCCGCACCCGCGCGGCCCACGACACGACGCCCGCGTCGTGGCGCCCGTGTCGTGGGCCGCGCTCAGGTTCGCTCAACGAAGGCCCCGACGCCCCCCCACGCCCCACGCTCCTCGCACCGCCCCCCTGCGGGGGACGGGCTCGTCGGGTGGGGCTAGAAACTCGGTGTGGGCTGCGCCCTGTCGGTCGCAGGCCCGCGCACGGCCCAGGTCGACACCAGGGGGAGCAAAAAACCCCAATCCACAGGCCCACTTCGACGCGCTGATCCGGCCCCTTGATCTGCTGTCGTCCGCCCGCAGGCCTGCGTCCAACGGGCGCAGCCCCCCCGCGCATCCAAGCCCCACCCGACGAGACCGTCCCCCGCAGGGGGGCGGTGCGAGGAGCGTGGGGCGGTGCCAGGTGCTGCGATCCCCTCGATCCGATTGCCACCCCGAGCCGCCTCGATGCTACACTGCCCCCCTGAATCGGGCGCTCGCCCGACACCCGAGGTCCGACCCATGGCCGAGAAGATCGCCCAGTCCGTCATGACTGTTTTGCTGCTGCTCGGCGCGGCGGTCCAGTTCAACGACCCCGATCCGGTCGTCTGGATCGCCGTCTACACCCTGGCCGCCCTCCTGTGCCTGCTCGTCGCCCTGGGCAGGCCGCTCGCGCCGGTCATGCTGGCCCTCGCCGCGCTGGCCTCCTGCTGGAGCGCGTGGCTCGCCAGCGGCGTCCTCGGACAACAACCCCTCTTCGATGAAGAAGGCCGCGAGATGATGGGCCTGGCCATCATCGCCCTCTGGCAAGGCGGCAGCGGCCTCTTGATCCTCAAGCGCCAGAAGGCCACGGAGGCCAACCGATGAACCACCTTGAATTGACCACGCACGCCGTACACAACGATGCCGCCGCGATTTTGACCCCCGGCCTTCAGGGCCTCGCCGCGATCTCACATCGCCCCGCGCAGCCCCGCGCCGCGCTCTTCCTCCTCATCGCCGCCCTCGCCGCCCTGGCCGCGTGCGGCGACGACCCCAGGCCGGCGCCCTCGTCCCCGCCAGACGCCGGCCTGGACGCCTCCCCGGAGCCCGACGTCGCCGACCCCGACGCCGCCGACCCGGACGCCCCCGATCCCGACGCCGACGATCCCGATCCTGGGCTGACCTCGGCGCGCGTGGCGGGCAGCGGCGCCGTGGTCAAGATCGACTTTGAGCCCTTCACGCTGTCCATCGAGGACGCCGAGGGCGCCCTGCGCGCGCGCACCGTGGCTCAGGGTGAGGGCGCGCAGGACCAGCCGCCGAGGGCGGGGCTGGCCTTCGCGCGGGCCGCCGCCTTCAACCCCGGCCGCTACTACAACCCCACCCTCCAGGCCAACGAGCGCGACGACATCCAGTGGTTCGTCCTCGGCGCCGTCGTGCGCGGCGAGCAGGACGATCAAGGCGCGCGCTTCGAGGTGGCCTCCACGGGCGCCGATGGCGCGCCCGGGCCGCAGGTGCAAGTGTCGCTGGCGCCCGCTGAAAACGGGGTGACCCTGCGCGTGATCCTGCCCGACGAGGAGGCCTTCATCTTCACCAGCCTGAGCCTGGAGGCCAGGGAAGGGGAGGGCTACTTCGGCTTCGGGGAGGTCTTCGACAGGCTCGACGGGCGAGGGCTGATCCGCGAGATGCAGCTCCAGGCGACGGGGGACTCGGAGTCGGGGACGAACGAGGTCCATGTGCCCGTGCCCTTCATGATCTCGACCGAGCGCTTCGGGGTCTTCCTCGACGACAAGCGCCACTCGGCCTTTGACCTCGGGGCGACGGCGCCGGATGTCTCCAAAATCACGGCGGGCTCGCGGGACACGACCTGGAACCTGATGGTGGACTCGCCGATGGGGCTCGTCGAGCGCTACACGGCGATCTCGGGCAGGCCCGCGCGGGTGCCCTTCTGGGCGCTGGCGCCGCAGTGGTGGCGCAACGTCAACCGCGACGCCGCCGAGCTGCTCGACGACGTGCGGCGCGGGAGGGCGGCGGACATCCCCTCGACCGTCGTGTGGATCGACCGGCCCTGGTCGAGCTACTACCACAACTGGCGCTTCAACCTGACCCAGTTCCCCGATCCCGAGGGCATGTTCGAAGCCCTCCACGATCAAGGACACCGGGTGCTCCTGCACCACAGCCCCCAGCTCAACCCCACCAACGCCTCCGACATTGGCCCGGGCGAGGATGACTCTGAGGGGCTTTTTGACACCTTCGCGCAGAATGGCTGGCTGGTGCAGGCCGGCGGGCGCCCCGTCGTGCTGCCCTGGGGCGGCGGGCGAGGCGGCTTCATCGATTACTCCCACCCGGAGGCGGTCGAGGCCGTCAAGCAGACCCTCCGCAGGGTGACCGATCTGGGGGCCATCGGCACGAAGATGGACTGGGACGAGTTCCTCCAGGCCAACGCAGGCGCCGTGCGGATCAACGTCGATTACTTCAGCGGCCTGTCGCCGCTGGAGATGCGGATTCGATACTCGGCCCTCTACCACAAGGCCATCATCGAGGGCTTCAACGAGGGCCTCGGCGAGCAGTCCTTCCACGTCTCCCGCTCAGGCACCCCCGGCGATCAGGTCTGGAGCACCTGCATCTGGCCCGGCGATCTCGACAACGACCTCTCCGAGCACACCCGCGCCCCCTCCGAGCGCCAGGAGGCGTGGAACGTCGGCGGGATGCCGGCGGCCATCGTCGCCAACCAGTCCCTCGGGATGAGCGGCTACCCCTGCTTTGCGTCCGACATCGGCGGCTTCCGCGACGGCGCCCCCGACGAGGAGGTGCTGTTGCGCTGGCTGGCCTTCGGCGTCTTCAACGCCATCACCCAGCTTGGCGGCGGCGGCAGCACCCACATGGCCTGGAGCGCCGACTCGCCCTACAGCCCCCAGGCCCTCGACGTGACCCGCAAGCTCTTCAAGCTGCGCATGTCCCTCGTCCCCTACATCCACCACCACCTGGAGATCGCCCACGCCACGGGCCGACCCCTGGTCCGCAGCCTCTGGCTGGCCTTCCCCGACGACCCCGCCGCCCGCGATCATGAGCGCGACTTCCTCTTCGGCCCCGATCTGCTCGTGGCCCCCGTCTTCGAGGCCGGCGTCGTCGATCGCGCCCTCCACCTCCCCCCCGGCCGATGGGTGGACTTCTGGAGCGGCCAGTCCCTCGACGGCCCCGCCGACATCACCCGGCCCGCCCCCATCGACATGATCCCCCTCCTGATCCGCGCTGGCGCCATCATCCCCATGCTCCGCGAGGACATCGACACCCTCCTGTCCGCCGACGATACCGTCGATCCAGACACCGGCGATCTCGACGTCATCGATCTGCAGGACCGCCCCGCCATGCGCGTCCTGATCGTCCCCGGCGAGCCGACCTCCCTCACGCTCTACAACGGCCTCACCGTCGAGGTCGCCCCCGGCCCTGAGGCCCTCACCGTCGATCTCCGCCTGGGCGATCCCGATCCCCAGGCTGACCCCCGGATCTCCTTCGCCCCCACCCACCTCACCCTCGAAGTCTTCCTCGACGGCGCAGCCCTCCAGGGCCAGCAAATCACGATCACACGCGGCGGCCAGGAGATCACCCTGGAGCCCGGCGTCGACTGCACCGACTGCCTCGACCTCGATCCTGACCGCAACCTCCTTCGCGTCCACCTCGCCTCGCCCGGTCGCGTGACGATCCGTTGAGGGGTGTTGTTGGGTGGACAGGTCGATCCCGCCGGGTCGGTGTTGATGGCGGGCACGTCGATCACGACGGGTCGGCGTCGTCGGGTGGACACGTCGATCGTGTCGGGTCGGAGTCGTCGGGTGGGCGTGCGGTCCTTCCGGCGACCGACGGTTGAAGGGCAAGACCCCGTCGGGAACAATCGATCGCGGCGGGTTGGCTCCGATGGGTGGACACGCGGTCCTTCCGGCGACCGACGGGTTTGCCGGACCCGCCCGCCGCCGCCGGGTTTGCCGGACCCGCCCGCCGCCGGGTTTGCCGGACCCGCCCGCCGCCGATGGGTTTGCCGCACCCCCGCCGCCGCCGGGTTTGCCGGACCCGCCCGCCGCCGCCGG
>SYOX01000110.1 GCA_005804885.1 Pseudomonadota bacterium
GGGCTGCGACCTCTCGGTCGCAGGCCGGCGGGCGGACGACAGCGGATCGCGGGGGCGGATCAGCGCGTCGAAGTGGGCCTGTGGATTGGGGTTTTCACGCCCCATGGTGTCGATTTCGGTCGTGCGCTGGCCTGCGACCTCTCGGTCGCAGCCCGCCCCGAGTTTCTAGCCCCACCCGACGAGCCCGTCCCCGGAGGGGGCGGTGCGAGGAGCGTGGGGCGCTCGCCCGATCGCGCAATGCCGAGGGGCGGTCGAGGCCGACGAGGGAGCGGCGGATTGACGGCGGGATCAAGGGGCATCTATAACCAGCAGCATTGAAGATCGCCCGGAGGGGCTGCTCGGGAGGAGGCAGGATGAGCGTGTTCAGGTCGAAGATCGTGTGCGCGGGCGCGACGTTGGCGATCGGGGTGTCGCTGGGGGCGGTCGAGGCGCTCGCGGGCGGGTTCACCTTCCCGGAGCTGGGCTCCAAGGCGGTGGGGCGCGGCGGGGCCTACATGCTCGGGGCCAACGGGCCGGAGGTGATCGCGTTGAACCCGGCGCTGCTGACGCGGCTGGACGGGTCGAAGCTCACGCTGGATCTGCACCTGCACTCTCTGGAGGCGAGCTTCGCGAGGGCGGGCGAGAACCCCAACGCGGAGGTGGACGGGACGGGCTTTGAGCCGGTGGAGGAGGAGCTGGGGCTGTTTCCGGAGCCGATGTTCTTCGCCTCGTCGGACTTCGGGCTCGACGATCTGGGCTTCGGGATCGGGATCTACGGGCCGAACGCGGTGGGCCGCCGGGAGTTCCCGGAGGACGGGGCGCAGCGCTTCCAGCTCATCAAGTCGAACCTGCTGGAGATCAACTTCGTGGGGGCGGCCGCGTGGCACTGGGAGGGCTTGAGCCTCGGGGCCAGCTTCGGGGTGGCCTCGATCGACACCGAGTTCACGACGGTGACCTCGGGGGCGCTTGGGGCGCCGAACGAGAACCCGGACGACGACACGCAGACGAACATCAGCGTCTCGGACGTCAAGCCGACGGGGATCGTCGGGGTGGCCTACGACCTGATGCTGGGCGATGGCGAGGGGCCAAGATCCTCTGTGTCGGTGGGGTTGAGCTACGAGATCCCGATAGATATCGAGGGCGAGGGCACGGCGAAGCTGACCTTCGGGCCGACGGCGGCGAACTTCAACGCGCGGCTCAAGGACGACGCGGCGACCTTCGACTCGCACGAGGCGGGGATCGTCAGGGCCAGCGCGCGCTACGGCCACGTCGACGGTGGGCGGGAGCTCTTCGACGTGGAGCTGATGGCGACCTTCGAGCAGTGGAGCGAGCAGAAGGAGTTCGTGGTGAAGGTCGTCGGCCCGGTGCTGCTGGACATCGGCAACTCGACGATCGAGAGCGAGATCGCGCCGACGATCATCCCGAAGAAGTGGGACGACACCGTGTCGGTGCGGCTGGGCGGCGACCTGAACCTGCACGAGATGTTCACGGTGAGGGTGGGCGGCTTCACCGAGACGGCGGCGGTGCCCAGCTCCACGAGCAATGTGGACTTCCTGTCCTTCAACCGGCTGGGCGTGGGGCTTGGGGCGTCGGTCTACCTGGGCTGGGCGGACATCGACCTGGGGTACATGTTCATCCAGAACGAGGACAGGACGGTGACCGACGGGGAGGTGCTGGTGGTCGCCCCCCTGTCGGGCAGCAACACGAAGATCGTCGCCAACAACGGCGATTACAAGTCCTCCTACCAGACCTTGACGGTGGGCATGACCTTCCACTTCGGAGCCGACGACGTCGTCTCCACCACGCCCGAAGTGCGCTGATCGGGCCGGGTTGTTCGCCCTGTGTGCTTTCCCTGCCGTGGTGCGGTAGAACAGAGCGCCCGTGAGCTGCGCGAGGGGCCTGCGCGCGCTCAAGCCAGGAAGATCATCGATGAGCCAGGACAGATCCGACGACGAGGGCGAGCGCCCCTCGTCGGCCCCGAGCGCGCCATCGTCGACCCCCGACATCCCCGACCTCCTGCCCAAGGGCTTTCGCGGCGAGCAGACGGCGCGCGGCGCGCGGGCGCGCCTGGACGCGGTCAGCCTCGCCCGGGCCGATCGGGACGTCGAGGTGCGCAAGCAGACCGTGGAGCGCCGCCAGCGGCGCGGGGAGGCCCGGGCTCGGCAGAAGAGGGTCGACGCGAGCGCGGCCCGGCTGGAGCGGCTGGCCTCGGGGTTGATCGCGGGGGTGGTGGTCGGGGCGCCGGTGATGATCGGGGCGGTGCACCTCATCACGATCCTGCCGCTGCTGGGGCTGGCGCTGATGGCGGCCGGGTGCACGCTGGCCGTCTGCCGCCAGCGCGGCAAGGTCTTCCGGGGTGATCTGATGGGCTGGTCGCTGCTGGCGATCAGCGCGCTGACCTTCTTGCAGGCCATCCCGCTGCCCTTCGCGCTGGTCGACCTGCTCTCGCCGGGGATCGGGGCCTGGATCGAGCACGCCTTCGGGTCGACGAGCGGCGGGCCGCCCTCGACCGCGACGCTGGGGCTCAACCCTGGCGAGGCGGCCCGCGCGGGCTTCGGGCTGCTGACGGCGACGGCCTTGTACTTCGCGGCCTTCAACCTCTACCAGGAGAAGTCGCGCTTCCAGAAGATGCTGCTGCTGCTGCCGGCCTGCGGGGTGCTGCTCGTGGTCGTGGGGGTGCTCCAGAAGGTCATGGGCGCCCGCGAGCTGCTCTTCTTCTACCAGCCGCGCGATCTGGACGAGCTGCCCTTCTTCTCGTCCACCTTCGTCAACCCCAACCACCTGGCCACGCTGCTGGGCCTGAGCTCCTTTGCGCCCCTGAGCCTGTCCTTGAGCGAGGATTACAAGGAGCAGCGCGGCGGGCTGCTGACCCTCTTCGCGATCTGCTCGGTGGGGATGGTGATGACGCTCAGCGCCACGGCGCTGCTGTCGTGGATCATCGGGCTGGTGGCCTTCGGGGTGTTGACCATCCGGCGGCGCTTCTCCAGCCGCCAGTCCTTCAACTGGCTGGCCCTGACGATCACCGGGACGCTGGCGCTGGGGGCCTACGCGGCCTGGAGCCAGCTCGCCGACAGGGTCGCCTTCCTGGCGAAGCACCAGGGGCTGCCCTGGTTCCGACCGACGATCCTGTGGGGCGAGGGCCTTCACCTGGCCCGACAGCACCCGTGGCTGGGCTTCGGGCCGGGGGGGTTCAGCGACGCCTTCGCGACCACCGAGCGGCACTGGCTGCCGGGCCGCTACGAGTACGTCAGCAACACCTACCTCCAGCTCGCCCTGGATTACGGCCTGCCCATCGGGGTGCTCGCGTCCCTGGTGCTGGCCACCGCCGTGCTCCCGGTCGGGCTCAGGCGCGGCTGGAAGCGCGAGGATCTGCCTGTAATGACTGGGCTTTTTGCAGCCTTCGTCTTTCTGGGCTTCGACTCCTCGCTGGGCTTCAGCCTGGAGATCCCGGGGGTGCTGCTGCCGGCGGTCTTCCTGCTGGCGCTGGCGCGGGGCCGCGACGATCGCTACCACGACCTGACGGCGCGCGGGATCTTGCGGCGGCGCAAGGTCGAGGAGCCCAGCTCGGACGAGCCCGATCTGGCCGCGAACGATCCAGACGCGCCAGCTCCTGGCACGGGCGAGGAGCCCGGCGAGCCCAAGCTGGGCGAGCCCAAGCTGGGCGAGCCCAAGCTGGGCGAGCCCAAGCTGGGCGAACCCAAGCTGGGCGAACCCAAGCTGGGCGAACCCAAGCTGGGCGAACCCAAGCTGGGCGAACCCAAGCTGGGCCGCGAGGCGGGATCGGGGGACGAGGGGACGGGTGGGCGAGGGCGTCGGCGCAGCCCGGAGGAATCGCAGGAGACCGACGAGATGGGGTGGTGGCGGCGCGGGCTGCCCTTGTGGGGGATGGCGGCGGTCACGGCGGTGTCGATGGTGACCCTGCCGGCGGCGATGGACGCGGCCACGGGCGGGGCCTCGCACGCGCTGCGGCGGCTGGCGACCGAGGCGCGGCCGGACCCGGCGAAGGTCAACGCCCTGGCCCGGGAGACGATCGCGCAAAGGCCCGTGTACAGCCCGACGCACATGATGACCTCGATGGGGCACCGGGCCGCCGGGCAGGAGGCGCTGGCCGACGCGGCCCTGGCGCGGGCGCAGGACTTCGACAAGGGCAACCCGGCGCCCTGGCTGCTGGCCGGGCAGGTGCTCCTGGAGCGGGGCAAGCCCAGGGAGAGCCTGGCGGCCTACACGACAGCGCTGAGGCTGTCGCTGGTGACCAACGCCAAGGGGCGCGACGCGATCGCGCTGGAGATCTCGCAGGTCTTCAAGGAACCGGCGCAGGTCGCCGAGGCGATGCCGGACTCCCCGGCGGTCTGGTCGAACCTGCTCGACACCTTGATGCGCCGACGGCAGGCGGGGCGGGTCATCGACATCGCGGCGGCCTTGATGGCGCGCTTCCCGGGCCACCCGGAGACCAGGGTCATCCAGCAGCGCGCCGCCGAGGCCGAGGCCGCCCTCGGGCGCTGGGACAGGGCGCGGGCGCTGGCCACCGCGCTCATGAAGCCGGAGCCGGGGCTGGCGGCGGCCCACGTCATCCTGACGCGGGCGGCGCTCCACGAGGGAGATCCGGTCAAGGCCCTGGCGCTGGCCGAGGCCGGGCTGCGCTTCCACGGCCGCGACCCCGCGCTGCTCTTCGTGGCGACCGAGACGCTGGTGGAGCACAGAGAGGCCTTCGGCGGCCGCGAGGGCCAGGATCAGTGGCGAGCCAAGGTCGATCGGCTCCTGCAGGACCTGCGGCCCTTCGCCATCCAGCGGCCTGATCTCCGATACCGCTTCTACCGCCTCTCGGCGCTCAACGCCATCGAGCGAGGGCTGACCCCCACGGCCATCCGGGATCTGCGCCGGGCCCTGGAGATCGATCCCGACGACGGCGAGCTGACCTACCTGCTCGTGGACATGCTCCACCAGGAGCGGCAGGTCGCCGAGACCATCGAGACCGCCACGCGCGCCCTGGAGCGCTTCCCCGACCACCCCAGCGCCGCCCAGACCCGCGAGCTCCTCGATCGCCTCCAGGCCCTCAAGAAGACCCGCGACGACTTTCGCTGAGGCGGCGGCGCGCACTTGCGCTGATCGCTCAAATCGCCTACGCATACTGCGCCCGCGAGGCCCTGCCCCCGGGCGCCGCGCCACGCTGGGCTCGGCAAGCGTAATTGTGATGCTAATTCAACGAGTTGTAGCCATGAAGAAGGTTCACGTCGTCAGCCTTGGGTGTCCGAAGAACCGGGTCGACAGCGAGATTATGATCGGGTTGATGCAGGGAGAGGGCTTCGAACTGGTCTCGGACCCGGAGGCGGCCGACGTGCTGGTGGTCAACACCTGCGCGTTCATCGAGTCGGCCAAGGAGGAGTCCATCGACACCATCTTCGAGATGGCCCAGTTCAAGCAGAGCGAGGGTGGCCGCGCCGAGCGCCTCATCGTGACCGGCTGCATGGCCCAGCGCTACGGCCATGAGCTCAAGGCGATGATGCCCGAGGTCGACACCTTCCTCGGGACCAACGAGTTCAAGCGCATCAACGCGGCGCTGCGCGGGGAGCTGCCCGAGCGGACCTACATCACGCCGGGCAGCGCCCTCTACGACGCGGACGAGGGGCGGGTCAACACCGTCCGGGGCGGCTCGGCCTACGTCAAGATCGCCGAGGGCTGCAACCGGACGTGCAGCTTCTGCATCATCCCGAAGATCCGCGGCAAGCAAGGCTCCCGGCCCATCGACGACGTGTTGACCGAGGCGCGCTTCCTGGGCGGCGCCGGGGTCAAGGAGCTGATCCTCATCGCGCAGGACCTGACGAGCTACGGCGTCGATCTGGGCGACCAGAACGCGCTGGTCAAGCTGCTGCGCGGCCTGGACCGCGTCGACGGCGTCGAGTGGATACGGATGCTCTACATGTACCCGTGGAACTTCTCGGACGAGCTGCTGGGGCTGCTGACCGAGGACAACCGCATCCTGCCCTACGTGGACATGCCGCTGCAGCACATCTCGGCGCCGATCCTCAAGGCCATGCGGCGCAACATCCAGCGCGACAAGCAGGCGGACCTGATCCGGCGGCTGCGCGAGGTGCCCGGCCTGGTGCTTCGCACGACCTTCATCACGGGCTTCCCGGGCGAGACGGACGCGGACTTCCGGGAGCTCTACGACTGGGTCGAGGCGGTGGAGTTTGACCGGGTGGGGGTCTTCACCTACTCCATCGAAGAGGACACGCTGGCCGGCGAGATGCCCGACCAGGTCGAGGACCACGTCAAGGTCGAGCGCCGCGACGCGCTGATGGAGCTTCAGCAGGGCATCAGCGCCCGCAAGAACGCCGAGCGCGTCGGCCAACGCCTCCGGGTGCTCGTCGACGGCGTCAGCGAGGAGCACGACTACGTCATGGAGGGCCGCTACTACGGCCAGGCGCCGGACATCGACGGGGTCGTCTACCTCTCCTTCGACGACGGCGGCGAGCCGGTCACGCCGGGGCAGTTCGTCGACGTGAACATCGAGCAGGCCACCGCCTACGACCTGCTCGGCGTCGTGATCCCCGACAGCCCCCTGCTGCTCGGCGGCGACACCCTCGCCCTCAACCGCGCCCGCGTTGAGCTCTGAGGCCCCCTTGCGCGTCACCATCGAGCGCCTCGCCTTCGGCGGCGATGGCGTCGCCCACGGCCAGGATGGCCGTGTCATCTTCGTGCGCGGGGCGCTGCCCGGCGACGAGGTCGAGATCGAGATCGTCGAGGATCGGCCCACCTTCTGCCGCGCCCTGACCCGCGCGATCCTCACCCCCTCCCCCGACCGCGTCCCGGCCGCCTGCCCCCACGACGCGCAATGCGGCGGCTGCCAGCTCTGGCCCCTGCCCTACGGCCTCTCCCTGGACATGAAGATCGACGCCGCGCTGGAGGCGATCCGCCGCGTCAGCAAGCTCGCCCTCCCGGAGATCGTCGAGCGCGTCGCGGCGCCCTCCGACCGCCGCTACCGCCGCCGCCTGCGCCTCCACCTCGACGACGCCGGCAGGACGGGCTTCTTCCAGGCGAGCTCCCGCACTCTGACCCCCGCCCCCGACTGCCTCGTGGCCCACCCGACCCTCCTGGCGGCCCGGGACCTGCTCTCGCCCCACCTCGGCGGCCTCGGCGGCGGCGCGCTCTCCCTGGAGCTGGCTCGGGGCGGCGACCGCGCCCACGCCCTGCTCGCCGTCGGCCGCCCCCAGGCCGCGCTCGCCCGCCTCAAGCCCCTCTGGGCCAGACCCGAGGCCCTCGGCGCGGCCCTGGCCGGGATCAGGGTTGTCGGCCTCGGCCGCAACGCGCCCCCCCCGGCCGACCTCGGCCAGACGCGCTTCGAGATCGCGCTGGCGGGCCTGCCGCCCGACGCAAGCGGCCTGCCGCGCGACCCCGCGCCCGCTCGGGAGCTGGACGTGGGCGCCTTCACCCAGGCCAACGACGCCGTCAACGCGCTGCTCGTCGACAAGGTCGTCGAGGCCATGTCGCCCGCGCCGGGCGACCGCGTGCTGGAGCTCTACTGCGGCTCGGGCAACTTCAGCGCGGCGCTGGCCGCGCGCGGGGCCTCGGTGCGAGGGCTGGAGCTGGACCCGCGGGCCGTCGAGGACGGGCGGCGCTGCGCCGAGCGCCTTGGGGAGATCGGCGAGCGGCTCGATCTGAGCGCCTGCGACCTGAGCCGAGGGCTGCCCAGGGGCGTGGCCCGCGCCGGGGCCTTCGACAAGGTGCTGCTCGATCCGCCCAGGACCGGCGCCCGGGAGGTGATCGCGGGGCTGATCGCGGTGGGGGCGCCGAGGCTGGTCTATGTGTCGTGCGACCCGCCGACGCTGGGGCGCGATCTGGGCCGGCTCGCGCGCGAGGGCGGCTACCGGATCGAGGCGATGTCGGTCTTCGACATGTTCCCGCGCACCTACCACGTCGAGGTGCTGGCCACCTGCGTCCGCGAAGATCGCTGATTCATTGACGTTTCTGTGATGTTTCTTCGGATAGGGAGGGCGGGGGGTCAGAGGCCGAGGATCGTGATCTGGCCTTCGCTGACGGTCTTGACGATGAGGTTGATGGTCGACATGAGGGCGCGGACGCGGGGCTGGCGGTCGAGCTCGCTGCTCCAGTACTGGGCGCCCCAGGCGAAGGCCTTGCCGGTGTCGGCGACGCGCAGGTGGATGTTGGTCTCCTCGCCTTTGCGCTCCCAGCGGGAGGTGTCGAACTCCCAGAAGGGGTGATCGAGCAGGATACGGACGAGGGCGCGCACGTCGCGGGCGGAGAGGTAGACGGAGAAGAGCATGTCCTCGATCTCCTCGCCCTCGTCGTTGATGGCGTGGCGGCTCAGGAGCGTCCAGCCCGTGCCCGAGATCTGGAGGGTGGTGACGCCCTTGTCCCAGCTCTTGTCGCCGATTTGACAGAAGAAGTGGAAGCCCTTGGCCGATTCCCGGCCGCGGACGATAGCGGTCATGCGCTTGATGAGGATCTCGACAGGCTCCGACACGGAAGCTCCCTCTGATGTGACGCCTTCGAGATACGCGTGTTGAGCAGTCGTGGGTTCGTGCCCGCCCATGGAGGGTTGAGCCCGATGGTCGGGAGCGAGGCCGATCCTGAAGACACGCAGCGCCGCCGTGAAGCCCTCAAGAGTACCACTCCAACATCTTGATGGTCGATTCCGATCACGCCGGGCTGCGTCCTTTATAGGGCGGCGGCGGCCTCAAAAGCAACCCTCATCTGCCCGAGGTGTCCGGCGAGCAGGTTCGCTCGGTGAAGTTACCGAGGCCCCACAGGTCAGGATCGTGCCGACGGCGTCTCGTGCCGACGGCGTCTCGTGCCGACGGCGTCATCGATTGTATCGACGATGTCTCGGCGTCTCGTACCGACGGCGTCTCGTGCCGACGGCGTCTCGCCCCAGGCGCGAGACTGGGACGGGCGGGGCTCTGGGCGGGGCGTCCTCTGCGTGGCCCTGGGCGCGAGGGCGGCGGCCCTACGCCTGGGGCGAGACGCCGTCGGCACGATCGTGTTCCATGGGGTAGGGTGGGGGGGGACCTGAGGCGTCGGCACCTTCACTGAGCCAACCTGCCACGGGAAGGGCGCCTTCCCATGGCCCTGATTCGCCATCCCGTCCTCCGCGCCCTGGCCTCCTCCTGACGGCGCTGCCACAACAGGACGGCTGACGAACTGCGCTGCGCCTCGGGCAAGCGCGCTTGATGTCCGCCGGTTCACCCTGACGCTTCACTCTGAGGGGTTGCCCTTGGCTGGGGAATCGCGGGCGAGCAAGGCCGCGCGCAAGGTCGCCAGCTCGGCCTCAAGTGAAGCCGCCCGTTGCTCAGCGGCCTCGGCGCGCTCTCGCTCGCCCTCGGCGCGCTGATCGGCGGCCTCGGCGCGCTCTCGCTCGACCTCCTTGAGCCGTCTCTCATGCTCGGCGCGCTCTCGCTCGACCTCCTTGAGCCGTCTTTCATGCTCGGCGACGGTGGGGACAAGCTCGCAGCCCCCGGGATCGAAGGACAACCTCGGACGCGGGCCCTGTTCGGTGTCCACGATCACCAGATGAACCTCCAGGACCGACGACCAGCAGGCCCCGTCGACCGCGTGCGTCCGCAGCCAGACACCCTCGTTGTCTCGGGCAAAGCGCTGGAGGGCGTATCGCCTCGCCCCTCGCGGGGGCTTGATGCCCGGTGTCGAGGCCCGCGCCGCGCCCTCGGGATCGTAGATAAAAAGCTCCTGGACATCGAGCTGCTCGTACTTCGGCGGCAGCTCCTCGTAATCCTTGCGCCAGTCCTCCGACACGATCTCTATCGCCACGCTCGGGGGGTTGTGGCCCCGCTTCCACGTCTGGACGGATGTGGGCCGGGGCCGGTCGCTGCGCCAGGGCATCAAGAAGACGTCGGGCGAGATGCGCACCAGGTGCTTTGTCTCTATCCAGGCGAAGAAGATGTCCGTGCCTGCCACGACGTTGGCCCACTGCCGCTGCTCGATCAGATGCTCAAGGCTGCTCAGGAGCAAGGCCACACAGTCCATCTGCTCGAAGCTCTGACCCATGTCGTCCTCGTCCGTGAGGTACCACGAAGACCAGTCTCCAGGCACTGGCGGCTGGAGTTGGCTTCGGCGCTGCGAGCGGCGCTGCGCGGGGATGTTGACCAGAGAAGGTGTGGGCGTGTTGGTCATGTGCGTCATGCTCCGATCCGACGTCCGAGATCCAAAGTAGCAATGCGCCCTCCACTGGTCAACCTTTCAGCACACTGCACCACCGGATCGCCGCCTGCCGCTGGCCCTGATCCGCCTTCCCACCCTCCTCGCCCTGGCCTCCGTCTCCACCCCTCACGATCCCTTCGTTGGGGGAGACAGTGACCTTGTCGATCGGCAGAGCGCGTGGCCGTCGATCCTCCAGGGCCAGCGACCCATCCACCTCTTCATGGGGTGTGGAGCAGGCTCTGCGCCTGGGGAGAGAGGCCGTCGGCACGATAGCCGCCCGCACGATAGCCGTCGGCACGATGGTAGCGTGGGGTATGGGGTGGGGGGCCTGGGGCGTCGGCACCTTCGCTGAGCCAACCTGTCCTGCGAGGGCGGCCGTGGTATGGTGTGGCGCGTCGCCTGAGGGCATGCGATCTTGCATTCTGGACGCGGGAGGGCCTCTTGATGAACCGCAACATCCTTGCGCTTGGGCTGGCCGCGCTGGCGCTGTCCGGGTGCGCGCCTGAGGCGCCGGCCCGCAGGGCCGAGTCTCTGGCGCCGCCGCCGGTGTCCAACGACGCCCAGAAGGACCTCTTCGCGCTCAAGATTTTTCGCCAGGCCCAGGTGGCCGCGCAGCAGGGCGAGGCGGCCGAGGCGGTCCGGCTCTACCGGCAGGCGCTGCCGATCTACGAGGCGCTGGGCGACTTCGACGCGCAGGCCGCGATCCACAACGATCTGGGCTTGATCCTGCGCCGGGCCGGGCAGCACGACAAGGCGCAGGCCATCCTGACCCAGGCCGTCGAGCTGGGCCGCAAGGGTCGATCGCCGGAGATCCTGGCCGAGGCCCTGCTCAACCTCGGGATGATCCTCTACGATCAGGGGCAGGACGCGGCGGCCGAGGCGCGGTTGGGCGACGCGATCGCCGCCATCGACGCCGACGCCCAGGTGGAGCTGCGGGGGCTGGCCCACAACGCGCGGGGGAACGTGCGCCGCAAGCGGGACAACCTCAAGGGCGCGATCGAGGATTACCAGATCGCCGCCGGGGTCTGGTCGGAGCTCGATCGCGCCAACTTCGCCGCCGTGGCCCACATGAACATCGGCTACTGCCAGATCCTGGATCGCCAGGGGCAGAAGGCCGCCGCCACCCTCCAGGTCGCCGTCGATCTGCTCATGAGCCAGCGCCCCCCCTCGGCCGACCGCGAGGCCCTGGTGCCCCACCTGGAGGCCCTGATCCGGCACCTCAAGACCGACGAGGCCGCCGCCCGCGCCAAGGTCCTCCAGGCGCTCGGCCGGTCGCCGAAGGGGGGCTGAGGCCGCCGCGGCGCGACGATCCGCCGCCGAGAGCGCGGCTGGGGCTTGAAGGCGGCGCGCTTTTGGGGTGATAAAGTCCGTCGACGCGGCCCGAGGGGCCGCCGAGGGCCGATCGCGGGCGCACCCAGGCGCCCCAAGTGGAGAAGACTCGACATGGCCGTGCTGGATCTCGTGCTCTACCCGGACGACGCGCTGCGGATCAGCTGCAGGCCCGTCGAGGCCATCACCGACGAGGTCCGCAAGCTCGTCGAGGACATGGTGGAGACCATGTACGACGCCCCCGGCGTGGGGCTGGCGGCGCCCCAGGTCGGCAGCGACCTGCGCATCACCGTCATCGACTGCAGCGTCCCCGAAGACCCTGCCAACCTCTGGGTGCTGATCAACCCGACCATCCTGGAGCGATCCGGGTCCATCATCTGGGAGGAGGGGTGCCTGTCCATCCCCGGCGTCTACATGGAAGTCCGCCGCGCCGAGCGGGTCGTCGTCAAGGCCATGAACCTCAAGGGCGAGACCTACGAGATCGAGGCCGACGGCCTTGAGGCCGTCTGCCTCCAGCACGAGATCGACCACCTCAACGGCGTGCTCTTCCTCGATCACCTCTCTCGCCTCAAGCACCGCATGGCGCTCAAGACCTACAAGCGCACCCTGCCGGCCTGGATCGAGGAGCGCGCCGAGAAGCTCAAGAAGAAGGGCCAGGAGCCCGCCCCCCCCAGATCGGAGCCTTGATGACCCGGACGCTCAAGATCGCCTTCATGGGCACGCCCGACTTCGCCGTGCCCTCCCTCCAGGCCCTCATCGACGGCCCCGACACCGTCGTCGGCGTCTTCACCAACCCCGACCGCCCTGCGGGGCGAGGCAAGGCCTCGACCCCCTCGCCCGTCAAGGTCGCCGCCGAGGCCGCCTCGATCCCCGTCTTCCAGCCTCGCTCGGCCCGCGGGCCCGAGTTCGCTGAGGCCCTGGCCTCCCTGGACCCCGATCTGGCCGTCGTCGTGGCCTACGGCCGCATCCTGCCCCAGGCCGTCCTGGACATCCCGCATCTGGGCTGCGTCAACGTCCACGCCAGCGTCCTGCCCAGGCTGCGCGGCGCCGCCCCGATCAACTGGGCCATCGTGCGCGGGGAGCAGGAGGTCGGCGTCTCGATCATGCGGATGGAGGCCGGCCTGGACTCCGGCCCGGTCTTCCACATCGCCCGCGCCGATCTCCACCCCGGCGAGACCGCCGGCGAGCTCCACGACCGCCTCATGACCCTGGGCGCCGCCGCCCTGATGACGGTCCTGGACGACCTGCGACGCGGCGAGGCCGTCGCCGTCGAGCAGGACCACGCGCTGATGACCTACGCGCCGATGATGACCAAGGCCGACGGCCAGATCGACTGGTCCGAGCCCGCCGAGGCCATCGTCCGCCGCATCCTGGGCTTCAACCCCTGGCCCGGCGCCGCCACCACCATCACCCGCTGCGACAACCCCCGGCTCGTCGGCACCCCCCTGAAGATCCACCGCGCCTCGCGCTGGCCCGGCGACCCGCCCGAGGGCGCCGCGCCGGGGACCGTCTTGAGCCAGGGCGCCGACGAGGGCACCCTGCTCGTGGCCGCCGGACAGGGCGTCGTCGAGATCACCCAGTGCCAGGCGCCCGGCAAGCGCGCCCTCGACGCGCTGACCTTCCTGCGCGGCAGCCCCCTGCCGCGCGGCACGCTCCTGGGCGGCTCGACATGAACCGCAAGCCCCACGGCCGCGACAAATCCCCCGACCGCGACGCCCTGAACCCCCGACGCATCGCCGCCGCCGTCCTCCACCGCGTCCTGGACGAGGGCGCCTACTCCCACCTCGCCCTCGACGCGGCCCTGGCCGCGACGCAGGGCGCCCTGGCCCCGCGCGACCGGGCCCTGGCCACGGAGCTGGTCTACGGCGCGCTGACGTGGCTCGGCCGCATCGACGCGATCCTCGGCCTCTTCGTCCGCGGCGGCCTGGACCGCGTCGACCCCGACGTGCGCGCGATCCTGCGCGCGGCGATCTACCAGGTCGACGGCCTCGACCGCATCCCCGATCACGCCGCCGTCGACGAGGCCGTCGAGCACGCCCGCGCCCTGCGCTGCGGCAAGGCCCTGCCCGGCTTCGTCAACGGCGTCCTGCGCGGCGCCCTGCGCGCCCGGGCGCGCTGGCCGCAGCCCGCCCCGCCCCAAGAGGGCCGCGCCCGCCACCTCGCCGAGCGCTGGTCGATGCCCCTGTGGATGGCCGAGCGGCTCATCGACCAGTTTGGCTGGGACGACGCCCTGGCGCAGGCCGAGGCCTTCGCGCGGCGCCCCGGCCTGACCCTGCGCGCCACCGGCGCGCTCGATCCGGCCGAGAGGGCGGCGATGGCGGCCGCGCTGGGCGGACAGGTGACCGCGATCAGCCCGGACGGCCTCCGCCTCCCCACCCTGACCGCAGCAGCCCAGGCCGCCATCGACGAAGGCCGCGCCCTCGTCCAGGACGAGGCCGCCCAGCTCGTCTCGCACCTGGCCGCCCCGAAGGCCGGCGAGCGCGCCCTGGACGCCTGCGCGGGCCTCGGCGGCAAGGCCGCCCACCTCGCCGCGCTCGGCGGCCCGAGCCTCAGGCTGACCGTCGGCGACACCCACGCCCAGAAGCTCGACGTCCTCGGGCGCCGCTTCGACCTGCTCGGCCTGCTTGCCCCGCAGCGCGCCCACGGCGATCTGAGAGACGCGGCGACCCTCGAAGGCCCCTTCGACCTCATCGTCCTGGACGCGCCCTGCTCCGGCCTGGGGGTGATGCGGCGCCACCCGGAGATCCGCTGGCGCCGCCAGCCCGAGGAGATCGCAACGCTGGCCGCGCTCCAGGCCTCGCTCCTTGACAGGGCCGTCGAGCTGCTGGCCCCCGGCGGCCGCCTCGTCTACAGCGTCTGCACCTTCACCCCGGAGGAGGGCGAGGGGCAGCTTGAGGCGGCGCTCTCGCGGCACCCTGGCCTGGAGATCGACAGGCCGGAGGGGGGCGCGGACTGGGGCGCCTTGACGCGCACGCCGCTGGGGTGGCTGTCGATGCCCAGCCCCCAGCAGACCGACGGCTTCTACATGGCGCGCGCTCGCCGGGCTTGACAGCCGGTCTTCGCATTTGCCAATGATCAGGGCGCCACGCCAACATCGACCCGGAGAACACCGATGGCACGCACGATCCCCTTCCCGCCCGCTGGCCCCATCATCGCGCCGAGCATCCTGTCCGCGGACTTCGTGCGGCTGGCCGACGACTGCGGCGCGGTCCTGGACGCCGGCGCGGACTGGCTCCACGTCGACGTGAGGGACGGGCACTATGTGCCGAACATCACGATCGGGATCCCGGTCGTCGAGGCGCTGCGGGGCTGCACGCAGGCCGTGCTGGACGTCCACCTGATGATCACCGAGCCGATCCGCTTCGTCGAGGACTTCGCCGCAGCCGGGGCCGACATCGTCACGGTCCACGTCGAGGCCGCCACGCACCTTCACCGGACGGTCCAGGCCATCAAGGCCACCGGCGCCCGCGCCGGGGTGAGCCTCAACCCGGCCACGCCCCTTCAGTCGCTCGACTACATCCTGGAGGATGTGGACATGGTGCTACTGATGACGGTCAACCCCGGCTTCGGCGGCCAGAGCTTCATCCCCTCGGCGCTGCGCAAGATCGCGGCGCTGCGCGCCACGCTCGCCGAGCGCGGCCTCGACCACGTCGTCATTGAGGTCGACGGGGGCGTCAAGATCAACAATATCGGGCAGATACACGCGGCGGGGGCCAGGGCCTTCGTGGCCGGCTCGGCCATCTTTGGCGCGGAGGACTACAAGCAGGCCATCGACGCCATGCGCCAGCAGCTTTAGAGCGCCTGAGCGCGCAAGCGCGGCAGCCGGGACAGGGCCTCGGGCCAGGGACAGAATGATTGCGAGCCGCCGGTGTGCCTGATACACTCGCCCTAGCGCCTCACCGGGCCATCCTTGACCACACTCCGGAGGCCGCTGGCTTCCACCGACAAACCTCTCCGAGCCTCCCTGAAGGCCGGAAGATGTTCGGCTACACCCTCAAACGCGCCCTGGAGGACCGTTGGCAAACACCAGCGACCAGAACCCCGAAGCAGGCACGGCACAAGGGGCGATGACCTCGCCCGGCGACTTCGAGCGAGGGGCCGTAGCCCACGGCGGCGCCACCAAGGCCGAAGAGCCTGAACTCTTTGTCGAGGACGCGCTCGCCCCTGAGGAGCTTGAGGAGCTTGAGGGCCTCAACACGCTGACCATGGCACGCACCAACCCCGACGACGACCACGACGACGACGACGACGACGAGGAGGGGGATCTGCTCAGCACCCTGGAGATGCCCGTCTTCCGCATGCCGGGCGCCGAAGAGGTCGAGGAGGTCGAAGAGAGCCGCTCCCTGCCGCTGTCGGGGATCCTCCGAGGCCGGCGCAAGCGCTCCAGGATCAACGACGAGCCCATCGAGGCGGCGCCCTCGCTGCTTCCCTTCGTCGTCATCCGACCCCCGGTCGGCTTCGACAAGCCCTGGCACGACGGGCTGCCTGAGGGCGAGGCGAAGCGGCTCGACGAGGCGGCGCGCGAGCGCGTCAGGGCCGCCGGCGCGCCCGCCCTCAAGGCCTCCGCGACGCTCCCTGTCCTCTCGCACGACGACCTGATGGCCTTCGACGGCGAGAGCCCGTCGGGCCCGACCGTGCCCATCTCCGGCCTGACCGAGGACGATCTGGAGTCGCTGGAGTCCGGCGAGGTCGAGGCCCTCGCCCACCCCCCCGTGCCCCAGCCCAGCCCACCGCCCATCGAGCCGCCCCGGCCCCCGGCCGCCCTGAGCGCCCCGCCGCCGCCCAAGGCCGCACCCCCGAGCAAGCCGCCCATTGCGGCCCAGGCCCCCGCCCCGAGCGCTCCACCTCAGGCCGCCCTCGCCCCGCTCCTGGCCATCGCGGCCCCCCCCACCGCGATCACCCCCACCGCGCCGCCCGCGAAGGCGCCGCCCGGCAAGGGCGAGCTGTCCGACATCGTCCAGGAGCTCATCGACGAGAGCGAGCGCCCCGAGCCTTCTCGCAACCAGACCGCGCCCCACAGCCCGCCGGAGCACACCTGGTACCGGCAGATCTTCACCGAGGAGTACTTCCGCACCCTGCCGCTGGGCTTCCACAAGCAGACCCGGCGCGAGAGCCAGTTCATCCTCAACAGCCTCAGCGTCGGACAGGGCGGCCGGATCCTCGACATGTGCTGCGGCTTCGGGCGGCACACCATCGAGCTGGCCAAGCGCGGCTACGACATGGTCGGCCTCGACCTCTCCCTGCCCCTGCTCCAGAAGGCCCTCGGGGAGGCCCAGCGCCGAAAGCTCTCCATCAAGTTCATCCACGGCGACGTGCGCGAGCTGAACTTCAACGGCGCCTTCGACGCCGCCTTCTGCTTCCACACCAGCTTCGGCTACTTCGACGACAAGACCAACTTCCAGATCCTGACCGGCGTCTTCCAGAGCCTCAAGCCCGGCGGCCGCTTCCTGCTCGAGATCCTCAACCGCGACTTCGCCATCCAGAAGCTCCCGGATCGCAAGTGGTGGGAGGGCTCGGACTGCCTCTTCCTCGAAGAGGTCACCTTCAACTACCAGACCTCCGTCCTGCACAACAAGCGCACCTTCATCTACGACGACAACCGCCCCCCCTGGGAGCAGTACATCTACATCCGCCTCTTCTCCCTTCACGAGATCCAGAGCCTGCTGCGCATGGCCGGCTTCAACTGCATCGAGGTCAGCGGCTCGCTGGCCTCCCGAGGCGCCTTCTTCGGCACCGACAGCCCCCACCTCCTCCTCCTGGCCGAAAGACCCCGCTGACCCCCTCACCGAGCCTGGGATCGCCGGGGTCGAGAGGATCGCAGGCTGGCCCTTGACCAGCGATCGAGGCGTCGCGCAGCGGTGGTGGATCACCTTGAGCGGGAAAAACAGAAATAATGTCCGTTACTTGAGCGCGATCGGAGGGGGGGATCGCCACTCCACCCCCTGTCCCCCGAGAGGCACTGCCTCCCGAAGGGCACTGCCCTCCATCCGGAAGGCTGTCTCTTAGTCACATCTCATCGGAGCCCGTCGTGGCGGGGATCGAGGGGAGACTCAGTTGATGGGTCTGGGGTCAGTGCATTGGCCTTGCTCAAAAACTCGATCCCGTGTTGGCCGCCATCCTTCATCGA